>JAKSBE010000400.1 GCA_022361275.1 Kiloniellales bacterium
ATGGCCAAGGCGAAGTTCGAGCGGACGAAGCCGCACTGCAATGTCGGGACGATCGGTCACGTTGACCATGGTAAGACGACGCTGACGGCGGCGATCACGAAGGTTTTGGCGGAAGCTGGCGGTGCAGAGTTCACGGCCTACGACGAGATTGACAAGGCGCCTGAGGAGAAGGCGCGCGGGATCACGATCGCGACGGCGCACGTTGAGTACGAGACGGACAACCGGCACTACGCGCACGTGGACTGCCCTGGCCACGCGGACTACGTGAAGAACATGATCACGGGCGCGGCGCAGATGGACGGTGCGATCCTGGTTGTCTCTGCGTCGGACGGTCCGATGCCGCAGACCCGTGAGCACATTCTTCTGGCGCGCCAGGTTGGGGTTCCGGCGATCGTGGTCTACATGAACAAGTGCGACATGGTGGACGACCCGGAGCTTCTGGACTTGGTGGAGCTTGAGGTTCGCGAGCTTCTGAGTTCGTACGAGTTTCCGGGTGACGACATCCCGATCGTGCGGGGCTCGGCGCTGAAGGCGCTGGAGGGCGACGGGGGCGAGATCGGGGGCCAGTCGATCCTGGAGCTGATGAAGGAGGTTGACGCCTACGTGCCGCAGCCGGAGCGTCCGAAGGACAAGCCGTTCCTGATGCCGATCGAGGACGTTTTCTCGATCTCGGGCCGCGGGACGGTTGTGACGGGGCGCGTCGAGCGCGGGGTCGTGAACGTGGGCGACGAGGTCGAGATCGTGGGGCTTAAGGACACGACGAAGACGGTTGTGACGGGTGTCGAGATGTTCCGCAAGCTTCTGGACCAGGGCGAGGCGGGGGACAACATCGGGGCGCTGCTGCGGGGCGTGGGCCGTGAGGAGGTGGAGCGGGGCCAGGTGCTTGCGAAGCCGGGCTCGATCACGCCGCACACGAACTTCAAGGCGGAGGCCTACATCCTGACGAAGGAGGAGGGCGGCCGTCACACGCCGTTCTTCACGAACTACCGCCCGCAGTTTTACTTCCGGACGACGGACGTGACCGGTGTCGTGACGCTGCCGGAAGGCACGGAGATGGTGATGCCGGGCGACAACATCTCGATGGAGGTCGAACTGATCGCCCCGATCGCGATGGACGAGGGCCTGCGCTTCGCGATCCGCGAAGGCGGACGCACCGTCGGCGCCGGCGTCGTCGCCACCATCGTCAAATAAAGACGG
>JAKSBE010000162.1 GCA_022361275.1 Kiloniellales bacterium
ACGGCGACATCGACGCGCTTGACCATGCTGGTCAGGACATTGCCCGGGGCCATGCCGTCCTGATCGGTGTCGACGCCGATTGCGTAGCGCCCGGCCTGCTTGGCTGCCTCGATGATGCCGATGCCGGTGCCGCCGGCGACCTGATAGACGATGTCGGCGCCTTCATCGAACATGGCCTGCGCCATTTGCTGGCCCTTTGCCGGATCGCCGAAGGATTCGGAGTAGGCGACTTTGACATCGATATCGGGATTGATGGCCTTGGCGCCCTGGATGTAGCCGACGATGAACTTGTCGATCCCCGGCGCCTTGACGCCGCCGATAACGCCGATGATCGGCTGCGCGTTGATGCCCTTGATCGACGTGTCGGTGGTCACCTGCGCCGCCAGCGCGCCGGCCAGGTAGGATCCTTCATGCTCGGCGAAGACGACGGAAGCGATGTTGTCGCCCGCGCGCGTCTGGTTCATGATCACCCAGTCGGTGTCGGGATAGTCGCCCGCCAGCTTTTCCATCGGTTCGCCGTGGATCCACTCGAGGCTGATGATCAGCCCGAAACCGCCGTCGGCGGCGCGCCGCATGATCTCCTCGCCCTGGGCGGCGACATCCTTGGATTCCACCGGCCGGCCTTCGATACCGGTCTCTTTCAGCCCGGCCTCGAACCCGGCATAGGCGGTATCGTTCCACGATCCGTCGCCCAGACCGCCCTGGGCGATAATGAGCGCGGCCGGTGCGGCATCTGCCGCCATGGCCGCCGACGATACGCCGGCAAGCATGGCGGTCAGGCCGCCGATCACGATCTGTCGCAGTTTCATGTCAGTCTCCCTCTTTCGTGTCTGGGCCGGACGGATCTCCGGCCCGCTGATGGGCTGCCGCTTCAATCCTGTGGACCCGGCCCAGCCGGACCGCCCCACCGGCCGGATGGCGCGCCAGGTTGATGTCGTAGGTGTAGTATTCGCTGTGGTGAACGGCTTCGACCGCCTCGACCAGATTGCCAGCCGCGTCGTAGCTGCGGCGAAACACCACGA
>JAKSBE010000480.1 GCA_022361275.1 Kiloniellales bacterium
GACCTGGGCGCCATGGTGGCCGGCGCCAAGTTCCGCGGCGAGTTCGAGGAGCGCCTCAAGGCGGTGCTGCAGGAGATCGCGGCGGCCGAGGGCGAGATCGTCGTCTTCATCGACGAGCTGCACACCCTGGTCGGCGCCGGCAAGGCCGAGGGCGCGATGGACGCCTCCAACATGCTGAAGCCGGCCCTGGCACGGGGCGAGCTGCACTGCGTCGGCGCGACCACCCTGGACGAGTACCGCAAGCACGTCGAGAAGGACGCCGCCCTGGCGCGGCGCTTCCAGCCGGTCTTCGTCGCCGAGCCCAGCGTCGAGGAGACGATCTCGATCCTGCGCGGCCTGAAGGAGAAGTACGAGCTGCACCACGGCGTGCGGATCACCGACGGCGCCATCGTCGCGGCGGCGACCCTGTCCAACCGCTACATCACCGACCGTTTCCTGCCCGACAAGGCGATCGACCTGGTCGACGAGGCCGCGAGCCGCCTGCGCATGATGGTCGACTCCAAGCCCGAGGCGATCGACGAGCTCGACCGCAAGCTGATTCAGCTCAAGATCGAGGAAGCGGCGCTGAAGAAGGAGAGCGACAAGCCCTCCCAGGAGCGGCTGGAGAAGCTGAAGAAGGAGATCGCCGACCTGGAGGAGAGGTCGGCCACCCTGACGACCCAGTGGCAGGCGGAGAAGCGGACCCTGGCGAGCGCCCAGAAGGTCAAGGAGGCCCTGGACGAGGCCCGCGGCGAGCTCGAGATCGCCCAGCGGGAGGGCCGGCTGGACCGTGCCGGCGAGCTGCGCTACGGCCTGATCCCCGACCTGGAGAAGCAGCTCGAGGGCGCGGTCGCCGCGCAGGAGCACCGGATGCTGAACGAGGAGGTCACCGACGGCGAGATCGCCGGGGTGGTCTCGCGCTGGACTGGCATCCCGGTCGACAAGATGCTGGAGGGCGAGCGCGAGAAGCTGCTGCACATGGAAGCCACGCTGCGCGACCGGGTGATCGGCCAGGACGAGGCCGTCGTCGCGGTCGCCAACGCGGTCCGCCGGGCCCGCGCCGGCCTGCAGGACCCGAACCGGCCGATCGGGTCCTTCCTCTTCCTCGGCCCGACGGGCGTCGGCAAGACCGAGCTGACCAAGGCCCTGGCCGCCTTTCTCTTCGACGACGAGGCCGCCATGGTCCGCCTGGACATGTCGGAGTACATGGAGAAGCACGCCGTCTCGCGGATGATCGGCGCGCCGCCGGGCTACGTCGGCTACGAGGAAGGGGGCGCGCTGACCGAGGCGGTCCGCCGCCGGCCCTACCAGGTGGTGCTCTTCGACGAGGTCGAGAAGGCCCATCCGGACGTCTTCAACGTGCTGCTCCAGGTGCTGGACGACGGCCGCCTGACCGACGGCCAGGGGCGCACGGTGGACTTCCGCAACACCCTGATCATCATGACCTCCAACCTCGGCTCGGAGGTCCTGGCCAACCAGCCCGAGGGACAGGACTCCAGCGAGGTCCGCGGCCAGGTCATGGAGGTGATGCGCGCCGCCTTCCGGCCGGAGTTCCTGAACCGCCTGGACGAGATCCTGCTGTTCCACAGGCTGACCCGGGCCCAGATGACCGGGATCGTCGAGATCCAGCTGCAGCGCCTGGACGCCCTGCTGGCCGAGCGCAAGATCCGCCTGGAGCTCGACGCCAAGGCCCGGGAATGGCTGGCCGAGAGCGGCTACGACCCGGTCTACGGGGCCCGGCCGCTCAAGCGGGTGATCCAGCGCGAGCTGCAGAACCCCCTGGCCGAGATGATCCTGGCCGGCAAGATCGCCGACGGCGAGGCCGTCGAGGTCTCGGCCGGGGAGGGGCACCTGCTGATCAACGGCCAGGCGGTCAAGGCCGAGGCGGCCTGACCGGCCCGCCTGCGCGTTTGCCGGGGCGGCGGCGGGAATCGCCGCCGCCTTTGGCTTTCCTGCTTCCGCGAATTCCGGGATGATCGCCCGGTCCTGATCCAAGCCTCGGCCCGCAGGGAGGAGTGATGTTCTACGACACGCGCAAGGGCGACCACGGCCTGCCGCGCAATCCCTTCAAGAGCTGCGTCGTGCCGCGGCCGATCGGCTGGATCACCTCGATCAGCGCGGCCGGCGCGGTCAACCTGGCGCCCTACAGCTTCTTCAACGGCGTCGCCGGGGAGCCGCCGATGGTGATGTTCGCGACCAACGGCCGCAAGCCGGACGGCAGCGGCAAGGATTCGGTGGCCAACTGCGAGGCGACCGGCGAGTTCGTGGTCAACATCGCCACCTGGGCGCTGCGCGAGGCGATGAACCGGACCAGCCTCCATGCCCCCGGCGCGGTCGACGAGTTCGAGCTCGCCGGCCTGGAGACCGAGGCCTCTGCGCTGGTCAGGCCGCCGCGGGTCAAGGCCTCCCCGATCCACCTGGAGTGCCGCTTCCACCAGACCGTGGAGCTGCCGGCCAGGGACCCAGAGAGCCGTAACGCCATCGTCATCGGCGAGGTGATCGGCGTCCACATCGCGGATTCGGTGTTGACCGAGGGCCTGGTCGACATGGAGAAGGTCAAGCCGATCGCCCGCCTGGGCTACCTGGACTACACGCGGGTCGACCACGTCTTCTCGATGCGCCGTCCCGGATAGGGCGTCTCGCCCGCTCACCCGGCTCCGGCTGAGGCGCGGCTCACGCCTCGCCGAGCCTCCTCATCCCTCTAGCCTGGAGCGGATTGAGGGCTCAGCAGCCGGCAGCCAGTCCGGGGTGCTCTTCCTGAGGCTGGCCCTTGCAGTCGAAGCCGGCAATCAGGGAGGATTTGTAGCGCAGCCGCAGCTCGTCGATCTGCTCCCGCGCGGCCCGGAAGGCGACCAGTTCCTCGTCCTTGAGGATTCGACCCGTGGGCATCTTCACCCGGCGCGGGTCGACCTGCTGGTCGTTGACCAGAACCTCGTAGTGCAGGTGCGGGCCGGTCGAGCGGCCGGTGGTGCCGACGTAGCCGATCACCTGGCCCTGCTCCACCCGGCTGCCCTTGGTGACGCCCCGCGCGAAGCGCTTCATGTGGGCGTAGGCGGTTTTGTAGGTCGAGTTGTGGCGGATGCGGATGTATTTGCCGTAGCCGCCGTTCCACTTGGCGACCTCGACGACGCCGTCGCCCGCGGCGTAGATCGGCGTGCCCGGCGGGGCGGCGAAGTCGGTGCCGCGGTGCATCTTGTTATAGCCGAGGATCGGGTGCTTGCGCATGCCGAAGCCGGAGCTCAGCCGGGCGCCGTCGATCGGGGTCCGCATCAGGGACTTGCGGATCGAGACGCCGTTCTCGTTGAAGAAGTCGCTCGTGCCCTCGGCGGTCTCGTGCCGATAGAAACGCACCGGCTTGCCGCGCAGCACGATCTGCGCGTAGAGCACGTTGCCGGAGCGGACATCGAGGCCGGTCTCGTCGAGATAGCGCTCGTAAAGCAGCTCGAAGGTGTCGCCGCGCTGCAAGTCGCGCTGGAAGTCGATGTCGAAGCTCAGCGCCCGGACCATCTCGGACAGCACGACCGGCGGCACCTCCGCATCGGTCGCCGCGTCGAAGAGGCTGGTGTCGATGGTGCCCTCGGCGACGGCGTAGGTCCTGTAGAGGTGGCGATCGATGCTGCGCGCCTGGAAGCTGCCGCCGTTGCTGCGTTGGACGACGACCCGGGTGTCGACGTTGGGCTGGAAGGAGAAGCCGGTGACCAGCACGCCGTTCTCGCCCTTCTCCTCGTGCAGCGCCAAGTGGATCTCCTGGCCGGGCTGCAGATGCTTCGGATTGAAGACGTCGGACAGACTGCCGACCGCCGCACGGGCCTCGTCTCGCTCGACTCCCATGTCCGAAAGCAGGCCGAGCAGCGTGTCGCCGCGCTCGACCCGGATCACCTCGGCGCGCGCCATCGGCAGGGAGGCGAGCTGCACCGGCGAGGGGCCGTCCTCCGCCGCGTCCACGGACCACTCCTTGGGTTCGTAGTTGGCGATGAAGGACAGGGCCGGGATCTCTCCGCTGCCCGGCTCCTTGGACAGCCGGTGCGGCACGACCGCCGCCGCGACCGCGGTATCGATGCGCGAGACCTCGGGGATGTGGAAGGACGCGCCGCGCTCGCTCGGCGGTCGGGGACCGGTGTCGAACAACGCGACAACCACGCCGAGTAAGAGTCCGGAAACGATTGCAGTTCGGTAAAGACCGATTTTTCGCCAGCGTGGTCCGAGGTGGATTTTCAAAGTCCTGCCTGTGCCTGCTGCTATGTCTGCTATCTGCGCACTCATTCCGACCACGCGGTATCGGTCACGCGCTGGGTCTAGAATATGGTCGTACTATGCCCTGTCAATTGTTAAGGTCTCGTAAACCTTATTGGATTCAGAAATGCCCCAACCGTAACGCCGGGGCTTGAAAAGGATTAAGACGTTAACCAAGCCGGGCGGGAACAAAAGGTGGCCAGCCCTGGCTCAGGGCCACAACCTCTCGTTGGAATTCGCCGTATTGCTTTTGGTCTATCTCCCTGGCCGCGCGATGGCCGCCGTAGACCGCGGCGGCGATCGTGCCCGGCGCGAGGCAGTCGCCGATCCGACGCAGCGACGTGATCCCGGCCTCGGCCAATGCCTCGGGTCTGCGCATCAGGGCCCGATAGACCTGGTCCTTCGGCGTCCGCGCGGTGATCAGGACGACGCTCGCCGCCGGCAGCCGCTGGCGGCGCCCGGTGAAGACGCACGCCAGTTCGGCCTCGCCGTCGTGGATCGCGCTCAGCCCCTGCTGCGGGCGCAGGGCGACCTCCAGCTCCAGAAGCCGCTTCTGGATACTGTTCTGTTCCAAGGTGTTATGGGTCCAGTGCGAGACGTCGGGGGCGGGCGTCACCAGGGTGACCTCCAACCCGTCGCGGCGCAGCTTCTCGGCTAGGACGCCGCCCAGGTAGTAGTGGTCGTCGTCGTAGATCAGCACCGGACCGGCCGGCCGGGTTCCGGTCAGGAGGTCGTCCGGGGTCAGCACCCCGGGCCGCTCGCAGCCCTGCAGCGGGCGGCGGATCGCCCGGCCGATCCCGTCCCGCCGCCAGGCCGATCCCGTGGCCAGGATCACCTGCTCGAATCCGAACTCCAGGATCTGGGTGGCGTCCAGCCGGCTCTCCCGGTAGATCTCGACCTCGGGCAGCGCCGCCAGGCAGGCCAGCCGGTAGTCCCGGACCCGGGCCCAGCTCGCCAGGCCCGGCAGCCGGCTTTCCAGGCTGACCCGGCCGCCCAGCGCGCGCCCCGCCTCCGCCAGGGTCACGGCGTAGCCGCGCTGGCCGGCGGCGCGGGCGCACTCCAGCCCAGCCGGGCCGCCGCCGACCACCAGGACGCGGTCGTCCGAAGCCTTGGGCGGAACGATCTCCGGATGCCAGCCGCGCCGCCATTCCTCGCCCATGGTCGGGTTCTGGGTGCAGCGCAGCGGCACGATGTCGTTGTCGCCGGTGACGCAGATGTTGCAGCCGATGCACTCGCGAATCTCCTCCGGCCGGCCTTCCTCGATCTTGCGCGGCAGGAAGGGGTCGGCGATCGACGGCCGGGCCGCGCCGATCAGGTCGAGGACGCCGCGCTTGATCTGCGAGACCATGGCGTCGGGCGAGGTGAAGCGCCCGACCCCGACCACCGGCTTGCTGGTCACCTGCTTGACGAAGGCGACGTAGGCCTCCTGCGCGCCCTCGGGGCCGAAGCGGGCGGTCTGGGAATCGTTCCGCCAGCCGCTGACGTTGACGTCCCAGAGGTCGGGCAGCTCGGCCAGAAGCTCGATGACCTCGCGGCCCTCGGCCTCGGCGGTCAGGCCGTCCTCGCCCAGCAGCTCCTCGACCGCCAGGCGCACCGCGACCGCGCAGCGGTCGCCGACGGCCTCCTTGGTGTCCTCGATCAGCTCCCGCAGCAGGCGGGCCCGGTTCTCCAGGCTGCCGCCGTATTCGTCGCCGCGTCGGTTGTGGCGCCGCGACAGGAAGTGCATCGGCAGGCCGAGATCATGGCCGGCGTAGACGTAGACGATGTCGAAGCCGGCCTTGCGCGCCCTGAGCGCGGCCGCCCGGTGCCAGCGCCGCAGGTCGCGGATGTCGCTCTTGTCCATGGCCCGGGCCTGCACCGGGTCGTAGGGCTCGACCACCGTGTCGGAAGGCGCCAGGGGGATCTCCCGGCTGAAGCGGTTCGGCGCCGCCGCGCCGTTGAAGGCCAGCTCGATGCCGGCCAGCGCGCCGTGGCTCTGCACCGCCTCTGCCATCCGCGCCAGGGCGGGGATGTCCCGGTCGTCCCAGAGCCGGGCCTCGGCGTAGGGCGAGAACTCCGAGGCCGGGTGGATGTCGCACTCCTCGGTGCAGACCACCGCCCAGCCCCCTTCCGCCTTCATGGCGCGCATGGCGGCCGAGGCGCTGGGCTCGCGATGGCCCATGCCGGCGCAGTGGGGCACCTGGTAGAAGCGGTTGCGGGCCGTCACCGGCCCGATCCGGACCGGCTCGAAGAGCAGGTCGTAGCGCGGATCGCGACTCATCCCGGGCCTTCCTCCCCTTGCTTTTCCGTTTTTATCCATGGACTTGCGAGAAGACCGACGCTATCAGACAGCGACTTTCCGGCGGGCGCAAGCTTCACCGGCTCACCCGCTTCGAGAAACGGCCGGAGGACATCTCCAAGGGGTTTCCGGGGCTCGAGCGGGCGGTCCTGCGGCCGCCGAAGAGCTTTACGATGCGGCTTCGGAAGAAGGCTTGAGGCCTGACGGCGCCCGGGCCCCTGCGGTCGTGGAGACTTCGCCGGCCCGGGCGGCGCTGGGCCGCGTGTCGTTCAGCGGCAGATCGAGCACGGCCCGAAGCCCCGGCCGGTTGTCCCGCAGGGCGATTCGGCCGTCGTGCAGGCGGGCCACGGCCGCGACCAGGCTGAGGCCCAGGCCGCTGCCCGGCGTGCTGCGGCTCTCCTCCAGGCGGAAGAAGCGCTCCAGCGCCCGCGCGCGGAGGCCTTCCGGGATTCCGGGCCCCTGATCGGCGACCGCGAGCGCCGCGCGCCCGCTGTCCCGGCGCAGGGTCAGCTCGATCCTGCCGCCTGCGGGCGAGAACTTGATGGCGTTGTCCAGCAGGTTGGCCAGGGCCTGGAACAGCAGGTGCTGGTCGCCCTGCAGGTGGACCCCCTCGGCGACCCGGACGACCAGATGGAGGCCTTTCTCCTCGGCCAGGGGCTCGTAGAGTTCGGCCGCGTCGCGGGCGCCCGCCGAAAGGTCGACGTCGGCGAAGTTGCGGCGCGGCGCCCCGGCCTCGGCCTGCGCGATGCTGAGCAGGGCGTTGAAGGTCTGGAGCAGGTGATCGGCCTCGCTGATGGTCTTCTCCAGCGCGACGCGGTAGCTCTCGGCGTCGGGCGGCTCCATCAGCGCGACCTCCAGGCGGCTGCGCAGGCGGGCCAGGGGGCTGCGCAGATCGTGGGCGATGTTGTCCGAGACCTGCTTGATCCCGGTGATCAGGGCCTCGATCCGGTCGAGCATGGCGTTCAGGTTTGCCGCCAGGCGGTCGAACTCGTCGCCGCGGCCGCTGGCCGGCACCCGCTGGCTCAGGTCGCCCGCCATGATCTCGCGGCTGGTCGCGGTGATCGCGTCGATCCGCCGCAGCAGGGCCCGGCTGACGACGACCGCGCCGAAGAGCGCCACCGTGACCGTGGCCGCCAGGCTCCCGACCAGAGTCCAGAGGATGGTCGACTGGACCCAGGTCCGCTCGCGTTCGTCATGGCCGACCAGCAGGTTGAAGCCATCGCCCGAAAGGACCCGGGCGCGGCCGAAGTTGATGCCGCCGCCCTCGGATTCCGGCAGCTCCAGCCGGAACGTGACCCAGCCCTCGGCATCGGGTCTCTCGTCCGGCCAGCGGCTGATGTTGCCGGCCAGCACCCGGTTCCGCTTGTCGGCAAGCAGGTAGAGCCCGCGCCCGCCCGCGGCCGAGGTCGCGCGCCGGCGGATCGACTCGACCAGCCCGGGCAGGCCGCGCTGATTGTACTGCTCGACCAGGCCGGTGATCTCGGCGTCGATGGTGGCCTCGATCTGACGCGAGACCGATTCCTTGGCCACGTCGAAGACGATCCAGCCGATCAGGCCCACCGTCACGCCGAAAAAGCAGAGGTAGATCAGCGCGAACTGGAAGATCCGCGATCGGAAGAGGCTAGTCGGGCTCACGGAGGCGATATCCTGCGCCGCGGACGGTGTGCAGCAGCGGCTTGTCGAAATCCCTGTCGATCTTCTGGCGCAGCCGGGAGATATGGACGTCGACCACGTTGGTCTGCGGGTCGAAGTGGTAGTCCCAGACGTTCTCGAGCAGCATGACCCGGGTGACCACCCGGCCCGTGTTGCGCATGAGGTACTCCAGGATCTTGAATTCCCGCGGCTGCAGGTCGATCGGCTTGCCGCCCCGGCGCACGCTGCGGGACAGCAGGTCCATCTCCAGGTCGCCGACCCGCAGGTTGGTCTCGGCGCCGCCGCCGCCGCCGCGGCGGAGCAGAACCTCGATCCTGGCCAGCAGTTCGGAGAAGGCGAAGGGCTTGACCAGGTAGTCGTCGGCGCCGCCGCGCAGGCCTTTGACCCGTTCCTCGACGCTGCCCATGGCGCTGAGGAAGAGGATGGGCAGCTCCTTGCCGGTCCCGCGCAGGGTCTCGACCAGGGACAGGCCGTCCAGGCCCGGCAGCATGCGGTCGACGATGGCGAGGTCGAAGTCCTCGCTGGCGGCCATCAGCAGGCCTTCCTTGCCGTCCGTGGCCACCGTCGGGCGGTAGCCGGACTCCTTCAGGCCCTTGGCGATGTAGCCGGCCGTTTCCTCGTCGTCCTCGACGATCAGTACTCGCATCTTCCCTAGCGCGCTCGGGCTCTTTTCCAGGGGTCCTTCCGGCCCGCGGCCTCCGGGGCGGGGCGGCAATCCACCTTAGCATGCCCTAGGGGCTTGGTGCGTCCTGCGGGCCGGCGGTGCGAAACCGCAGGCGGCCGCGTCGGACGCCCCTGCCTGCAGTCCGATGCCTGCAGTCCGATGCGGCCGCCTGCGAATTCCGGTCAGGCGGGGCGGGCGGGTCCGGGGCTATGCGGTCTTCAGCCGCAGGGCGAAGAAGGTCTCGACGCCGTCCCGGGACACCAGGAGCATGACGACTTCGACGCCCTCGGCCTTGATCCCTTCGATTTCCCGCTTGGCGTCGGCCGCCGTCCCGACGGCTTCGGACGCCAGGCTGCGGATGACGTCGCCGCGGCGCAGGCCCTCCCGGGCCGCCAGGCTGTCGCGCTCGACGTTCAGGATGAGCACGCCGTCGACCTCCTCGGCGATGCGGAAACGATCCCGGCGCCCGGCGGTCAGGGTCGCGACCGTCAGGCCGGTGCCCGGAAGGCGGACCCTGTCGCCGTCGTCCGCGCCGGGACTGCCGATCGCGGCCAGCTCCTGGGTCCCGGGCGCGCGGCCGGTCACGACCTCCAGCGTCGCGCCGGCGCCGCCGCGCCAGATCTCGACCGCGACGCTCCTGCCGACCGGGGTGAAGGCGACGAGCCGCGGCAGGTCGTTGAGCGCGTCCACGGGCTGGCCGTCCCAGGACAGGATCACGTCGCCGGTCTCGAGGCCCGCCTTGGCCGCCGGGCCGTCCGGCGTGACCGAGGAGATCAGAGCACCTTTGGCCTCCTCGAGGCGGAAGGCCTCGGCGAACTCCGGCGTCACCGCCTGGATCCGGACGCCGAGCCAGCCGCGATCGACCTCGCCCTTTTCGCGCAGCTCGGCGATGACGTCGCCGGCCACCTCGGAGGGAATCGCGAAGCCGATGCCGACGCTGCCGCCGTTGGGCGAGTAGATCGCGGTGTTCACGCCGATCACCTTGCCGGTCACGTCGAAAGTCGGCCCGCCGGAGTTGCCCCGGTTGATCGGCGCATCGATCTGCAGAAAGTCGATGATGCTGCCGCCGGGCAGGTCCCGCCCGCGGGCGGAGACGATGCCCGCGGTCACGGAACCGCCGAGGCCGAAGGGGTTGCCGACGGCGATGACCCAGTCACCGGGCCGGACCGCCTCTGAATCGCCGAAGGCGACGGAGGGCAGGGCCTCGTCCGCTTCGACCTTGAGCAGGGCCAGGTCGGTCTTCTCGTCCTGGCCCACGAGATCGGCCGCCAGCGACCGGCCGTCGTGAAGGGTTACGGTGATCTCGTCGGCGCCGGCGATCACGTGGCGGTTGGTCACGACGTAGCCCTCGGGATCGACGATGAAGCCCGAGCCCAGGCCGTGCCGCTCGCGCGGGCCGCCGGGCGGTTCCCGGCCGTCCGGGCCGAGGAAGCGCTCGAAGAACTCGTGCAGGGGATGGTCCTCGCCGAAGGGCAGCAGCTCCTCGCCCTCCGGGCCTTCGAAGCGGACCACCGGCCCGCCGCTCTTGACGATCGACACGTTGACCACGGCCGGCGCGACCTTCTCGGTCAAATCGGCGAAGCTCTCGGGCGCCGGACGCGCCAGGCCTGGCTGGGCGGCGACCAGCGCGAACATGAGGAGGCCGGCGGCCGTGACCTTGCCGGTCACGGCCTGGGTCGGCTTCGTCTCACGCGCAAGGGGGATTGTCTGCCCCATCTGTCCTTTCCTCCATCGTGTCGTGGCAATGAGCACAGGTTCCAAGACACAAAGATCTTCACCCTCTTCGTGATGAAAGATGGGGCGCGAGTCCTTGCCGCGACCTTACGGCCACATTAACAATTTTTCATGTTCGGCGGCCGGGGACGCGATACTTGACTCGACGAGTTGCCACTGCGGGCCGGGGGCGGCTTCGGTCTTCCCGAGCAGGCTGCCGCGCTCCGCCGCAGGCCCTCGCTCCTGCGGCTACACTGGCGAATCACCGGCCCGCGGCGGATCCTCCACGCCCAGATATCCGTCGAAGATGGAGTCGGCCTTTGCCAGGATCAGCGGGTCGATGCCGGTCACCGCCGCCGGGTCCTTGTGCGGGTAGGCGAACTGCGACAAGAGGTGACGCATGCAGTTGAGGCGGGCCCGCTTCTTGTCGTCCGACTTGATCACGGTCCAGGGCGCCCAGCCGCTGTTGGTGGCGAAGAACATCTCCTCCCGGGCCTCGGTGTAGTCGTGCCACCTGTCGACCGAGGCCAGGTCGATCGGGCTCAGCTTCCAGCGCTTCAGCGGGTCGGTCCGGCGCTTGGCGAAGCGCCTGGCCTGCTCCTCGCGGGTGACCGCGAACCAGTACTTGATCAAATGGATGCCGTGTTTCACCAGCAGGTGCTCGAACTCGGGCGCCTCCTCGAGGAAGGCCCGGCATTGCTCGAGGGAGCAGAAGCCCATGACCCGCTCGACCCCGGCGCGGTTGTACCAGGAGCGGTCGAAGAGCACGATCTCCCCGCCCGTGGGCAGGTGCTCCACGTAGCGCTGGAAGTACCACTGGCTGCGTTCCTGGTCGCTGGGCTTCGACAGGGCGGCGATCCGCGCACCCCGCGGGTTGAGGTGCTCGGTCAGGGTCTTGATGGTGCCGCCCTTGCCCGCCGCGTCGCGGCCCTCGAAGACGACGACGACCCGCTCGCCGTTGGCCTTGACCCAGTCCTGCAGCTTCAGCAGCTCGATCTGGAGAGCGCGCTTCTCGCGCTCGTAGCGCTTGCGCTTCATGCGGTCGGCATAGGGGTAGTTGGCCTCGCCGCAGGCGGTCCATTGGGCGAGGTAGTCCTCGTCCAGGCCGCTCTCCGGCCGCGCGGCGGCGCAGGGCTTTGCCGCGTCGCCTTGTCGGGCCTGGGGAGCACCGCATTCCTTGCTGCTCATGGCCGGGATTCCCTTGCGGATGGTTCAGGCGGGCTCGGTGCCGAAACCGGCGGGCGAGGTGACCTCCAGAAGCTCCATGTCGTCGGAGCAGGCGGTCAGCTCGTGCCGGATGCCCGGCGGCTGCAGGACGCAGTCGCCCGGGTTCAGGGTGACCTCGCCCTGGCCCTCGTAGTCGAAGCGGGCCCAGCCCTTGAGCAGGTAGACCATCTGGAAGTCCAGGGCGTGGCGGTGCGGGCCGGTGCCGTCCGCGCAGGGCGCGCTGGCGCGGATGACCTGGGCGTGGTAGCGGCCGCCGGTCGCCTCGGCGAATCCCAGGTCCCGGTATGCGAAGAAGGACCGCAGCCCGCCGCCCTCGAAGATGGCGTCGCGGCCCCGGCTGATGGTGAACGTCTGATCCTGGCCGGCCATGAAGTCCTCCTGAAATCCCCTGCGCACGTCCCCCTAGAGGTACCAGGCGTATTCCCTGAGCGAGATCTCGTTCATGAAGTCCCGGTACTCGTTTCGCTTGGTCGCGGCATAGACCTCAAGGTACTCCAGGCCCAGGTACCTGCCCAGGGTCTTTGCCGCCTCGAGGCGCGCCAGAGAGGACGGCATGTCGAGCGGCAGATCCGGGTCGACGGTCTTGCAGGCGTTGCCCTCGCGCGCCGGTCCCGGATCGATCCCCTCGGTGATGCCGTGGTGGATGCCGGCGAGGATCGCCGCCAGGACCAGGTAGCTGTTGGCCTCGGCGCCGGCGGAGCGGTGCTCGATGCGCCGGCTGTCGGGCGGGCCGCTGGGGATCCGGAAGGCGACGGAGCGGTTGTTGGCACCCCAGGAACGGTTGACCGGCACGAAGAGGTTGGGGCCGAAGCGGCGGAGGGCGTTGGCGTTGGGCGCGAAGATCGCCATGGCCTCGGCCATGGTCGCCATCAGGCCGCCGACGGCGTGCCGCAGGGTCTCGCTGCCCAGGGGGCTCTCGGCGGCGAAGACGTTGCGCCCCCGCTTGTCCAGCAGGCTGACGTGGACGTGCATGCCGTTGCCGGTCTGGCCGAGGAAGGGCTTGGACATGAAGCTGGCCTCGACGCCGTGGCGCCGCGCCACCGACTTGATGATGTGGCGCAGCAGCGCCGCATGGTCGGCGGCGGCCAGGGCGTCGTCGACGTGATGCAGGTTGATCTCGTACTGCCCCGGGGCGAATTCGGCGGTCGCGATGTTCGCCGGCACCTTCTGCGCGGCGCCGGCGGCCTCGACGTCGCGCAGGAAGGCGGCGAAGCCGTCGATCTCGTGGATGCCGTAGACCTGGAGGCTGCTCTCGCGCCGGCCGGTCCCGGGCGAGACCGGCGGCTGCGGCAGGCCGGCCGCGTCGCGTTCCCGGTCGAGCAGGTAGAACTCCAGCTCGAAGGCCACCACCGGGGTCAGCTCCAGCTCCTCGAAGCGCTCCAGCACCCGGGTCGCGACGTTGCGCGGATCGATCGGCGAGGGCGCGCCCTCGGGCGTGGTCATGGTCATCAGGACCTGGCCGCGCGGCTCCTCGGCCCAGGGTACCGGGACCAGGGTGCCGGGGATCGGGACCAGGGTGCCGTCGGGGTCGCCGTCGGTGAAGCCGCGGCCGGCCGGATCGGTGTTGGCCCCCGTGACGTCGAGCAGGAAGACCGATTCGCAGAGCTGCAGGCCGCCGGTGAAGAGCTTCTCGGCCTCGGCCATGGGATAGCGCTTGCCACGCACGATGCCGCAGAGGTCGGTCAGGATGGCGTCGACGTAGCGGGTCTCGGGGTGCGCGGCCTGGAAGGCCTTGAACTCGGCGGCGGGCGTGGTTTTGGAGCGTGCCTTCTTCATGCTGTGGCTTTGCTGCACCTTTCTAATATTTGTCCTTGACCAGACGATAGTAGAGATTGGCCGACCGCAACAACCACAGCCGCAGGGCCGGCAGCGGGAAGCGCGGCGCCGGGCCGCGCAGGATTTCCGGCAGTTCGGTCTCGGCGTCCCCTGCGCCGGCGATCATCCGGGCCAGGGCGCGGCCGGTCCAGGGCGCGGCGTTGACCCCGTTGCCGTGGTAGCCGAAGCCGTAGAAGACGCCGGGATCCTCCTCCAGCCGGCCGACCGCGGGGGTCAGGTCCCGGGTGACGCAGACGAAGCCGCGCCAGAAGTGGCTGATCTCGACCTCGCGCCAGGCCGGGAAGACCTCGCCCAGGCGCCGGGTCAGCCAGGCCCGCATGCGCCCCCCGGCCGCGGGCGTACCGCTGGTGTCGCCGCGGGCGCCGAACAGCAGGCGCCGGTCCGGCAGCAGGCGGTAGTAGAACAGCAGCGTACGCGTATTCGACAGGGGGTTTTCCGTACGCCAGGACTGGTCGGCCAGCTCGGCCTCGGTCAGCGGCCGGGTGGTGACGATGTTCGAGATCACCGGAAGCGTACGGCCGTCGAAGGCCGGGCTGAGGCCCTCCGGGGTGAAGCCGTTGGCAGCGAAGAGGACCCGGCGCGCCTGCAGGCGCCCGCCGTCGGTCTCCAGCAGGTGCCGGCCTCCGGCCCTGGTCCAGTCCCGTACGCGGCTGTGGGCGTGCAGCTTGGCGCCACGGAGGAGGGCGGCCCTGGCCAGGCCGCGGGCGTACTTCAGGGGATGCAGGCCGAAGCCGGAGCGGATCAAGAGGGCGCCGAAGTTCTCGCTCGAGGCGTGGCCGACCCGCTGGAATTCCTCGGGCGGCAGGACCTCGGTCTCGAAGCCGAACTGGCCGCTCAGCAGCGCCGCCTCGGTCTCCAGCTCCTCGAAGCGCGAGGCCTGATGGGCGACGACGAAGACCCCTTCGCCCTGGCGGTCGAAGTCGATGCCTTCGTCGCGCTCCAGGGCCAGCGCCAGCTCCAGGCCCGCCTTCTGGCTGTCGAAGAAGGCCTTGGCCGCCTCCAGGCCGTAGCGCAGGATCAGGTCCTTGGTCGAAAGCTTGGTCGGCGCCATGGTGCAGAAGCCGCCGTTGCGGCCCGAGGCGCCCCAGCCGATATGGCCGGCCTCCAGGACCCGGACGTCGACCTGGTGGTCGCGGGCGAGGTGCAGGGCCGCCGAAAGGCCGGTATAGCCGCCGCCGATGACCGCGACGTCGCAGCTCTCGCTGCCGGACAGGGGCGCGAGCCGCTCCGGCCCCGGCAGGCTGGCCTCCCAGTAGCTCTCCGCCGCCGTCCGGAAGTCGTACATCGCCGGGTCGTAGAGCCGGTAGGACCTGTCCTCCATGGGCGCTTGCCGCGCGGGGCGGCCTCCGGATGGCTGCGGACGGCTGGACGCGGCCCACTTGCCCCGAAGCCCGGGCCGCGAATCGTGGTATCAAAGCCGGATTATCTTCATTTTCGATGACCGGCCGCAAGCCATGCCCCGCCTTCGCGAGACCGACCTCTATCCGCCCGTCAAGCGCTTCCTCGAGGGCCAGGGCTACGAGGTCAAGGGCGAGGTCGCCGACTGCGACGTCGTCGCCTGCCGCGACGGCGAGGACCCGGTCGTGGTCGAGCTCAAGACCGCCTTCTCGCTGCCCCTGGTGTTCCAGGGCATCCGGCGCCAGGCCTTGACCGACCTGGTCTACCTGGCGGTCGCGCAGCCCGGGACGGCCGCCGGCGCGCGGGCCTGGCGCCGGCAGTCCCGCGATGTCCTCAAGCTCTGCCGCCGGCTGGGCCTCGGCCTGATCACCGTCGCCGTTGAGGCCGGCGTGCCCGGACTGGTCCAGGTCCACCTCGACCCGGCGCCCTACCAGCCGCGCAAGAGCCCGCGGCGCCGGGGCCGGCTGCTGCGCGAGTTCCAGCGCCGGGTCGGCGACCCCAATTGCGGCGGCAGCAGCAAGCGCCGCCTGATCACCGCCTACCGCCAGGACGCCCTGCGCTGCGCCTGCTATCTGGACCGGCAAGGGCCGGCCAAGCTGGCCGAGATCCGCGCCGTCACCGGCGTCGCCGGCGCGGCCCGGATCCTCCAGCGCGACGTCTACGGCTGGTTCCAAAGGGTCGAGCGCGGCACCTACGAGGTGACCCCGCGCGGGCGGCAGGAGCTGGCGGCCTACGCCGAGGCGCTGGAGAGTCTGGGACTGGCCGCGCGGGCGGCGGCGGCGTAAGGCGCCGACCATGGAAGCCAGCCCGTTGCATGGTCGGAAACGGCGCCCGTCGAAAGGCCGCGGGTCGCCCGCCATCGCTTGCCGGCCTTCGAAGGGGTCCGGTCCTCGACTGCGACGCTGGCGACGGGGCCCGGCAGAACGGAAAACGCGGAGGTGCGCGGCGGCGCAAGGTTTTCGTATACTTGCCCTGGAAGCCCGCATGGCGCGTTTGGGCGCCAAGCTGCATTTCTGCCAAGCTGCATTTCTGAAGGAGGACACGTGCCGGACGCGCTGCACCGCCGCATCGAGGACAAGACCGAGGATCTGGTCGCGCTGACCCAGGAGCTGGTGCGGATTCCGACGGTCAATCCGCCGGGGGAGGCCTACCGGGATTGCGCCGAGGTGCTGGGGCGGCGGCTGGCGGCGCGGGGCTTCGAGGTCGGCTACCACCGCGCCGAGGGCGCGGTCGCGGACAGCGCGCGCTATCCCAGGACCAACGTCGTGGCCCGGATCGAGGGCAAGCGGCCGGGACCCTGCGTGCACTTCAACGGCCACATCGACGTGGTGCCGGCGGGCCTGGGCTGGAGCTTCGACCCCTTCGGCGGCGAGCTGCGCGACGGCCGGATCTACGGCCGCGGGACCTGCGACATGAAGGGCGGCCTGGCGGCGGCGGTGATCGCGGTCGAGGCGCTGCTGGAGGCGGAGCCGGACTGGCCCGGCGCGATCGAGGTCTCCGGCACGGTCGACGAGGAGTCCGGCGGC
>JAKSBE010000063.1 GCA_022361275.1 Kiloniellales bacterium
CAGGTCGTGGCCGGCCAGGTTGGTCATCAGTTCCGCCAGGGCCGCGTCGTCGTGCCGCTCGAGCAGCGCCTTGATCCCCGGCTCGCCGCCGAGATCGGCGGCCAGGTGCCGGCGCCAGGCCGCGCCGCCCTGGAAGACCAGGGCCGAATAGAGCGAGTTCGGGCAGTCGTCGATCCAGCGCCGGAGCGCCTCGCCCCCGGGGCCCTCGAAGGCGCGCTGCAGCTTCTTGCCGTACTTCAGCGTCACGACCCGCCAGCCCATGGTGTCGAAGAGGCTGTCGAAGCGCCCGAAGAGACGGTCCGAGACCACGGCGTCCAGGCTCTGGCGGTTGTAGTCGATGACCCACCAGACATTGCGGAGGTCGTGCTTCCAGCCTTCCAGCAAGGCCTCGTAGACGTTGCCCTCGTCGAGCTCGGCGTCGCCGACCAGCGCGACCATGCGGCCTTCGGGCTGGTCGGCGCCCAGCCAGCCCTTGAGGCTCACGTAGTCCTGGACCAGACTGGCGAAGGAGGTCATGGCGACACCGAGGCCGACCGAGCCGGTCGAGAAGTCGACGTCGTCGGCGTCCTTGGTCCGCGAGGGATAGGACTGGGCGCCGCCAAAGGCGCGGAATCGCTCCAGGCTGTCGCGGCTCTGGTTGCCCAGCAGATACTGGATGGCGTGGAACACCGGGCTGGCGTGGGGCTTGACCGCGACCCGGTCCTGCGGCCGCAGGACGGAGAAATAGAGCGCGGTCATCAGGGTCACGAGCGAGGCGCTGGAAGCCTGATGGCCGCCGACCTTCACCCCGTCCCGGCTCGGGCGCAGGTGATTGGCGTTGTGGATCATCCAGGAGGACAGCCAGAGCAGCTTGCGCTCGAGCGCTTTAAGGCAGGCCAGACGCTCCGCCTCGGACATGCTGCCGCCCGCAGGTGCCACCTCGTGACTGATTCGACCCGCCACCTTCGCCTCCCTCGCAAGACCCGGGCCTCGAGGCCCGAGCGCCTTAGACTAACAAAGGAAATGGCACGGCGGCGCCCGCATGCCAAGCCTTCCCGAGACCGAACGGCCGCGGACGGCCGGTCACTCGGAGCGGCCTATCCCGTGGCTGCGCAGCTTGTTGGCGACCGCGGTGTGGGAGAGCTTCAACCGCTTGGCCAGCTTGCGGCTGCTCGGGTAGTGCGGAAACAGCCGGCGCAGGAGGTCGGCCTCGAAGGCCTTCTGGGCCTCGGCGAAGGAGGCCGGGATGGCTTCCCGGTGCGCCCCGGCGGCGGGCGGCGCGCCGGCGCCGGAGCGGCGCAGGGCCTCGACCCGCTGCGGTGCCCGCAGTACCAGCACGGCCCCGGCGACCCCGGCGCCGGCGCCCTGCCTGCGGATCGGAATCCGCTCGACCATGTAGGTCTCGCCCGCAAAGTCGACGGAGCCGCCAAGGAACTCGGCGGCATCATCGGCGCGCGGCTGCCAGTCCGCCTTGTCCCAACCCTTGCGTCCGAGGATCTCGTCGATCGGCAGGCCGGCGAGCCATGCCCCCCAACTCGCCTTGGCCGCCTCGTTGGACAGCACGACCAGTCCTTGGCTGTTGATCGCCAGCACCGGATCCGGAAAGGCCTCGATCACGGCCTCGAGCTGGCGCAGGCGCAACTCCCGCGGCAAGGCGGAAACCTGGCGCAGGCCGACGAAGCCGGGCAGGCCCCGGACCGCCTCGGTCAGCGGTCCGAGAGCCTCCTGCGTCAGGCCCGGCAGGTCCAAATAGACGTGGCGCGATACCACCTCGAGGGCCCGCGGCGACTGATGCTGCAGAACCAGGAGACCGAGCAGGGCTTCGGTAAAGCCGGGTCTATCGTCGAAGTGTATCTCGATCCGCATCGGGCCTCGTAAACCATGCTTGACGCCAGTCTAGCCGCGGCCCTGTCCGGACGAAAGCCCAGGAGGGACCGATGGTCGTATCGGACCTGGTTCACGATCTCTATGCGCGCAAAGCCGGCGGCGCGCTCGGTCCTTGCCCGGAGCGGCCTGCGCAGGGCTGAAGGCAGATGAGCTGCTCTAACCTGCTGAAGTAGAGCGAGATTGGGTTCAATCGAGCGGACTAGGCCTCGACAGCTTCTGAAAAATGCTCGCTAAAACTCTGTAAGTTCAAAGTTCTGCGTTCTATCGACCGTCGCTGCCGGCCGCGCTCGATCTCGACCTTGTAGACGACGTGGGGGATGCCCATCGGATCCGGGCCGACATCGATGACCTCGGCGGTTTCGACGATGTCGCCGGGTCCCGCGTGGCGGTAGGTCGAGCCGACTTTGATCCGGTTCCTGGGGTCCTTGCCGTCCTGGCCGCGCGAGAACGAGAATACGTTCCTTTGAGCGAACATATCTGGCCTCTGCTTGCTGGGAAGCTACGTGCTTCGCATCCTCTCCCTTCGAGCTTTACAGAAGCCCTCTTAAGACGGGGTAAAGGCCCCTAAACGGCAGGGGCCTCTAGTCAGCGGAGGCCAAGAGCGGCCGCAGGATCTTGGGCAGGTTGTCAGGCAGATCCTCGGCGATCAGGCCCGGGCCGATGTCGGCGGCCACGGCGCCCTGGAGCCAGACGGCGGCGCAGGCCGCCTCGAAGGGCGGCATGGACTGGGCCAGAAGTCCCAGAACCAGACCCGCCAGCACGTCGCCGGTTCCGGCGATGGCCAGGCTGGGCGGCGCGTTGCCGTTGATCGCCGCCCGGCCGTCGGGCGCGGCGATCACGGTGTCGGCGCCCTTCAGCACGACGACCGCCCCGGACATCGCCGCCGCGGCGCGGCAGCGCTGAAGCTTGTCGCCGTCGAGCTCTGGAAAGAGGCGGGTGAACTCTCCTTCGTGCGGTGTCAGCACGCAGGGTGATTTCAATAGCGAAAAGAGGGTATCCGGATCCTGGTGGTAGGCGGTCAGGGCATCGGCATCAAGGATCGTCGAGCGCCGGGTTCCCAGCACCAGGGCGACGATCTCGCGGGTGTTCTTGGTCAGACCGAAGCCGGGCCCGACCAGGATGGCGTTGCGGCGCTGGTCGCGCAGCATCGCCGAGAGGTCGCCGGGGCCGCCGGTCGGCCGCACCATGAGGCTGGGAAAGCCGGAGGCGTAGACCGAGACCATCGGCGGCGGGCAGGTCAAGGACACCAGGCCCGCGCCGACCCGCATCGCGGCCCTGGCCGCCAGCCGTGCGGCGCCGGTCAGTTCGCCGCCGCCGACCACCAGGGCGTGACCGAAGTCGTACTTGTGGCTGTCGAAGCGGCGCCGCGGCAGTGCCTCGAGCCACAGCGCCGGATCGTTCTCGTAGCAGCGCGGCGCGATCTCGCCCAGCACGTCGCCCGGAATCCCGATGTCGGCGATGATGGTATCGCCACAAAAAAACCGACCGGGATAAAGCAGATGGCCCGGTTTCTTGCGAAAGAAGGTAACCGTGAGATCAGCCTTGATCGCGGCCTCGCCCAGGACCCGGCCGTCGTCGCCCTTGACCCCGCTCGGCATGTCGACAGCGACCACGGGCACGCCCGACACGCCGAGCCTCTCGACCACGGCGCGCGAGACTCCGTCCAGCGGACGGCTGAGGCCGGCGCCGAAGAGCGCGTCGACCACCAAGCCGGTGCCCTGGAAAGAGACACTGCCCAGGGGCATGACTTCGCCGGTCCAGAGATGCGCGTGATGACCGGCGTCCCCCATCAGGGCGCCCTGATCGCCGAGCAGCGCCAAGGCGACCGGCCAGCCGCGCTTCGCCAGGTAGCGCGCCGCGACGAAGCCGTCGCCGCCGTTGTTGCCCGGGCCGCAGAGCACGGTGACGGGACGTGGCGTCCAGCGATCGGCGATCGCCCGGGCTACGGCAGCACCGGCATTCTCCATCAGCGTGGCGCCGTCGATCCCGGTCCGCATCGCCGCCTTGTCGGCGGCATAGGCCTCCTCGACGGTCAGGAGCGCCGCAGCTTCCGGGGTAAAATCGGAGGCTTCTTTCCTGGTCAAAGGTGTCACAGAATCCTTCCCCATCCGCCTTCAGACACCGAAAGGCGTGTTTTTAGTCCGCTTCCGCGGCGTTGTGAAAGGCCGCAACGCTGCGGCACCCGCTCTCCCTCAGGAGCAGGGTGTCGGCGTCGGCCATGACCAGGTTGTAGCCCGCGGCCTTGAGTGCCGCCGCCGGGCGCGCCGGTGTCGGGATCGCGCCCAAAAGCTTGTCGGCCGCCCGCGCCGCCGCCGCGACCCGGTCAGACGCCGCCAGGACGTCCGGGTGGTCGAGCTGCCCGCTGAAGCCGAGGCTCGCCGCCAGGTCGTTGGGGCCGAGAAAGAGCATGTCGACTCCATCCAGGTCGGCGATCGCCTCGACCTCAGCCAGCGCCTCCGGGGTCTCGATCTGGCAGATCACCAGGGTTTCCTCCGCCGCGCGTTCGAGATAGCGCTCCTCCTCGATCCCGAAACCGCTGGCCCGAACGACCGAGGTCGCCATGCCGCGCCGGCCCTTGGGCGCGAAACGACAGGCCGAGACGACCTCCCGCGCCGCCGCCAGGCTGCCGACCGAGGGCACCATGCAGCCCTCGGCGCCGGCGTCCAGGGCCCGCTTGAGGCCTGCCTGGCCGCTGTCCGGCACGCGGATCAGCGGCGCGCAACCGTGGCCCTGCACCGCCTGCATGATGTGGACCGCGTCGATCATCGACCCAGGTCCGTGTTCGAGGTCGATGACCACACAGTCGTAGCCGGCCCGGGCCACGACCTCCGCCGCAAGCGGCGACATCAGCTCGATCCAGCACCCGATCGCCGGCCGGCCGCTGCGCAGCTGCTGCTTGAGACTCGCCGTCATGGCAAGAGGCCTATCACCAACCCGCGCTGGAGGATAGGCTTTAGCGAGCCAGCACCTTGCAGAAGGCGGCAGGATCGTTGCTACGCATCTGCTGGCAGAGGCTCTGGGCGGATTCCCGGTTGTCGATCGGCCCGACCATGACCCGGTAGTAGGTCCCGCGGGTGCCGAGATCGACCTTGGTGAAGAGCGGCGGCAGGTCGTCGAGGATGTCGCCGTGCTGGCTTTGCACCTGCCTCCAGTGCTCTTCGGCATCGTCAGAACTCTTCATCGAGGCCAGCCAGATGTGAACCCCCTTGGGCGTCGCGCCGGTGGCCCTCGGAGCCGGCGGGGTCGCCTGGTCACCAGGCCTGATCACGTTCGGAACAGGGACTGGCCGCGCCGCCAGTTGCTGCTGCGCAGGCTGCGGCGTCGCCGTCGGATTGGGCAAAGGCGCCACCGCGGCCTGCTGTGCGGCGCGCGGGCGCGAAGGCGTCACCGGTACGGCCTCGACGCTCTCGAGCTGCGCCCCGGAACTCGATCCTTGGCCGGAGGCAGAGGGCTGGTCGTAGGCCTGTCCGGCGGGGCCACCTCCAGCCGCCGGCAGCTGACGGCGGGTCACCGTCCTGCCCTCCGCGACATTGCCCGAAGCGCTCAACGCGGCGCCGGAGAAGGTATCCGAGTTCCCATTGTCGGCCGTATTGATCGCGTCATCGGCCTGTACGACCGAGGGCCTTACGCCCTTGTCTTCAAGCATCGCCGCAAGCCGGCGGCCCATCACGTGACCCTGGCCCGCGGCCAACTGGTACCAACCCAGGGCCCGGGCCTCGTTGCGCTCGGTCCCGATCCCGAGGCGGTACATCTCGCCGATCGCGAACTGCCCGTCCTTCAAGCCCGCATCGGCGGCCTGCGCGAACCACTGGGTCGCTTCGATCTCGTTCTTCTGGGTGCCGTCGCCGCGAAAGTAGGCCAAGCCAAGGTTGTAGTAGGCCGTGGAATGACCGGCCTTTGCGGCCTCCCGCCAAAGCTCGACCGCCCGGGCCTTGTCCTCCTGCACGCCGAGGCCCTGTGAATACATGTGGCCGAGGTTGTTCTGCGCGGCGGCGACCCCCTGGACCGCGGCGAGTTCGTACCACCTGACGGCGGCGTCCAGATCCTGCGGGATCGTCTCGCTGCCCCGCTCGTAGATCAGCGCCAGGCCGAACTGAGCCAAGGCGTCTCCAGCCTCGGCCAAGGGCTTCCAGGTCTCATAGGCTTGCTCGGCCTGACCCGCTCGAAAGGCCTCGAGGCCGTCGCGATAGGTCTGCGCTTGCGCAGACGAAACCGCTGCCAGGAAGAGGACGAACAGGGGGAAAATTCGTCTAAACGGCATAGCCGGGCCTTCCCGAACTCGTTGGAAGTTCCAGATGGCAAACGCTGCCGCAAGCCATCCCTGAACGCAAGGCGAAAGGCATCACCACCCCTAAGTTTCTACCATCGCGGGTCCTCCCGCAGCGCACCAACGGTGCCCCTCCGCCCGGCGTCAACGCCGGTCCCGGCACCGCGCCTTGCCTTCCGCGAGGTCTGCAGCAAACACGGCAATGGCGCCGACGCCACGCATCGGGACCTGCAGCACCACGTTCCATTCTCCCTAGAGAGACTGGAGATGGTTAATTTTTCGGAAATGGGGTGACCAGCGGGATTCGAACCCGCGACCTCTAGGACCACAACCTAGCGCTCTAACCAACTGAGCTATGGTCACCACAGCGAGACAGCCGCCGCCAGCGTGCCAACGGCGCCGGCTGTTTACTCCCGGGCACGGCGCAGGTCAAGCAAAGCCGCCGGCGCACAGGAGACCATGCCGAGGTCGGCCCGGCTCGCTGCGCCATGCCAAGCACCCCGTGACGGCGTGCCGTCATGGGCGCGCGGCCGCTTCCCGGAACTTGCTGGTTTCCGTGGCACCGCGGCTTGCGGGCTTGCGGTCGGGGCCCTCGGGGACGTAGCCTCCGAGCTTCTCGAGCGCCCCATGGTCGGAGCCAAGTTCATCATGCTGCAGACTGCGCAAGCCATGGACCGCCTGGGCACGGAGACCGCCTTCGAGGTCCTGGCGCGGGCCAAGTCCCTGGAAGCCCAAGGCCGCTCCATCATCAACCTGGGTATCGGCCAGCCTGATTTCCAAACCCCGCCGCACATCGTCGAGGCGGCGGTCAAGGCGCTGCGGGACGGCCACCACGGCTACACGCCGGCCAACGGCATTCCCGAACTGCGCGCGGCGGTCGCGGCCGATCTCGCCGCGCGGCATGGCGTCGAGGTCGACCCGGGCCAGGTCATGATCGTCCCCGGCGGCAAGGTGACGATGTTCTTCGCGATCATGACGTTCGGGGAGACCGGCGCCGAGATCCTCTACCCCAACCCGGGCTTTCCGATCTACGAATCCGTGATCGCCTACAGCGGCGCGACGCCGGTCGCCGTTCCGCTGGAGGAGAAGGACGGCTTCGCCTTCTCGGCCCAGGCGGTGCTGTCGCGGCTGACCGAACGCAGCCGGCTGCTGATCCTGAACAGCCCCGCCAACCCGACCGGCGGGGTCACGCCCAAGGCCGAGATCGACCGCCTGGTCGAGGGGCTCGAGGCCTTTCCGCAGGTGGCGGTGCTCTCCGACGAGATCTACAGCCGGATGCTCTACGGCGGCCGCCGACATACCACCCTGCTCGGCTACGAGAGCCTGCGCGATCGGGTCATCCTGCTCGACGGCTGGAGCAAGACCTACGCCATGACCGGCTGGCGCCTGGGCTTCGGCGTCTGGCCCCGCGATCTGGTCGAGAAGGCCAACCGCCTCTCGGTGAACTGCCATTCCTGCGTCAACGCCGCCGCGCAATACGCCGGAATCGCCGCCCTGACCGGGCCCCAGGACGAGGTCGAGCGGATGGTCGCCGCCTTCGACCAGCGGCGCCAGGTGGTCATGGACGAGATCGCGGCGATTCCCGGACTGTCCTGCGTCGAGCCGGCCGGCGCTTTCTACGCCTTCCCCAACATCCGGACGACGGGCTTCAGCGCCAAGCAACTGGAAGCCGGGCTTCTGGAGGACGCCGGGGTCGCGACCGTGGCCGGGACCAGTTTCGGCCGCCACGGCGAGGGCTTCATTCGGCTTTCCTACGCCAACTCGGTCGAGAACATCCGCGCGGCCCTGGGCCGAGTCGGCGATTGGCTGGCCGCCCAAAAAGTGGACAGCGGCGCTGCCTAAAAATTAGGCTATCTGAACATTTCTTCAGCAGACCTGTCGCAGGCTGTGGCCGCCTTTCCCTGGTCGAGCCAGGGAATCCGCCGGCTTCCAGGCGTCCGGTCGACTTGGCACGCGCCCTGCGTTAAGGCGGGGCGAAGGCGTCCTTCGGGCGCCGGTCCCTTATCCGTGACGCAAGCGAGCCGGAACATGAAAAAGATCGAAGCCATCATCAAGCCGTTCAAGCTGGACGAGGTGAAGGAAGCCCTCCACGAGATCGGCATCAAGGGCATCACCGTTATCGAGGCCAAGGGCTTCGGCCGGCAGAAGGGCCACACGGAACTCTACCGCGGCGCCGAATACGTCGTTGACTTCCTGCCGAAGGTGAAAGTCGAGGTCGTTCTCGAGGACGGCCTCGTCGAGCGCGCCGTGGAAGCCATCCAGCAGGCGGCCCAGACCGGCCGCATCGGAGACGGAAAGATCTTCGTCAGTTCGATCGACGAGGCGATCCGGATCCGTACCGGCGAACGCGGCGCGGAAGCCGTCTAGCCGCAAACCTCCGGTCGCCGCCGCAGGAATTCCGGCCCCCTCGCGGGGCCACCACCACACCACGTTGAACCACTTGCCACCAGGGGAAGGCACAAGATGTCCGATGCCAACACCGTTCTGAAAACGATCAAGGAGAACGACGTCAAGTACGTCGACTACCGCTTCACCGATCCGCGCGGGAAGTGGCAGCACCTGGCGATGAAGGCCGACGCGATCGACGAGGACGCCCTCAACGAGGGCATCATGTTCGACGGCTCCTCGATCGCCGGATGGAAGGCGATCAACGAGTCCGACATGAACCTCAAGCCGGACCTTTCGACCGCGGTCATGGATCCCTTCGCCGCCCAGCCGCAGCTGATCCTGTTCTGCAACATCACCGAGCCGACCACGGGCGAGCCCTACGACCGCTGCCCGCGCTCGACCGCGGTCAAGGCCGAGGCCTTCCTGAGCTCGACCGGCATCGGCGACACCGCGATCTTCGGCCCCGAGGCGGAGTTCTTCGTCTTCGACGACGTGCGCTACGCCAACAACATGAACCACAGCTTCTTCCGATTCGAGTCGGAGGAAGGCCCCTACATGACCGGCGAGGTCTTTGAGGAAGGCAACCTGGGCCACCGCCCGGCGGCCAAGGGCGGCTACTTCCCGGTCCCGCCCGTGGATTCCGGCACCGACCTGCGCGCCGAGATGGTCTCGGTCATGGCCGAGATGGGCCTGACCATGGAGAAGCACCACCACGAGGTGGCGCCCTCCCAGCACGAGCTCGGCCTCAAGTTCGACACCCTGACGCGCACCGCCGACAACATGCAGATCTACAAGTACGTGGTGCACAACGTCGCCCACACCTACGGCAAGACGGCGACCTTCATGCCCAAGCCGGTGTTCGGCGACAACGGCTCGGGCATGCACACCCACCAGTCGATCTCCAAGGGCGGCGAGCCGCTCTTCTCCGGCGACGGCTACGCCGGCCTCTCGGAGACCGCGCTCTACTACATCGGCGGCATCATCAAGCACGCCCGGGCGATCAACGCCTTCGCCAACCCGACGACCAACAGCTACAAGCGTCTGATCCCGGGCTTCGAGGCGCCGGTGCTGCTCGCCTACTCCGCGCGCAACCGCTCCGCTTCCTGCCGCATCCCCTTCGGCGCCGGGCCCAAGGCCAAGCGGGTCGAGATCCGCTTCCCGGATCCCTCGGCGAACCCCTACATGGCCTTCGCCGCCATGCTCATGGCCGGCCTGGACGGCATCCAGAACCGCATCCATCCGGGCGATCCGATGGACAAGAACCTCTACGATCTGGCGCCCGAGGAGCTCAAGGACGTGCCCACGGTCTGCGGCTCGCTGCGCCAGGCCATGGAGGCCCTGATCGACGACCACGAGTTCCTCCTGGCCGGCGACGTCTTCACCAAGGACCAGCTCGACGCCTACATGGAGCTGCGCTGGGAAGAGATCTACGCCTTCGAGCACGCGCCGCACCCGATCGAGTTCCAGATGTACTACTCGGTCTGAACGCGGATCACCGAAAGCGAGACCTGCGGGCCGCCCCGCCTCCGGGCGGCCCGTTTCCTTCCGATCCCGGGCCGACCCGTCCGGAGTCAGCGCGGCCGGAGTCAGCGCGGCAGCTCGATCGTCATCTCCCTGCCGCCGGTGCCGTGGACCTTGTCATGGCCCCGGATCACGACCTTGGTGACGCCCTCGGGCACGGCGACGCCGCCGAGCGAGCGGGTGAAGGGCTGCTCCCTGACGTGGGGATGGTAGAGCACCCGGGTCCCCAGCACCTCGCCGTCCGGGGTCAGGACGTCCCACCTGTCGGCGTAGTGGTCCCAGCCTTCGTCGGCATGTTTGAGCGTGACCTCGAAGCGCCAGAGGTTGGCGCCTTCCTTGACGGCGCGGGCGCCGAGGACGTCGACTTCTCCGGCCTGGGCGGCGGACCCGAGGCCGAGGGCGGCAAGGATCGGGATCAGGCGTTTCATGAGCTGTGCTCCTTCTTCACCGGTCGGGCTTCACCGGTCGGGCTTCACCGGTCGGGGCCGCCCGCCTTCGTCGAGGGCGACGAAGACGAACTCCCCCTGGGTGACCTTGACCCGCTGGCCGCTCTGCCGCCGCAGCGCCCAGGCTTCGAGGTTCAGGGTGATCGAGGTCCGGCCGATGCGCGGCTCCGAGGCGTAGACGCAAAGCACGTCGCCGACGAAGACCGGCAGATGAAACGCCATCGCGGTGACCGCGACGGTCGCCACCCTGCCCTTCGCGATCTGCGCCGCCGCGATCCCGCCCGCGACGTCCATCTGGGCCAGGACCCAGCCGCCGAAGATGTCGCCGCTGGGGTTGGCGTCGGCCGGCATGGCCAGGGTCCGGGTCTGCATCTCCCCGCGGGGCTGATCCTGGGCCTCGCTGTCGTCGGCCACGCTACGCGGCTCCTCTCCGGTGGCGTCCACGGCTGGTCGGTCTTGACACTCGCACCTACATAATCATCCAGTTACGGCGTCTCCAGAGCGATTCGCTGCCCACCGCCCACCGGACAGTCTGGGAAACATGGCCGATCTCTTCCAGAACACGCCCTCCAAAGCAAGCGACTACTCGGCGAAGGACATCGAGGTGCTGGAGGGCCTGGAGCCGGTTCGACGGCGCCCGGGCATGTACATCGGCGGTACCGACGAGCGTGCCCTGCACCATCTGGTCGCCGAGCTGCTGGACAACGCCATGGACGAAGCGGTCGCCGGCCACGCCAGCCGGATCGAGGTCGAGCTCTCCGGCGACGGCAGCGCGACGGTGCGCGACAACGGCCGTGGCATCCCGGTCGACCCGCACAAGAAGTTCAAGGGCAAGTCGGCCCTCGAGGTCATCCTCACCACCCTGCACTCCGGCGCCAAGTTCTCGCAGAAGGCCTATCAGACCTCGGGCGGCCTGCACGGCGTCGGCATCTCCGTGGTCAACGCCCTGTCCGAGAAGCTGCTGGTCGAGGTCGCCCGGGACCGCCGGCTCTGGCGCCAGGAGTACCAGCGCGGCGAGCCCAAGACCAAGCTGAAGACCGTCGGTCAAGCACCGAACCGCCGCGGCACCAGCGTGACCTTCTGGCCGGATGCCGAGATCTTCGGCGAGAGCGCTCGGCTGCACCCGCCGACGCTCTATCGCATGGCCCGATCCAAGGCCTATCTCTACAAGGGCGTGGAGATCCGCTGGCGCTGCGATCCGGCGCTGCTGCGCGACAAGGACCAGATCCCGGAGGGTCAGGATCTCCACTTTCCCAACGGCTTGCAGGACTTTCTCGACGCAGCGCTTCAAGGCAGCAGGACCCTGACCCCGGACCCCTTCGTCGGCGAGACCAAGCTGCCCGACGCGGCCGGTCGGGTCGAATGGGCGATCTCCTGGCCGGCCAGCGAGGACGGCTTCGTCCACTCCTACTGCAACACCGTGCCGACCTCCCAGGGCGGCAGCCACGAGTCCGGCCTGCGCAGCGGCATGTTGCGCAGCCTCAAGGCCTACGGCGACCTGGTCGGCAACCGGCGGGCCGGCAAGATCACCGCCGAGGACGTCCTCGGCGGCGCCGCGGCCCTGCTGTCGATCTTCATCAAGAACCCTCAGTTCCAGGGCCAGACCAAGGAGCGCCTGGCCTCACCGGAGGCCGCCCGCCTGGTCGAGGCGGTGGTGAAGGACCACTTCGACCACTGGCTGTCGGGCCATCCCGAACGCGCCCGCACCCTGCTGGAGCAGGTCGTGGCCCGCGCCGAGGACCGCCTGCGCCGGCGCCAGGAGCGGGAACTGAACCGCAAGTCGGCGACCCGCAAGCTGAGGCTCCCCGGCAAGTTGACCGACTGCGCGCGCAACCGCTCGGTAGGCACCGAGATCTTCCTGGTCGAAGGCGATTCGGCCGGCGGCACCGCCAAGCAGGCGCGTAATCGCGACACCCAGGCTGTGCTGCCGCTGCGCGGCAAGATCCTCAACGTCGCCAGCGCGACCGCCGACAAGATGAAGGCCAACCAGGAGCTCAGCGACCTGACCCAGGCCCTGGGCTGCGGCTCCGGCGCCGGCTTCGACGGCGACCGCCTGCGATACGAGCGGGTGATCATCATGACCGACGCCGACGTCGACGGTGCCCATATCGCCTCGCTGCTGCTGACCTTCTTCTTCCGGGAGATGCCGGGGCTGATCGAGGCCGGGCGGGTCTTCCTGGCCCAGCCGCCGCTCTACCGCCTGGCCCAGGGCGGCAAGAGCGTCTATGCCCGCGACGACGCCCACAAGGACGAGTTGCTGCGCATCGCGTTCAAGCCCAACGCCAAGGTCGATGTAAGCCGCTTCAAGGGCCTGGGCGAGATGTCACCGGGCCAGCTCAAGCAGACCACCATGGGCCCGGACGGCCGGACCCTCCTGCGGGTGACCGTGGTCGATCCGGAGGCCGTGGACCCCAACGCCGGGATCAAGGAGACCGCCGACATGGTCGAGCGCCTGATGGGCCGCAAGCCCGAACTCCGCTTCGCCTTCATCCAGGAGCGCGCCCGCTTCGTCGAGGCGATCGACGTCTAGAGCGAATACCCTGCTGCGCCTCTCCTTCACTCTGAGAGCCAGAATACAGTAAGCCTTCCAAGATGCCGCCCTCGGCCTCACTATTGAGTGACATCCTACAGCAGAGCCGTGGCGATAAATTGGATCCGTGGAGCCCTTAAGGAATACCTATCCCCCCTACCGAGAGTCAGATGAGTGATCAGAGAGAGCGTCCATCTTTTTTTGCGCGTACCTTTGGCCCTCCGATCTGTTTAATCTTGGCTCTAGGCGCTCTGTCTTGGTTTGTCTATGCCTTGACCGTTCTTTTTCGTGATATTCAAGCGGAAATCGTTTTGATCGATAAAGGGTCATACTACATGCTTGGAGTCGGGATAGGCATGTCAGCGCTTGCTTTTATCGTGGTTTATGAGTTTTGGTGCGGGAAAGCTCTACCAGACAAGCTAAGAGGATTATGCGGTCGCTGGGCGATTGCAGGCTTGGTGGTTTTATTTGTGTTTCCGCACGTCATGCATTTTGGAGCTGACTACCACTTAAAGGGAAGGGGTTACTCAGTTTGCGATCGCGCTTCTAGTCAACGGATGCGTTTTGTAAGAATTGTTTACGCAGACAGCACGAGCGTATGCGATGCTTTGCCAGCAAAAGATAATAGCCGATAAGAGAATCCAAACGAAAACGGCGACCGCTGGTGCCGCGGCTGTGCGAAGAGGCAGATAGTAACGTAGCCGATAGCGCAGCCGGCGCCGATGACAGCCGGTGCATGGCGTTTTCCGGGTCCGTACCGTCGAAGCCTGTTCCGCTCTATGAAGCCGTCAAGAGACGCCTCAGGGCTGCATGGCCTGACCTCAACGTAAGAAACTTGTCGAGAAGAAAAACGAATCAGCCCGCCAGCCAGGCTCGCAAGGCCCGGTTCACGGCCTCCGGCCGCTCGACCGTCGAGAGGTGGCCGCAGTCCTCGATCACCTCCAGGCGCGCGTCGCGGATCCCGGCCGCCATCGCCGTGTGCTTGTCGACCGGGGTCAGGGCGTCCTGGCGGCCGCAGAGCACCAGGGTCGGGCAGGAGATCTTGACCAGGGTCGGACGGGAGTCGGGACGGCCCATGATCGCCTGCTGCTGGCGCAGGAAGGCCGCCTTGCCGACGGCCTCGGCCATGGACATCACGGTCCCGACCAGCGGCGCGTCCTCGAGCCGCGCCTCGTGGATCAGCAGCGGCAGGAGCCGCGGCGTGACCCCTTTGAACTCGCCCTTCTCCGCCAGCTCGATCAGGCCGCGCCGGCGCGCCGTCTGCTCAGGGGTATCGGGGTCGGCCCGGGTGTCCAGCAGGGCGAGGCGCAGGACCCGCTCGGGCGCCCGGCGCAGGATCTCGAAGGCGACGTAGCCGCCCATCGACAGCCCGGCCAGGGCGAAGCGCGGCGGCATGGCGGCGAGCACGCTCTCGGCCATCGCCCCGACGTCGTTCTGGGTGGTGAGATCGGCGACCCGAGGCTCGGCCAGGTCGGCGAGGGCTTCGGCCTGGGGTGCCCAGAGGCGGGCGTCGCAGAGCAGCCCCGGCAGCAGGGCGAGCGGAACCCGCTCCGACATCGGTGTTCCTCCTATCTGATGAGCTCCAGAAGCTCCCTGAACTCCGCGCGGTCGGCCCGCTCCAGCCATTCGAAGACCACCATCTCCGTGGTCACCGCCTCGATGCCGGCACGCGCCATGCGGGCCAGGGCCGCCTGGGCGTTCGCCGGATCGCGCGATCCCGTGGCGTCGGCGACAATGTAGGTGCGGTAGCCCGCCTCGGCCAGGCTGATCGCCGTCTGCATCACGCAGACATGGGTCTCGCAGCCCGCGACCACGATCTGCGGCCGCTTTAGCGACTCCAGGCCGCTGCGGAAGGCGGCCGCGCCCAGGCAGGAGAAGGTGATCTTCTCGAAGCGCGCGGCCGGCGGGACCACGGATCCCAGTTCGGCCACCGTGGCCCCCAGGCCGCGCGGGTAGTGCTCGGACGCGAGCACCGGTACTTCCAGCCTCGCCGCGGCCTGCCCGAGCGTGACGATGTTGCGGATGATCGCCTCCCGGCCGGAAACCGCCGGGGCCAGGCGGGCCTGCACGTCGACCAGGAGGAGAAGGGAGGCCTCGGCCTTTAGAAGCTGGGAGTCCATCACTATCAAAGACTTAACCACCTCTCCTCTAGAAAGGGTGAGCAAAGTAACGCAAGCGTGGTCGAGGGGCCAGTGATCGCTGGACGTCAGACGTACCGCGGAGATTGACTTTGCCGCCACCCATCCTAAGATGCGCCGCGAATCGCCTCGGTTCCCGTCAGTCCACTGGCGCGCCTTGAGGCCGGCTCTCCAAGAGAATCGAACGAGTTTATGGACTTTTCCGATCTCGGGCTCAGCCCGGAAGTGCTCAAGGCCGTAGAAGAATCCGGCTATCGGACGCCCACCCCCATCCAGGAAAAGGCGATCCCCTACGTCCTCATGGGTCGCGACATCCTGGGCTGTGCCCAGACCGGTACCGGCAAGACCGCGTCCTTCACCCTGCCGATGATCGACATCCTGGCCAGCGGCCGGGCCCGGGCGCGCATGCCGCGCTCCCTGATCCTCGAGCCGACCCGCGAGTTGGCTGCCCAGGTCTCCGAGAACTTCGAGCGCTACGGCAAGTTCAACCGCCTCTCCATGGCCCTGCTGATCGGCGGCTCGTCCTTCGTCGACCAGGAGAAGGCCCTGGACCGCGGGGTCGACGTGCTGATCGCGACTCCGGGGCGCCTGCTCGACCTCTTCGAGCGCGGCAAGGTCCTGCTCGCCGACGTCAAGGTGCTGGTGATCGACGAGGCCGACCGCATGCTCGACATGGGCTTCATCCCCGACGTCGAGCGGATCGTCGGCCTGCTGCCGAAGATCCGCCAGACCCTGTTCTTCTCGGCCACCATGCCGCCTGAGATCCGCAAGCTGGCCGATGCCTTCCTGATGAACCCCAAGGAGATCTCGGTCAGTCCGCCCGCCTCGACGGCGGAGACGGTCACCCAGGCGATGGTCCGGGTCGGCCCCAAGGACAAGCGCAAGGCCCTGCGCGCCCTGCTGAGACAGGACGAGATCCGCAGCGCGCTGATCTTCTGCAACCGCAAGCGCGACGTCGACCTGGTCAACCGCTCGCTGAAGCGCCACGGCTTCGATGTCGACTGCCTGCACGGCGACATGGTCCAGTCGAAGCGCATGGAGACGCTGGACGGATTCAAGAACGGCGTCGTGAAGCTTCTCGTCTGCTCCGACGTCGCGGCGCGCGGTCTCGATATCTCCGACGTTTCACACGTCTTTAACTTCGATGTGCCAACACACGCGGAAGACTACGTGCATCGGATCGGACGAACCGGTCGCGCCGGCCGCAGCGGCAAGGCCTTCACTCTGGTGACGCCGGAGGAGAACAGGTCGCTCGCGGCGATCAAGCGCCTCATCGGCAAGCCGATCCCCGAAATCGAGCTGGATGGCATGGAAGCGGCGGTCGTTACCACGGAACCCGAGAGCGAAGCGCGCGGCGGCGCGGCTTCGGACAAGAGCAGAGGCCGGCGGCGCAGCGCCAAGCCGAGCAGCGCGCGCGGCCGCAAGAGCGCCGAGGTGCCCGCCGCCGAGGCTACGGCTTCGGAGGCTGCGGCACCCAAGGCACGAGGCGCCAAGGGCACACGGTCCAAAGCCGCGTCCGACGACGACGTCACCTCGACGCCGTTTGGCAAGGACACCCCCGCCTTCCTGCTGCGGCCGGTCAAGTTCGCCGCGGGCTGACCCTGCGAAAAGCGACGCGAGACGGCGAAGGCCGGCGTTGGACTCGCCGGCCTTTTCGATATGATGCCGTGAGCGCTGCGGGAGGAGACGGCATGCAGACGGTCTTCATCATGATCAAGTGCGAGCTCGGCAAGGCCTACGACGTCGCCGACGGCCTGGTCCAGAACCTGGAGCAGGTCTCCGAGGTGCACTCCATCTCGGGCCAGTACGACCTCCTGGTGAAATGCTACCTGGCCGACACCGACGACCTCGGCCACTTCGTCACCGAGCGCATCCAGACCCAGCCGGGCATCAAGGACACCTTCACCCTGGTCGGCTACAAGGCCTTCAGCTAGCCGCCTTCACCTAAGGCCTTGTCCTCACCTTCGTCCTCACCTTCCGAGCCCTCACCTTCCGACCGGGCCGCAGCCCCCCGCCATCTGACCCTGCGCTTCGCCGGCTTCTACGGCGCCGTGTTCCTCGTCCTCGGCGCGCAGCTGCCCTATTGGCCACTGTGGCTGGAGGCACGCGGGCTCTCGGGCAGCGAGGTCGGCGTGCTGCTGGCCGCCGCGGCCTGGATCAAGGTCGCCGCCAATCCCCTCGCCGGCTACCTCACCGACGTCAGCGGCCGGTCGAGGCTGGTGATCTGCACGCTGATGGCCATCGGCGCGCTGGGCTTCCTCGGCTTCGGCCTGGCCCAGGGCTTCTGGATGCTGCTCGCGCTCCAGATCCTGACCGCCGGCTGCTTCCAGGCGCTGCTGCCGCTCGGCGAGAGCCAGGCCCTGGCCGCGGTCCGCCGCCATGGGCTCGACTACGGACGCAGCCGCCTCTGGGGCTCGGTCACCTTCGTCGCCGGGGTGCTGGCGATCGGCGGCAGCCTCGACCTGCTGCCGGTCGCGATCCTGCCCTGGCTCCTGGCCGCGGGTCTCGGCCTCGCCCTGATTGCGGCGCTGGCCCTGCCCGTCACGGCCGAAGACCGCGAGCGGCCGGCACGGGGCGACCTGAAGCGCCTGCTGTCGGACCCGCCGCTGCTTTGGTTCCTGCTCGCCGCGGCCCTGGTCCAGGCGAGCCACGCGGCCTACTACGCCTTCTCGGCGATCGCCTGGCGGGCCGCCGGGCACGGCACCTTCACCATCGGCTGGCTCTGGACCGAGGGCGTCCTCGCCGAGATCCTGTTCTTCGCCCTCAGCAGCCGCGTACTGGCACGGGTCTCCTTCCGCAACCTGATCCTGCTCGCGGCGGCCGGCGGCCTGTTGCGCTGGGGCGTCACCGCGATGACCACCGCCCTCCCCGCCCTGGCCGCCGTGCAGCTGCTGCACGCCGCGACCTTCGCTGCCACACACCTGGCGGCGGTTCACGTCATCGCCGCGCGGGCGCCGGGCGGCCTCGCCGCGACCGGCCAGAGCCTCTACGCCAGCGTCAGCGGCGGCGTTCTGATGGGCGCCATGATGCTGGCCGTCGGTCCGCTCTACGACCGGCTCGGGCTGCAGAGCTTCTACGTGATGGCCGGCCTCTGCGGCCTCGCGCTGCTCTTGATCTTGGCGGCGCCGCGTGCTTCCTCGACCCCGGAACAGGAGAGCCCGCCATGACCGCCGAGCGAAGCGACCCGGCCGCGCAGTTCTCGCGCCAGGCCGAAGCCTACGCCGCGAGCGTCACCCACGCGAAGGACGCCGACCTCGACATCGTCGAGGCTCTCGCGGACTGCCGGCCCGGCGACCGCTGCCTCGACATCGCGACCGGACCCGGCAACGTGGCTTTCCGGCTGGCGCGCAAGGCCGCGCTGGTCGTCGCCTGCGACATCGCGCCAGGCATGCTGCGGGTCGCCCGGCGCCAGGCCCGGGAACGGGGCCTGGCCAATCTGCGCCCCGTGCTGGCGCCGGGCGAGGCCCTGCCCTTTCCGTCCGACGCCTTCGACGTCGTCACCTGCCGTATCGCGCCGCATCACTTCCGCTCAGTCCCCGGTTTCCTTTCCGAGGTGGCGCGCTGCCTGAGGCCCGGCGGCCGCTTCGTGCTGGAGGACAGCCTGGCGCCCGCCTCGCCCGAGACCGCTACCTTTCTGGAGGAGGTCGAGACGCTGCGCGACGCCAGCCACGTCCATACCCTGTCCCATGACGAATGGATGGCAGCCATGGCGGACGCCGGGCTGTCGATCACGGCCGCGCAGGTCTTCCGCAAGGTGCACGATTTCCCTCCCTGGATCGAACGTACGGGGCTCGACCGCGGCGCCATCGACGCCATCGTGGCGCGCATCCTCGCCGCCCCGCCGGAGGTGACCGCGGGTCTCTTCGACCTCGACGGCGACCGGGTTCTGCGTCTCCACGACCGCAAGCTGATCCTCGGCGCGGAAGTCTGAACCACGATTTTTGATCCAGGCCGGCGGCGAGGCCCGGCCGGCCGCGGCACTCAAGCCGCTTGTCGCCCTTTGCCGCGATCTGATAGCTTCCGCTGCGCCCGCGACGACAGGGGGGTGAAACAAAAAGCATGCCGGGTCGCAGCGAAAAGCGATGATCAGGCCTCTTCTTCATGCGATCAGCCTCGGCGTTCTCCTGGCCCTCATCTGGCTGACTCTGTCCGGTTACCTCGAACCACTTCTTCTGGCCTTCGGCGTCATCTCTTGCATCGGCGTGGTACTGATCGCGCATCGCATGAACGTGATCGACCACGAAGGCCATCCGATCCATCTCGGCTGGCGCATACTGGCTTACTGGGTCTGGCTGATCTGGGAGATCGTCAAGTCGAACATCGACGTGGCCCGGCGGATTCTCGATCCTGCCCTGCCGATCTCGCCCTGCATGGTCCGGGTCAAGACGACCCAGGGCAGCGACCTCGGTCAGGTGATCTACGCCAACTCCATCACCTTGACCCCCGGCACGGTGTCCATCGTGGTCGATGACGACGGTATCCTGGTCCACGCGGTCGCCAAGGAACTGGCCGACGACCTGGAGACCGGCGAGATGGACCGCCGGGTGACCGCCGTCGAGACCCGTCCGCCGCGGCCGAGGAAGGGGGCGTGATGTTCCTGATGGCGACCCTGGCGATCCTGGTGACCATGGGCCTGACCCTGGTTCGCGCGCTGCTCGGGCCGAGCATCTTCGATCGGGTACTGGCCGTGAACACCTTCGGGACCGTCACGGTTCTGCTGATCTCGGTCCTGGGCTTCCTGATCGGCCGGCCGGACTTCCTCGATCTCGCCCTGGTCTACGCGCTGATCAACTTCATCGGCACCATCGCGGTGCTGAAGTTCCTGAAGTTCGGCGACCTTGGCACGCCGGGGGGCACGCCGGGGGGCACGCCGGGGGGCACGCCGGGGGGCACGCCGGGGGGCGCACCGGGGGGCGCACCGGGGGCAACACCAGGGGAGACGCCCGACGGAGCGCGCGCGCGGGACGCCCTGGCGGAGGAGGACTAGGGGCCCCGGCGATGGCGCTGCTGCTGGAGATCGTGAGCTGGGCGTTCCTGGGCCTGGGCGCCGCCTTCCTGATCATCGGCGGGATCGGCATGCTGCGCTTCCCCGACCTCTACGCAAGGATGCACGCCGCGGGGGTCATCGACACCCTTGGGGCCGCCCTGATCCTGATCGGCCTGGCGTTCCAGGCCGGGCTGACCCTGGTCACGCTCAAGCTCCTGCTGATCCTCGTGTTCGTGCTGTTCACCAGCCCGACCGCGACCTACGCCCTGGCCAACGCCGCCTACCGCAGTGGCTTTCCGCCCCTGCTGAGCTCGAAGGACGACGCCCCATCGAAGCCCTAGTCGACATCACGCTGCTGGCCTTCCTGGCCACCGTCGCCATCGGCATCATCCGGCTCGGCAACCTCTTCGCCGTGGCCATGCTGAGCGGCATCTACAGCCTGCTGACGGCCGGCCTCTTCGTCACCCTGGACGCGGTCGACGTGGCCTTCACCGAGGCCGCGGTCGGCGGCGGCATCTCGACCGTGCTGCTGCTCGGCACCCTGGCGCTCACCGGCGCGGACTCCAAGCCGCGGCGCGGGCGCTGGCGGGTCGCGCTGCCGGTGGTGCTGATCACTGGCGGCGCCCTGATCTACGGCACCTTCGACATGCCGCGCTTCGGCGATCCGAACGCGCCGATCCACCGGCACGTCGTGCCCCGCTACATCGACGACTCGCTCCAGGAGACCGGCCTGCCGAACATCGTGACTTCCGTCCTGGCCAGCTATCGCGGCTACGACACCATGGGCGAGGTCACGGTGATCTTCACCGCGGGCATCGGGGTCATGCTGCTGCTCGGGACCGCGACCCGGCGCCGGCGCCGGCCGCAACCGGCGGAGACCAGGCCGGCGGCGCGCGAGCCGGTCGAGGCCGAGGCGGCCAAGCCCGAGCTGGCGAGGGAGGAAGGTGCATGAAGCGGCATATCGTCCTGCGCGTCATCGCCAAGCTGCTGATCCCGCCGATCCTGCTCTTCGCCCTCTACGTCCAGTTCCACGGCGACTTCGGCCCCGGGGGCGGCTTTCAGGCCGGGGTGATCTTCGGCGCCGGCTTCATCCTCTACGCCCTGATCTACGGGGTCGAGAACGCCCAGCGGGTCGCCCCGCCCGGCGTGGTCAGAGTCCTGGTCGCGCTCGGCGTCCTGATCTTCGCCGGGGTCGGGGTCGTCGACCTGATCCTGGGCGGCAACTACCTGGACTACAACGTGATGGCCGCGGACCCCGTGGCCGGCCAGCACATCGGCATCATCGCCGTGGAGCTGGGTGTCGGGATCACGGTCGCCGCGGTGATGATGACCATCTTCTTCGCCTTTGCCGGACGGGAGCGCTAGGCCGTGGAGTTTCTGGGCCTCTACAACTACTGGATCGTCGTCGTCCTGATGATGGCGGGCTTCTACACCGTCATCGCCTTCGACAACCTGGTGAAGAAGATCGTCGGCCTGACCATCTTCCAGACCTCGGTCTTCATCCTCTACATCTCGATGGGCAAGATCAGCGGCGGCACGGCCCCGATCCTGACCGGGGAGCCCGAGGTCTTCTCCAACCCCCTGCCCCACGTCCTGATCCTGACCGCGATCGTGGTCGGCATCTCGACCACGGCGCTGGGCCTGGCGCTCATCGTCCGGATCCGCGAGGCCTACGGCACCATCGAGGAAGACGAGATCCAGGACCTGGACGACCGGCAGTGATCTCCGCCCACCTCCCCGCGCTGCAGGTGGTGGTGCCGCTGATCGCGGCGCCGCTCTGCGTGATCCTGCACCGGGGAACCTGGACCTGGCTCCTGGCCCTGCTGGTCAGCTGGGCGAGCCTGGCGATCTCCGTGGTCCTGCTCGGCCGGGTCCTGGACGACGGGACGCTGTCCTACGCCTTCGGCGGCTGGGAGCCGCCCTGGGGCATCGAGTACCGGGTCGACGCGCTGAACGCCTACGTACTGCTGATCGTCTCCGTCATCGGCGCCGTCGTGCTGCCCTTCGCGCGCCGCAGCGCGCTGGAGGAGATCCCGGAGTCCCAGCACAGCCTGTTCTACGCCAGCTTCCTGCTCTGCCTGACCGGGCTGCTGGGGGTCACGATCACCGGCGACGCCTTCAACCTCTTCGTGTTCCTGGAGATCTCGTCGCTGTCGTCCTACGTGCTGATCAGCCTGGGCCGCGACCGCCGGGCGCTGCACGCCGCCTTCCAGTACCTGATCCTGGGCACCATCGGCGCCACCTTCATCGTGATCGGCATCGGCCTGCTCTACATGGTGACCGGCACCCTGAACCTGGCCGACCTGGCGGCCCGGCTGCCTTACGTCGACGACAGCCGGACCGTCCTGGTGTCCTTCGCCTTCATCACCGTCGGCGCGACCCTCAAGCTGGCGCTCTTCCCGCTGCACTTCTGGCTGCCCAACGCCTACGCCTTCGCGCCCTCGGCGGTCACCGCCTTCCTGGCCGCGACCGCGACCAAGGTCGGCATCTACATCCTTCTGCGCTTCTTCTTCACGGTCTACAGCTTCGACTTCCCCCTGAAGTCGATCACCCTGCAGGGCATGCTGATGCCGCTGTCGGTGATCGCGATCCTGGTCGCCTCGACCGTGGCGATCTTCGAGACCAACGTGAAGCGGATGCTGGCCTACTCCAGCGTCGCCCAGATCGGCTACATGGTCCTGGGCCTGAGCTTCATCTCGGTGACCGGGGTCACCGCCGGGATCCTGCACCTCTTCAACCACGCCCTGATGAAGGGCGGGCTCTTCCTGGCCCTGGGCTGCGTCTTCCTGCGCCTCGGCTCGGTCGAGCTCGACCGGCTGCGCGGCCTGGGCCGGCGCATGCCGCTGACCACGTTCGCCTTCGTCCTCGGCGGCCTGGGCCTGATCGGCGTGCCCCTGACCGCCGGCTTCGTCAGCAAGTGGTACCTGGTCCTCGGCGCGCTGGAGGGCGGCCGCTGGCTGGTCGCCCTGGCGGTGCTGCTCGGCTCGCTGCTGGCCCTGGTCTACGTCTGGCGGGTGGTCGAGGTCGCCTACCTGCAAGCCCCGCCCGACGGCGCCGAGGCCGAGGAGGCGCCGCTGTCGATGCTGATCCCGACCTGGGTGCTGATCGGCGCCAGCCTCTACTTCGGCCTCGAGACCTCCCTGTCGCTGGGGGTCGCCCAGACCGCCGCCGAGCTGCTTCTGGACGTCAGGACCACACCGTGACGGCGGAGACCCAGATCCTCCTGACGCTCGCCCTGCCGTCGTTCGGCGCGCTGCTGATCGGCCTCTGCGGCCGCCGGCCCAACCTGCGGGAAGCGGTGACCCTGACCACGGCGGGCCTGCTGTTCGGCAACGTCCTGCTGCTGCTGCCGGAGATCGCCGCCGGGGCCCGGCCGTCGGTCACCCTGACCCAGGTCCGGATCTTTCCCAACGTGCCGATCAGATTCGAGGTCGAACCCCTGGGCATGATGTTCGCGGTCATCGCCTCGGGGCTCTGGATCGTCAACTCGCTCTATTCCATCGGCTACATGCGCGGCAACGGGGAGCAGAACCAGACCCGCTTCTACGTCTGCTTCGCGATCGCGCTGGCCAGCACCATGGGCGTCGCCTTCGCCGGCAACATGCTGACCCTCTTCATCTTCTACGAGGCGCTGACGCTCTCGACCTATCCCCTGGTCATTCACAAGGGCAACGAGGCGGCCAGGGCCGGCGGGCGGGTCTACCTGGGCATCCTGCTGGCCACCTCGATCGGCCTGCTGCTGCTGGGCATCCTCGCGACCTGGAACGTCGCCGGCACCCTCGACTTCGTGCCCGGCGGCATCCTCGAAGGCAAGGTCTCGGAGCCGGTCGTCGGCCTGCTGCTGTTCCTCTACATGTTCGGCATCGGAAAGGCGGCTCTGATGCCGATCCACCGCTGGCTGCCCTCTGCCATGGTCGCGCCGACGCCGGTCAGCGCCCTGCTCCACGCCGTCGCCGTGGTCAAGGCCGGGGTCTTCACCGTGCTCAAGGTGACGATCTACATCTTCGGCGTCGACTCCCTCGGCCGCACGGGCTTGAACGACTGGGTCGCCTACGTCGCGGCGGCGACCATCCTGCTCGCCTCCCTGATCGCCATGACCAAGGACAACCTCAAGGCCCGCCTGGCCTATTCGACGGTCAGCCAGTTGTCCTACGTGGTCCTCGGCGCCATGCTGGCCAGCACGCTGGGCATCATCGGCGGCGGCATGCACATCGCCATGCACGCGGTCGGCAAGATCACCCTGTTCTTCTGCGCCGGCGCGATTTACGTCGCGACCCACAAGACCGAGATCAGCGACATGACCGGGATCGGCCGCAGCATGCCGGTCACCATGTTCGCCTTCTTACTGGGCTCGCTCAGTATCATCGGCCTGCCGCCCTTCGGCGGTTCCTGGAGCAAGTGGTACCTCGCCCTCGGCGCGGCGGAGACCGGGCAGACCCTGCTGGTCGCCGTGCTGATGATCTCCTCGCTGCTGAACGTCGCCTACCTCATGCCGATCGTCGCCCGGGCCTTCTTCCTGCCACCGCCCGGGGAGGCCGGAGCGGCAGCCGTCGGCATCCGCGAGGCGCCGATGTTCTGCGTCGTGCCGCTCTCGATCACGGCGCTGGGCTGCCTGGCGCTCTTCTTCTACGCCGATGCCGTCTACGACTTCCTGACGCTCCTCGTCACGCCGCAGGGATGACGCCATGACCGACCGCGACAAGGACAGGACCTACTGGCTGGACGATCCGGCCAACGTGAAGAAGATCGTCCGCGCCCTGGTCGCGGTCTGCGCGATCGTGTTCGGCGCCGACGCCCTGATCCACAAGCACGGCGACTTTCAGGTCGAGCATATCTTCGGCTTCCACGGCATCTACGGCTTCGTCGTCTGCGTCGGGCTCGTCCTGGCCGCAAAGGCGCTGCGGGTCGTCCTGATGCGCCCCGAGGACTACTACGATCCCGATGCCTAGCTTGTCCCCGGGCCTGATCCTGATCCTCGGCGCGCTGCCGGTGCCGCTGCTGCGCGGCCAGGCGCGCAACCTCTACATGCTGGCCCTGCCGATCTTGGGACTGACCAGCGTGCTCCTGCTGGAACCGGGCAGCTACTGGCAGCTCTCGGTCCTGGGCATCGAGCTGGAGATCGTCCGGGTCGACCGCCTGTCCAGGATCTTCGGCATCGTCTTCTGCATCGCCGCGGGGCTGGGCGTCCTCTACAGCCTGCACGACCAGGACCCGGTCCAGCAGGTCGCCGGCCTGATCTACGCCGGCGCCGCCATCGGCGCGGTCTTCGCCGGCGACCTGGTCACGCTCTTCGTCTTCTGGGAGCTGACGGCGATCGCCTCGGTCTTCCTGATCTGGGCGCGGCGCAGCGAGCGTGCCTACCGCGCGGGGATGCGCTACCTGATCATCCAGGTCGGCTCCGGCGTGCTGCTGCTGGCCGGGGCCATCCACCACTTCGACGCGACCGGTTCTCTGGCCTTCGGCGAGCTCGGCCTGGGCAGCCTCGGGACCAACCTGATCTTCCTTGCCTTCGGCATCAAGTGCGCCTTCCCCCTGCTGCACAACTGGCTGGAGGACGCCTATCCCGAGGCGACGGTGAGCGGCACGGTGATGCTGAGCGCCTTCACGACCAAGCTCGCGGTCTACGCCCTGGCGCGCGGCTTCCCGGGGACCGAGATCCTGATCTACATCGGGGTCGCCATGACCGCCTTCCCGATCTTCTACGCGGTCATCGAGAACGACCTGCGCCGGGTCCTGGCCTACAGCCTGAACAACCAGCTCGGCTTCATGGTGGCGGGCATCGGCGTCGGCAGCCAGCTCTCCCTCAACGGAACGGCCGCCCACGCCTTCTGCCACATCATCTACAAGGCGCTGCTGTTCATGTCGATGGGCGCGGTCCTGCACCGCACCGGCACGATCAAAGGCTCGGAGCTGGGCGGGCTCTACAAGTCCATGCCCTGGACCGCGGGTTTCTGCATCGTCGGGGCCGCCTCGATCTCGGCCTTCCCGCTGTTCAGCGGCTTCGTCTCCAAGTCCCTGATCCTCAGCGCGGTCGCCGAGGAAGGCTACTTCGTGCCCTGGCTGGTCCTGCTCTTCGCCTCGGCCGGCGTGTTCCACCACTCGGGCATCAAGATCCCCTTCTTCGCCTTCTTCGCCCACGACAGCGGCATCCGCGCCAAGGAAGCGCCGGGCAACATGCTGGCCGCCATGGCCATCGCGGCCTTCCTCTGCATCGGCATCGGGGTCTATCCGGCGCCGCTCTACGCCCTGCTGCCCTTCGAGGTGGATTACCGGCCCTACACGGCCGAGCACGTCGTGACCCAGCTTCAGCTCCTGCTGTTCTCGGCGCTGGCCTTCACCTGGCTGATGCGCAGGGGCCTCTATCCGCCGGAGCTGCGTTCGGTCAACCTGGACAGCGACTGGGTCTACCGCAGGGCCCTGCCGCGGCTGATCCGCCACGCCGCCGCGATCTTCAAGCCCCTGGAGACAGGCCTGCGCCAGGCCGGCCTGCGCGCCGTCTACGCCGTGATCCTGCGCACCGAGCGCCATCACGGGCCGACGGGGCTCCTGGGGCGGACCTGGACCACCGGCGACACGGCGATGTGGGTCGCCATCCTGCTCGGGGTCTACCTGATCCTCTTCTTCGTTTAGGCCGGAGGCTCAGGATCAGTCGAGCTTGAAGCCCTTGGCCCGGACGAAGGCGCCGAAGTCCGCGCGCTCCGGCCTGGAGTACTGGCGCGCCTTGTCCTCCGACCAGCCGTAGTCGGGGTCTTCTCCGTAGGCCTCGGTGAAGCGCTGCTTTGCGTAGGGCTGCGCCGCCGCCCTGGCCTTGTCGTAGGCCTCGACCGCCTGCCGCGGATCGCCGGATCCGAAGCGGTTCTCGTGCAGGGTCACCGCGAGCGGCAGGCGCTGGCTGATCTCGGCCGGCCCCGCCGGCCAGCCCAAGGCCAGCCCGGCGACCGGGAAGACGTGGTCCGGCAGCTCGAGCAGGTCGCTGAGCGCCTGGGCCCGGTTGCGCACCGCCGAGACCGGGCAGCAACCCAGCCCGACCGCTTCGGCCGCGGTGACGAAGGCGCCGAGAGCGATGGCGGCGTCGACCGCCGCGTTGAAGAAGGCATCCAGGTGATCGTTGGCGAAGGGCCGGCCGCGCCAGGCATGGAGCTGGCGCTGGCGCCGGTGGTTGCCGCAGAAGATCAGAAGCTCGGGCGCGGCGGAGACCCAGTTCTGGCCACCCAGCAGCCCGTTGACGGCCCGCCGCAGCTCGGGGTCCGAGAGCCGCAGGATGTCGCGCTGCTGGAGGTCGCTCTTGGTCGGCGAGGAGAGCGCGACGGCGCAGAGCGTGCGGAGCAGATCCTCGTCCAAGGGCTGCGCGGTGAAGGCGCGCCGGGCGCCGCGGGCAGCCATGCCTGCCAGAGTCTCGGCTCCCCTACCCGTGGCGGAGGCTTGGGGGGGATCGGCAAAACGGCTCTCCAGGGCACGGCGAAGCTCGGCAAGAGCATCCGGCATGGCGTCACCTCCTTCGTTTGCCCCCCTGCCTTCGCAGGTTACCCCCTAGGACCGTGGCCCGCTGCCAAACCCAAGCCTGGCAAGGACCTTTCGCGGTTCACGATCTGCGGCGCGGGCCTTGCCTCGCACAGCGGGTCTGTTAACGTTATTGTCAACGAGGCCGTAGTCCGGGCGGCGCCGGGGGTAAAACGGCCTGAACATATAAATACAGATGCGCCGACGACTAGGGAGGTAATTCCTATGTCCAGCTTGAAACCCGTGAGCAGGATTCTGGCCGGCGCTGCGGCGATCGGCCTGCTGATGGCCGGCCCGGCCAGCGCCAAGGTCGAGGGCGACACCATCGTTCTCGGCTCGGCGATCTCCTTGACCGGCAAGTACGCCACCAACGGCATCCACGCCCAGAACGGCTACGAGATCGCCGTCGCGCGCATCAACGAGATGGGCGGGGTCAAGGTCGGCGGCAAGGCCTACAAGCTCGAGGTCGTGTACTACGACGACGAGTCCACGCCGGCCCGCGGCGCCCAGCTCGCCGAGCGCCTGATCAAGCAGGACGGCATCCAGTTCATGCTCGGGCCCTACTCCTCGGGCCTGACCAAGGCCATCGCGCCGGTGACCGAGAAGTACAAGATCCCGATGGTCGAGGCCGAGGGCGCCTCGCGCTCGCTCTTCACCCAGGGCTACAAGTACCTCTTCGCGGTGCTCTCGACCTCGGAGCAGTACCTCGCCAGCGCCATCGACCTGGCGGCCGAACTGGCCGAGAAGAACGGCAAGAAGCCCTCCGACATCAAGATCGCCATGGCCTTCGAGAACGACCCCTTCTCGCTCGACGTCCGCGCGGGCGTGATGGCGGACGCGAAGAAGTACGACATGAAGATCGTGATCGACGACAAGCTGCCGCGCGATCTCTCGGACATGTCGGCGACCCTGACCAAGGCCAAGGCGCTCAAGCCGGACCTGCTGATCGTCTCCGGGCACTCCAAGGGCGCGGCCACGGCGGTGCGCCAGATCAACGAGATGAAGATCGACGTGCCGATGATCGCCATGACCCACTGCGAGGCGGCCAAGGTGACGGACAAGTTCGGTGCCGGCGCCGACGACATCCTCTGTTCGACCCAGTGGGCCGAGACCCTGTCCTACGAGGACGAGTACTTCGGCACGGCGGCGGACTTCCACGAGAAGTTCAAGAACACTTACGAGGGCTACACCACCGTGCCCTACCAGTCGGCCCAGGCCGCCGCCGCGGTGATGGTATGGAAGGACGCCTTCGAACGGGCGGACTCCTTCGACATCAAGAAGGTGCGGGACGCCATTGCGGCGACCGACATGAGGACCTTCTATGGCCCCATCAAGTTCTCCGAGGCCGGCAACAACATCGCCAAGCCCATGGTGCTGCGCCAGATCCAGGACGGCAAGTACAACGTCGTGGCGCCTTCGAAATGGGCCTCGCACCCGGTGAACTTCCCGCGGAAGGCGCCCTGAGCGACTCCCACGGGACCCTCGAGACGGGTGAAGCCGACAGTTCCCCCGCCGCCTGACGGGCGGGGGCGACTGTCTGGCATCCGCGTTCAGGCCGAGGCAAGACCCCGATGTTAGACAACATCTCCGTTCTCACCATCGCGCCGGTCTTCAACGTCCAGCTCCTGCTGGACGGGCTCTTCATCGGTGCGATCTTCGCGCTCGCGGCCTATGGCCTCGCCCTGGTCTGGGGGGTGATGAACGTGAAGAACCTGGCCCAGGGCGACTTCGTCATCATGGGCGGCTACCTGGCTCTGGAACTCGGCCGCTTCGGCATCCACCCGATCGGCGCCCTGCCCATCGTGGCGGTCGTCATGTTCGGCTTCGGCTGGCTGGTCTATATCCTGGTGATCCGGCGGGTGATCGACCGCGACCTCTTCACCTCCCTGCTCGCCACCTTCGGCATCGCCCTGGTGATCCAGCAGGCCCTGAACCTGGCCTACGGCCCGGAGGTCCGGGTCGCGGAGTCCGGCTTCGACACCCGCTACATCCTCGATGGTCAGGTCACCGTCGCGGAGATCAAGCTGATCTCCTTCCTGCTGGCGGCCCTTCTGGCGGCGGCAATCGTCGTCTTCATGAAGCGCAGCCGGATCGGCCAGGCGATCCGCGCGACCGCCCAGGACCCTCGGGCCGCCAAGATCATGGGCATCGACACCGACCGGGTCTACGCCTTCACCTTCTCGCTCAACTCGGCGATCTGCGGCGCGGCCGGGGTGCTGATCGCGATGATCTGGGTGATCCAGCCCTTCTACGGCATCACCCATTCGGTGCGCTCCTTCGTCATCGTCACGGCGGCCGGCTTCGGCAACCTGCCGGGCGTCATCACGGCCGGCCTGGGGCTGGGCGTGGCCGAGCAGTACAGCGGCTTCGTCCTGGGCGCCGAGTTCCAGCAGGCGACCGTGGTCGGCCTGCTGGTCGCGGTCCTGGTCTGGCGCCAGCTGCAGCAGAGCCGGGTCCGGCAGGTGGTGCAATGACCCTGGCCACCCGCCAGATCGGCCTCTACGCCACGGTCCTGATCGCCGGGATCGCGGCGCCGCTGGTCTTTCCCGCCTACACCAACCAGCTCTCGGTGCTCTGGATCATGATCCTCTTCGCCCTGACCTGGGACATCATGGGCGGGCAGATGGGCTACAACTCGCTGGGCAACATCTTCTTCTTCGGTGCCGGAATGTACGCCTGCGCCGTTGTCCAGATTGGGCTCTATTACAACGTCGGGGAATACACCTCGGCCTACGGCGCGGTGCGCGTCGACTTCACGCCGGGCCAGTACTACCTCGGCCTGATGCTCGGCATCCTCGCCTCGGCGGTGATTTCCGCCATCTTCGCGGTGATCTTCGGCTGGATCGTCTTCGGCCTGCGGGGGCCCTATTTCGCCATCGGCACGCTGGGCGTGGCCATTGCGGCGGGCGAACTGGTGGGCGCCTGGGACTGGCTGGGCGGCGGCAGCGGCATCTCCATGCCCACCTACCCCGGCGAACCGGACGACCGTGCCTTGCTGTTTTACTTTCTCTGCTTCGGCAGCGCCGTCGCCACCTTTGCATTCTTGCGCGTGCTCTACGCCACGGTCCTGATCGCCGGGATCGCGGCGCCGCTGGTCTTTCCCGCCTACACCAACCAGCTCTCGGTGCTCTGGATCATGATCCTCTTCGCCCTGACCTGGGACATCATGGG
>JAKSBE010000097.1 GCA_022361275.1 Kiloniellales bacterium
CGCTTCACCTATCCGGCGCCGCCGGATTTTCTCGGCTCGACCTTCCTGAAGCAGGCCCTGATCGAGCTCACCGAAGATGCGCGCGTGCTGCAGGCGGAGGTGCCGGACGAGGAGACCTTCCGTCGCGTGACGACGCCGCTGTGGCGCTATCTCGAGACCCTGCATCCCTTCATGTGGCGCGGCGGCGAAGCCTTCCCGGCCAGCGGTCCGGCCCAGCGCCAACTGCTGAACGACGGCGAGATCGACATCGCCTTGTCCTTCCACCCCTCCGAGGCCTCGTCGCTGATCGCGGACGGCCAGTTGCCCGAGACCGCGCGGGTCTTCGTCTTCCCAGAGGGCACCATCGGCAATACCCACTTCGTCGCCATCCCCTACAACGCCAGCAACGCGGAAGGCGCCATGGTGGTGGCCAACTTCCTGCTGAGCCCCGAGGCCCAGGCCCGCAAGCAGAGCAGCGAGGTCTGGGGTGACGACACGGTGCTCGACCTCGCCAAGCTTGCGCCCGAGGCGCGCCGTCTGTTCGAGGCCTTGCCCCAGGGGCCGGCGACCCTGTCCCCCGAGGCCCTGGGCCGGACCCTGCTGGAGCCGCATCCGTCCTGGATGACCAGGATCGAGGTCGAATGGCTGAGGCGCTACAGCCGCTGATCCCGGCCGGGGCGGCGGCCCCGGCACGCGGCCGCTGGCTGCGGGCGGTTCCGGTCGCCACCCTGCTGCTGTTCCTGGGGCCGATCGCCGCCGGGCTGGTCGGTACCTGGCTGCCGGCCTTCGGCTATCTTCCGGCCCTGGGCGGCGAGGCCCTCGGCCTGCGGCCCTGGGTCGAGCTGGCCGCCTATCCGGGCCTGGGCAAGAGCCTCAGGCTGACCCTGGTCAGCGGGCTCCTGGCGAGCCTGGCGTCCTTCGTCCTCGCGGTCGGCTTCCTCGCCACCTGCTACGAGACCCGGGCCTTCTTTCTGCTTCGCCGCCTGCTGGCACCGCTGCTGGCCATGCCGCACGTCGCCCTGGCCATCGGCCTGGCCTTCCTGATCGCGCCCAGCGGCTGGCTCGCACGGCTGGTCTCGCCCGGGCTGACCGGCTGGGAGCGGCCCCTCGATCTGGCCATCGTCCAGGACCCCTACGGCCTGGCGCTGGCCCTGGGGCTGACCTTGAAGGAACTGCCCTTCCTGCTGCTGATGATGCTCGGCGCAATCGGCCAGACCCGGGCCGACCAGCGCCTGGCGGTGGCGCGCACCCTGGGCTACGGCCCGGTCATGGCCTGGATCAAGACCGTGCTGCCGGCGATCTATCCGCAGATCCGCCTGCCGATCTATGCCGTGCTCGCCTACTCCCTGTCGGTGGTCGACATGGCGATGATCCTGGCGCCGGCGACCCCGCCGCCCCTGGCCGTTCTCGTATTCCGCTGGTTCCACGACCCGGAGCTGAGCCTGCGCTTCCTCGGCGCCGCCGGAGCGACCCTGCAGCTCGTCCTGGTGGCGGTCGCGATCGGGCTCTGGCACCTGGGCGAACGGCTGGCGGTCCGGCTCGGGCGCCGCTGGCTCTTCGCCGGGGGGCGGGGCCGCAGCGGGGCCTGGCTGCCGCGCGGCGTCGCCGCCCTGGTCTCGCTCTGCTTCGGGCTTTCGATCGCGGGCATGCTGGGCCTGGCCGTCTGGTCCTTCGCCCGGCGCTGGCGCTACCCCGATGCCCTGCCCGGCGCGTGGAGCCTCGACAACTGGCTGCGCCAGTCCGACGGCCTGCTCTGGGCCGGCGGCACCACGCTGCTGATCGGGCTGGCCGCCGCGGCGGTCGCCCTGGTCCTGGTCCTGGGCTGCCTGGAGAACGAGAAGCGCCACGGCCTGCACCCGACCGGTCGGATCCTGTGGCTGCTCTACCTGCCGCTCCTGGTGCCCCAGGTCGCCTTCCTCTTCGGCGCCCAGGTCATCGCCGTCCGCCTGGGCTTCGACGGCGGCTGGCCGGCCGTGATCTGGAGCCACCTGCTCTTCGTCCTGCCCTACGTCTTCCTGGCCCTGGCCGAGCCCTTCCGGGCCCTGGACGAACGCTATACCCGCAGCGCCCTCTGCCTGGGCGCCCGTCCGGGCCGGGTGTTCTGGACGGTCAAGCTGCCGATGCTGCTGCGGCCCCTGCTCTTCGCCCTGGCGATCGGCCTCACGGTCAGCGTGGCCCAGTATCTGCCGACGCTCTTCGCCGGCGCCGGACGCTTCGTCACCCTGACCACCGAGGCGGTCAGCCTCTCGGCCGGCGGCGACCGCCGGGTGATCGCGGTCTACGCCTTTCTGCAGGCCCTGCTGCCGCTGGTCGCCTTCAGCCTCGCGCTCTTGATCCCGGCCTGGCTGTTCCGACATCGTAGGGACATGAAGGTGATCGAATGACCTGGCCGAGGCTCGCCGGCGCCCTGGAGCTGCACCAGGTCGGCCTGGAACTGAACGGGCGCGCGCTCCTCGGGCCGCTGGACTTGGTCGTGGCGCCGGGCGAGACCGTGACCCTGATGGGCCCCAGCGGCAGCGGCAAGTCGAGCCTGCTGGCGCTGATCTGCGGCACCCTCGATCCGGCCTTCCGCAGCAGCGGAGAGATCCGGCTCGACGGCAGCGACCTGGCGGCGCTGCCGCCGGAGCGGCGCCGGGTCGGCATCCTGTTCCAGGACGACCTGCTGTTTCCGCACCTCTCGGTGGCCGAGAACCTGGCCTTCGGCGTGCCGCCCTGGGTGCGCGGCCGAAAGGCCCGGCGGCAGAAGGTCCGAGAGGCCCTGGCCGAGGCCCATCTGGAGGGTTTCGGCGGCCGCGACCCGGCCACCCTGTCGGGCGGACAGCGGGCGCGCGTGGCGCTGATGCGGACTCTGCTGGCGGAGCCCCGGGCGCTGCTGCTGGACGAGCCCTTCTCCAAGCTCGACGTCGCCCTCAGGGCGCGCTTCCGCCGCTTCGTCTTCGACCACGCCCGCGCCGAGGGCCTGCCGACCCTCCTGGTGACCCACGACCCGGCCGACGCCGAGGCCACCGGCGGCGTGGTCCTCAAGCTCGGCGAGGATCCGGCGGCCGAGGCGGCACCGGCCGCTCCCGCCTTGTCCAAGGCGACCGGAGGATAGTGCTGGCTTGCATAAATCGGCGTGTCGTCCCCACCCCGACCTCCCCATCGAGGCGGCAGGTTGGGCTGGGGACGACACACCGAACTGCGCAGGTGCGCACGAGAAACCGTAAGGGCTTGACGCCGCGGCCGAAGAGGTCTGTCTTCCGGTCTGGGTTCCGGGGTAAACTTCTCTGACGACCGCCGAGCTTGGGAAGCGAATCAGATGTATAGCGAAAAGACACGTTCCATACGCGTGACCGTAGAGCCGGCCTACCTCGACGACCAATCGGCGCCGGAGGACAACCACTACGTCTGGGCCTACCACGTCCGGATCGAGAACGAGGGCCAGCAGACCGTCCAGCTGGTGAACCGCTACTGGCACATCACCGACGCCCTGGGCCAGGTCCAGGAGGTCAGGGGCGCCGGCGTGGTCGGCGAGCAGCCGGTGCTGGAGCCCGGCAGCAGCTTCGAGTACACCAGCGGCACCCCGCTGCCGACCCCCTCGGGCATCATGATGGGCAGCTACGAGATGGAAGACACCAGGGGCGGCCGCTTCAGCGTGGCGATTCCGGCCTTCTCCCTGGACAGCCCCTACCAGAGGATCAACCTGAACTGATCCGCAGCCCCGCAGGGCGACCCCACGGGGGGCGGCCGGGCGCGGACCAAGCGGCCAGAACCAAGCGGCCAAGACCAAGGGCCCGGAAACGGGAGGACAGAGGCGTGACCGACGGCATAGTGCAGGACATCGACGGCAAGGTGAACGGCGAGCGGCCCGGCGTGGAAATTGCGCGCGACGGGCCGCCGAACGGAACGCAGCAGCGGCCGAGCCGCGAGGAGGCGGAGGCCGCGGTCACGACGCTGCTGCGCTGGGCCGGCGACGACCCGGCGCGGGAGGGGCTGCAGGACACCCCGGCCCGGGTCGCGCGGGCCTGGGAGGAGTTCTTCTCGGGCTATCAGACCGATCCCCGCGCCCTGCTGGAGCGGACCTTCAGCGAGACCGAAGGCTACGACGAGATGGTCCTGCTGCGGCAGGTCCGCTTCGAGTCCCACTGCGAGCACCACCTGGCGCCGATCATCGGCTGCGCCCACATCGCCTATCTGCCGAGGCACCGGGTGGTGGGCATCAGCAAGCTGGCGCGGGTGGTCGATGCCTACGCCCGGCGGCTGCAGATCCAGGAGAAGATGACCGCCCAGATCGCCAACACCATCAACGACGTGCTGGAGCCCAACGGCGTGGCGGTGGTGATCGAAGCGGCGCACCAGTGCATGACGACGCGCGGCGTGCACAAGCCGGGGGTCTCAATGGTGACCAGTTGCATGCTGGGCCAGTTCCGCAGCAACGCCACCACCCGGCGCGAGTTCCTCGCCCTGATCGGCAATCCCCAGGGCGGCTCCCAGGTCCACGCCTGACATAGCGCCCTTCCCGGTCAGACGCGCTCGCGTCCGGCCGGATTGATGGCGAAGCGCTGCAATCTGATCGGATGACGCCCTGGTCCCAGGCGGCGGCGGCAGCCCGAAACGCCCGGAGATCCGGGACTATTTGGGCGTCGACGGCCCGGCCGGTTTTGCTATGCTCCCGCGCCGGAGATTCGGACCGGCGCCGCGGCAGTGCCGCGGCCGGAGGCCTCGGGAGCGGAGCAGCCACGGATTGACTGCATGATCGACCTGCGACCGGTCGTTTTCATCATCGGCATCCTGCTGATCATCCTCGCGATCGCCATGATCATCCCGGCGATCGTCGACGTGGCGGTGGGACACGCCGACTGGCAGGTCTTTGCCGCCTCGGCCGCTCTGACCTTCTTCGTCGGCGCGCTGATGGTGCTGACCACGCGCGCCGGCTGGACCAGCTTCAGCCTGCGCCAGGCCTTCCTGATGACCAATCTGGCCTGGCTGGTGATCGCGACCTTCGCCGCCCTGCCCCTGGCGTTCTCCGGGCTCGAGCTCAGCTACACCGACGCCTTCTTCGAATCGATGTCGGGGGTGACGACCACCGGCTCCACGGTGATCGTCGGGCTCGACTACGCGCCGCCGGGCATCCTGCTGTGGCGGGCGATCCTGCAATGGCTGGGCGGCATCGGCATCATCGTCATGGCGGTCGCCGTGCTGCCGATCCTGCAGGTCGGCGGCATGCAGCTCTTCCGGGTCGAGGCCTTCGAGACCGACAAGGTGCTGCCGCGCGCGGCCCAGCTCGCCGGCCGCATCGCCTTCGTCTACGTCGCCCTGACCGCGCTGGGCGCGATCGTACTCTGGATGCTCGGCATGTCGGGCTTCGACGCCGTGGCCCATGCCATGACCTCGATCGCCACCGGCGGCTATTCGACCCGGGACGCCTCGATCGGCTACTACGACAGCGCCGCCATCGACTGGGCGATCTGCGTCTTCATGATCCTCGGCAGCATTCCCTTCGTGCTCTACCTGCGCGCCGCCCAGGGCCGACCCCTGGTCATCGTCGAGGACAGCCAGGTGCGCTGGATGATCATGATCCTGGCCTTCGGCGTCCTCAGCGTGGCCTTCTGGCTGTACCGGACCGGCCAGATGGAGGATCCCGGCGACGCGCTGCGCTACGCCGCCTTCAACACCATCTCGGTGATGACCGGCACCGGCTTCTCGACCACCAACTTCGGCGCCTGGGGCGGCTACGCGATGTCGATCCTCTTCGTGCTGATGTTCGTCGGCGGCTGCGCCGGCTCGACGACCTGCGGAATCAAGATCTTCCGCTTCCAGGTCGTCCACGCCACGGCGCTGGTGCAGCTCAGGAAGCTGCTGCAGCCCAACGGCGTCTTCATCGCCTACTACAACAAGCGGCCGATCCCGGAGCGGGTCGCCGAATCGGTGATGAGCTTCTTCTTCCTCTACGCCGCCAGCTTCGCGGTGCTGGCCCTGGGCCTGGGTTTCCTCGGCCTCGACTTCGTCACCGCCGTCTCCGGCGCCGCGACCGCGATCTCCAACGTCGGCCCCGGCCTCGGCGACATCATCGGGCCGGCCGGCAACTTCGCGCCCCTGCCCGACGCCGCCAAGTGGCTGCTCTCGGCCGGCATGCTGCTCGGCCGGCTCGAGCTCTTCACCGTGCTGGTGCTGTTGACCCGGGCCTTCTGGCGGGAATAGCCCTGCGGGTTCGGGTCAGACCGGGGCCGCGGTCAGCGGACCCGGTAGCGCTGGAAGTTGTCCTCGATGCCTTCGGAAAGCCGCTGGTCCATGTCGGCCATCAGCTTCTCGGTCAGGCTGTACCAGGCCTTCTCCCGCTCGTTCAGGGTCACGTCCTCGGGCACGGTCATGGTTCGGGTCACCTCGGCGACGAGGTTGGCCACCTCCCAGCCGCGCTCGTCTTTGATCACGAGCTGGACCTCGAGGTGGGCGTCGTAGCGCTCGGACTGTTCGGTGGTGAGCGCGCCGGTGACGCCGCCCGATTGCTCCAGCGGCACCTCGACCACGGCGGCGTCGCGGATCACGAAGGTCGCGGTCCGCGTCGCGCCGGCCGCAACCAGCCGGTCCTGGGCCCAGCGCGCCGCGGCGTCCATCGGCCGGATCGGGAAATCGTGGTCGACGTTGGGCTCGACGAGCGGCGGGCTGTAGGCCTGCTCGACCACGATGTCGCGGACATCGAGCCGGATGGGGTCGAGATGCTGGTAGGTCAGCTCCGGGAAGACGTTGCGCTCCGGCGTGAGCTCGCACCCGGCGAGGGCGAGCGGCGCGGCGACGAGCAGAAAAACGACCTTGCGGCCGGGAAACCTAAACATATCCGGGTCCTTAGCCAGGCTGAGGTTGAAATCCAGACATGGTCTTTACGCTGCGGCGGCGCCGCGATCAAGGTGCGAGGATCTCGGCCAGCTCGATCTCGTCGAAGCGGTAGTCGATATTGCAGAACTGGCAGGTCATCACCACGGCGTCGTCGACCTTGTAGTCTTCCAGGGATGCCGGCGGAATCGAGGCCAGGATCCGGGCGACCCGATCGCGCGAGCAGCGGCAGCCCAGGGTCAGCGGCCGGGGCTCGAAGACCCGCACGCCGTCCTCGTGGAACAGGCGGTAGAGCAGTCGGTTGGGCGCGAGCCGCGGATCGAGCAGTTCCGCCTCGGTGCAGCTGCCGAGGAAGGCGCAGCCGCGGCGCCAGCCTTCCTCGGCCTCTTCCTCCGAGAGGTCCTGGGCCCGGGCCTCCTCGCGCGGCATCCGCTGCAGCATGATCGCGCCGGCCCGCCACTGGCCCTCGACCCGGTCCGCGGCCAGCTTGACCACGGTCGCCAGTTGCTCGGACTGCCCGAAGTAGTGGTGCACGCAATCGGTCAAAGTCGCGCCGTTCAGCTCGACGATGCCCTGGTAGCGCTCGCTGTGCACGCCCTGGTCGACGGTGAAGGCCAGGTAGCCCTTGCCCAGCAGGTGCGGCAGGCTCGGCGTCCCGGGCCCGGCGCGGTCGAGCAGGGTCTCGAGCCGCTCCGCGTCGAACTGCGCGAAGCCGCGCAGTTCGCCGGCCGCGGTCACGTCGCTGACCATCATCGAGATCGGGCCGTCGCCGCGGGTCTGCAACGAGAAGACGCCTTCGTACTTGAGCATGGAGGACAGCAGGCCGGCCAGGGCCAACAGCTCGCCGAGGCGCCCGGCCACGGCCTCGGGATAGGCGTGCCGCGAGAGCACGGTCTCGACCAGGGGCCCGAGGCGCAGCAGGCGCCCGCGCAGGCCGCAGGCCTCGACCAGGAAAGGCTCCACGGCGTCGGCCGCGCCGTCGGACCCGCCGAAGGGGGCTTTGCTGTCCACGTTCAGGATCTCCGTACTTGGCCGGAGCGGCCGGCGTTCGAACGAACGCAGACAGGCTGCTCCATTGCTGCGGTGTCGACCAGAAGCCCGCGCCCGCTTCAGCCCAAACGGACGCAGTCCGGTCCAGGTCGTGTCGGCGCCGCGCGACCGCAAGCCTGCCGAGAGCGCGTCTTCCGGCTACCGCCGGGGCCCAGGCCGCGGGTCAGGCGGCCTTGGGCCAGTCCGTGCAGGCCTGCTCCAGGATGCCCAGGGCCTCCTCGACCTGCTGCGCCTCGATGATCAGGGGCGGCAGGATGCGCAGGACGTTGTCGGCCGCCGGCACGGTCAGGAGGCCGCCGTCGCGCAGCCGCGCCATCAGCTCGGCGTTGGGGACCTGGCAGCGCAGGCCGAGCATCAGGCCGGCGCCGCGGACCTCCGCCAGCAGCCCGGGATGGCGCTCGACCAGGCCCTCCAGGCCGGCGCGCAGGCCGCCGGCCACGGCCTCGACCCGCGCCAGGAAGCCGTCGGCCAGCACCACGTCGAGCACGGCGTTGCCCACGGCCATGGCCAGGGGATTGCCGCCGAAGGTCGAGCCGTGGGCGCCCGCGGTCATGCCGACTGCCGCCGCCTCGGTCGCCAGGCAGGCGCCGACCGGGAAGCCGCCGCCCAGGCCCTTGGCCGCGGCCATGACGTCGGGGCGGATCTCCGCCCATTCGTGGGCGAAGAGGCGGCCGCTGCGGCCGACCCCGCACTGGACCTCGTCGAGGAAGAGCAGCAGGCCGAACTCGTCGCAGACCGCGCGCAGGGCGCGCAGGTAGGCCAGGTCGGCGGGCCGGATCCCGCCCTCGCCCTGGATCGGCTCGACCAGGATCGCGGCGGTCTGCGGCGTGATCGCCGCGCGCAGCTCGTTCAGGTTGCCGAAGGCGACGTTGTCGAAGCCCTCGACCGCCGGCCCGAAGCCGGCCAGGTACTTCGGATTGGCGGCGGCGGAGATGGTCGTCAGGGTGCGGCCGTGGAAGGCGCCG
>JAKSBE010000201.1 GCA_022361275.1 Kiloniellales bacterium
GACGATGGGGACGAACTCGAGGATGGCGGTGACGATGATGGCGGCGAGGCGGCGGGGTTAGACGACGAAGGCTTGGACGGCGGGCAAGACGACGGGTTGGAACCTAACGCCGGTGAAGCGCTGGCGGCAGGCATCGAGAACGCTTTTGCGGCTGCCTTCGACGGTTTGGTGTCACTGTTCTCCGGATCGGACGACGAAGATGCCGGCACCGCGCTTGCGGGCGCCGGCGATCAGGAAGAAGATGCGGGGGTCGGCGGCGAAGGTCGTGACGACGATGCCCTCGCCTCCGGCCGCAGCGGCTCCGCAAACGAGGGGCTGGAGACCGCCGGACTGCCGGAAGGCGCCGCCGCGTCCTCCGGAGCCGACGGCGGAGATGCGATCGCCGAACAAGCGCTGACCGGCGGCACCTCGGCGACCGTGAAGATCGTCGATGCACCGGCGGAGGACGGCGAAGCCGACGAGGCCGAGGCCAGTGCCAGCCTGTCCGAGGCTGACGCGACGGCCCAGGTCGCGATCCCGACGCAGAAACCCGACAAAGTGGTGGCGGCGGGGCTTGCCGTTACCGAGGACGGGCCGGAGTCGGAGGACCCCGACCAGGCGGCGGACGCCGCGGAAGCGGCCGACGTGCTCTCCGAGCCGGCCGCCGAGGCGAACGCCCCAGATCCCGAGACCGAGACGGAAGGCCCGGAGGCCGAAACCGCCGACGCCGTTCCGACGGCGCGTGATGACGCCGGCGAGGCGTCGGTGGCAGAGGCCGAGGCTGCCGCCGACATCGAGGCCGCCGAAGAAGCGGATACCGCGGAATCGAGCCCTCAAGCGGTTGCCTCCGAGGCCGAGACGGCCGAGGCCACCACGGCCGCTGCACCCGAGGCTGCCGAGGAAGCGACAACCTCGGAGTCGAAGCCGGAGCCAGAAGCCTCGGAGACGGGGACCGCGGAGGCCGAAGACGACCCGGCGGCGCTTGACGGCGGCAGCCCGACCCAGGCCGTGACCTCGGCCACGGCCGCCTCGGAAGCGCAGACCGCGGAGGCGAAAGCGGAGGCCGAAGACCTGGAAACCGAGGCCGCCGAGGTCGAAGACGACCCGGCGGCGCTTGACGACGGCAGCCCGACCCAGGCCGTGACCTCGGCCACGGCGACCTCGGAAGCGCAGACCGCGGAGACGAAAACGGAGCCCGAAGACCTGGAAACGGAGACCGCCGAGGTCGAAGACGACCCGGCGGCGCTTGACGGCGGCAGCCCGACCCAGGCCGAGACCTCGGCCGCGGCCGCCTCGGAAGTGCAGACCGCGGAGGCGAAAACGGAGGCCGAAGGTTCAGAAACCGAGGTCTCAGACGCCGCCGGTCCGGGGGAAAGCGAAGAGGCGAGCGAATCGCAGGTCGCGGCTGCCCCGGCCGAAGCCGCAACCGAAACTGACGATCAGACGAGCGAGCCCGACGGCTCGGAGCCGGACTTGCCAAGCGAGGAGAGCTTTCCGGAAACGGCTGCCGCGCCGGCCGAGATTTCGGAAAACGGCGACGGGTCCGACGTCGGCCTGGATGCCGCAGCGGATGAACCGGAAGCGCAGAGCTTCGGGGCCCGTGTCCAGGCCGCGATCTCCAGAACGATCGACCGGGTCTTGGCCCTCTTCTCCGGCTCAGACGAAGAGCGCTAGACTGGAGTTCGGCGTAGACCTAAGGATAGAAAGGAAAACCGGACCTTGACCCCTCTCCCCGGCCCCCGGGGAGAGGGGTCGCCTTCAGCAGCGCAGGAACAGCGACTCATGAAGCAGCCAAAATCGAAGAGTCGAAGCGGTATCGTCCGGACACTGGCGATCGTCCTGCTGCTGTCGATGGCCGTCGCGGCGCCGAGCCTCATTTTCCCGTTGCATGTCGTGGCGGACGATGGGGATAGCGACGGGGGGGATAGCGATGGGGGTGATGACGGCGACGATGGCGGCGATGACGGGGACGATGGCGGCGATGACGGCGACGATGACGGCGATGACGACGGGGACGACGACGATGATGACGATGACGACGATGATGATGACGACGATGATGACGACGATGATGATGATGACGACGGGGACGACGACGATGACGAGGCCGCCTTTGGCTCCACCGGCAGTGGGGTGAGCGGAGGCCGGGAGTTCGAGCTTCGCGAAATCGTCGCCTTAAACCTCGACGACCTGGCAATCCGCGACCTCGAGCGGCTTGGCTTTGGCGTCATCGAGGGTACGGAACTGGCGGCCCTGACCGGACGCATCGATCGGCTCAGACTGCCGCCCGGGCTGAGCGAAGCACGGGCGGTGGAGTTGGCACAGCAGACCGCGCCGGCCGCGAGCTTCGACCTCAACACGCTGTACAGCCCGCGCAACCAGCCGGATTGCGACAGCAACTGCCTGGCCGAGGAGCTGATGAGCTGGAACAGCTCAGCCGCCAGATGCGGCTACGGACTGCGAGTCGGCATGATCGATACGGCGGTCGCGCCCGATCACCCATCGCTGCGCGCAGCCGAGTTGACCACGCGTATCTTTCGTGGCCGGGACCGCCTCTCCTCCGCGGCCGAGCACGGAACCGCCGTGGCCAGCCTGCTGGTCGGGGCATCCGACAGTGGCGTTCCAGGGCTCTTGCCGAAGGCCTTGCTTTTCGCCGCAGACGCCTTCCACGCCCGCGACGACGGGGACCGCGCCGACACGCTCGACCTGATTCGTGCCCTGGATTGGCTGATCACCGAGCAGGTCGCCGTCATCAACATGAGCTTCTCCGGAGGCGCCAACGAACTCCTGGCCACCGCGGTCGAGCAGAGTGCCCAGCTCGGCGTCATCTTGGTCGGCGCGGCGGGCGATCGGCTCAACGGCAAGGTTGAAACCTTCCCGGCGGCCTACGAAGCGGTGGTCGCGGTAACCGCGGTCGACAGCCGATTGCGGCCTTATCGGGCAGCGGCCCGCGGCGCCTACCTTGCCTTCGCCGCGCCGGGCGTCGACGTGCCCCTGGCCAGGGCCGGCGGCGGCACGGTGGTTCAGACAGGGACGTCCTTTGCCGCGCCCTTCGTCAGCGCGGCCTTCGCCCTGCTGCGCGGCTCGGACCGCGACGGCGACAGCGAGACGGCCCGAGCGCTGCTCCGCGACGCCGCACGCGACCTCGGGCCGCCGGGCCGGGATCCGATCTTCGGCTGGGGCTTGGTCCGTGTGCCGACGACCCTGCGTTGCGGAACCTGACACCTCGGAGCGAAGTGCGGGGGGCGAGGTGCGGGAAGCTGATGGATCGCGGGGTCTTCGGCGCTGCGTAAAGCGGGATGATGTCAAGCCGAGGCGACCTCACAGTCATCGCACTCCGGGGCAAAAAGACCCGCCTGGCCGGGGCAAAAAGACCCGCCTGGCGGACCGCGATACCCCAGACCCAAGTGGAGCCGCGCCGCCGAATCCTCTCCCCCCGGACGGATCCGCGGCGCGGCACCCTTACCCCCCGGTGATACAAGGGAGTGTCGGGAAGACCCTTGATCTGGCTCGCCACCCACGTTTCGGCGGGCGGTCAACCGGAAGCCTGCAGGCGGATCGTCGGCCGTCGCCTGGACCGAACCCGAGGGATCGAGCCAGCCTGAGCCCGTGCAGCACGATCCGCCGACGCCAGGAAAGCAGTTTGCCCCCGCCACCTCGGTGAGTTTTGCCACAGCACGATGATTTGTTGCCCCGGACGGCCTCGCCGGTCGAACGCCCTGGATTTGGCGTGGTTGCGGCCGGCCAGCGCCGAGCGGCTCGGCAAGAGCGGCTGCCTCAAGACCGGCGACCGGGGCCGGCGGGACGAGGCGGGCCATGTCTTCGTCACCGCCAGGCCGAAGGAACTGAAATCAAGGGCGGCAAGACCTTCGCACCGCGGGAGATCGACGAGGCCTTGATCGCTCAGCCGGCGGTCCTGAAGCCGCCGCCTGCGCCCGCGCCTGCGCGGACCACGGCCAGAGACGCCGAGGGCGCCGGCAGGTCCTGCCGGCGCCCTTGCAATTCAACAGTGGGCAATTCAACAGTGGGCAATTCAACGGTGACAGCGGATCGTCAGGCGACCTGGCCCTCGGCCTTGCTCTGAGGATGCACGTCGTCCCGGGGCTCGGTGACGCGGGAGGCCGGCAAGGTCACGCTGGCGATGAAGGGCTGGCCGTTGCCGCCGTGCAGCCGCAGCATGCCGTCATGCGCCTTTGCCAGGGCCGCGGCGAGGGGCAGGCGCATCGGGTTGCGATGGCCCTCGGCCTTGATCTTCGCTGCGACCTCGGAGGCCCCGAAGGGCTGAAGCAGCTTCGCCAAGTCCTCCGAGTCGAGATCGCTCTCCGCCCCCTTGACGATCATCAGCAGCCCGCCGTCGTCGGAAGGCTTGAGCCCGAGCAGCAGCTCGCTACCCTCGGCCATGTCGCTCGCCTGGCCAAGCATGTGGACCAGCATCTCCAGGAGCTGGTTCTCGCGGCCCCAGACGACCGGGCGTTCCACAGGCAGGCTGATCGCGACCTTCGGCGCGACACCGCCGTGGAGCTTCCGGACCTCTTCGACCGCCCGCTCCGCGATACCGCAGATGTCGAGCCGCTGCTCCTTGCCGTCGCTCCGCCCGGAACTGGCCTGTACGTAGGCGTTCGAGCATTCGATCAGGTCGTAGAGGCGGCCCACCTGGTCACGCACCATCTTCGCCGGCGACGCGTCCTCCTGGTCGACGCCGTCGTCGGCCATGACCAGCGGCGAGATCTGGTTGTTGACCTCGTCGACGAGCTGACGGAGCTCTTCGCTGTAGCGCGCGAAGAAGGTGGTGGCTTCCTGGCTCTGCTGATCGGCCACGTTCTTGGCGTCCTGCAGCTCCTCGAAGGCCGCCTGCAGCCTCTGCCGCAGGTCGAACTTGCCCAGGCAGCGGTCGAGGACGGCGAAGAGCTTGTCCAGCGCCAGCGGCTTGGTCAGGTAGTCGAAGGCACCGGAGCGCAGGGCCGTGATCGCCGATTCCTTGTCGGCGTTGCCGGTGATCACGACGCAGTAGATCTCCGGACGGTACTCCTTGAGATAGGGGATCAGGTCCAGGCCGTTGGTCCGGCCGAGGCGAATGTCGAGCAGCGCGACCTGGGCGTCGAAGTCCTGGATCTTCTGCTGCGCCTCCTGCTCGTTCTTCGCGGTCTCGACCTCGTAGCCGGTCGCGCGCAGAACCTCGGCGATGCCTTCGACCAGATCGACGTCGTCGTCGACCGCCAGGATCCGTCCGGTCCGCTGGTGGGCCTTGAAGCCGCCGGCGGGCGGCTGCTGCGACGCCGGCGCTCCGGCCGGCGCCGGAGACTCCGCCCGGGCGGTCGGGACCGGAGCCTCGACATAGGCTGGAGGAGGGGCTGGAGGAGGGGCTGGAGGAGGGGCTGGAGCGGGCGCAAGGGCCGGGGCAGGCTCGGGCATGGGCGGCGGTGGCGGCGCGACCGAAGGCGCCTCCATCGGCGCCGAGAGGCCGTCCTCGACCGCCGGGACCCCGACCTCGGTCTCCTCGGCCTCGAAGGAAACCGGCATCGCGGGAGCGGCCGGCTCGGACTCGGCGATCGGCGGCACCCCGTAAGGTTCGGCCGGGACCGGATCCATCGGCGCCTCTTCGGCGAACATGAAGGGCTCGGGCTCCTCGCCCACCGACGGCGCGGGCAGAGGCACGACCTCGACCGGAGGCGGCGCGTCGTACATGGCTATCGGCGCCTCCGCACCGGAGTCCGCCCCGTCGTCGGCCCCGAACCCTGCCGCTGCCACCGGCACCCCGGAGTCCATTGGGGAGTCCATTGGGGAGTCCATGGGGAAATCCATGGGAGAATCCATGAGGGGGTCCGCGAGCGGTTCCATGGCCGGCGGCATGACGGGCTCCATCACCGGGTCCATGGGGGAGGCCATAGGCGGCTCCATCGGCAGCGCCATAGGCGGCTCCATCGGCGGCGGATCGCTCGCCGGCGTCTCGGCCAAGCCCTCTTGATCCGCCATCAAGGCTTCGTCGGCGGCGGAGGCCTCCGGCGTGTAGCCGCCGCGCTCGATGTTGAAGCGCGGCCGGTCCTCGGAGCGGTCCGGCTTGGCCATGAACAGGTCCTCGGCGGCGTCCTGCTCCGGCTCCGGCTGGGAGTCGATGCCGCTGGACATGTGGTCCAGGTGCTGGAGCAGCGAAGCGGTGTCGAAGGGCTTGGTCAGGATCCCCGTGACCTCCATCGACCTGAAGGCGTCCAGGGCCTCGGCGTTCTCGGAGGAATGGCCGGTGACGATGACGGTCGGGATGTCGTGGCCGCGGTTGCGCAGCTGGAGATAGACCTCCAGGCCGCTGATCACGGGCAGCTTGAGATCGAGCACCAGGTAATCGACGCCGCCGCTCATCACGGTCTTCAGGGCCTCGCCACCGGTCCGGGCAACGCAGACCTTGTAGCCGTCGTCCATCAGCACGTCCTTGATCGCGCCGCTGAACTCGGGATCGTCGTCGGCGATCAGGACCATGCCCTTGGAGTGAATCCGCTCCATGGCCTCCAGCACGTCGTCGATGTTGATCGGCTTGTGCAGGATGCCGCAGGCGCCCTCCTGGACCGCCTGGTCGAGCAGCTGCTCGACGCTGTAGCCGGTCATCATGATGACCTTGGCCGCCGGGCGGATCTTGCGAATCTCCATGAAGCTCTCGACGCCGTTCATGCCCGGCATCATCACGTCCATGAAGGAGATATCGAACTCCCTCTCACGGAAGATACGGATCGCCTGCTGCCCGTTGTAGGCGACCTCGACCTCATGACCCTTCATCCGAAGGACGTCGGCCAGGCCGTCGGC
>JAKSBE010000034.1 GCA_022361275.1 Kiloniellales bacterium
ATTAGAGTTCGCGTAACTATATAAGTATAGAGAAAATACTTGTGTGGCAAAAACCGTATCGAAAGCATTTATTAACACGTTGGCGCCATCATTTACAAAGATTTCTGTTTGGGTATCGGGGAGGATTGGCGTTCATGTCGCACCTCGAAAACTTCGCCAAAGACGAGTCGGGCGTGACCGCCATCGAGTATGCCTTTATCGCGGCCTTGATCAGCCTCGCCATCTTCGGCGGCCTGGCCACGCTCGGCTCCACGGTCGACGACGCCTTCGAGCTCTTCGCCAGGGAACTGAACGACGCCCAAAGCACCCTCTGAGAGCGTACGGCTCCGGCTCGGCCCCCGCCTTTGGTTCCGAGCGCCGACTTCGAGCCTGCGAAAGCCTGATCCCTTCACACGCTTCGGTGTGAAGGGATCAGGCTTTTGGGGCCGGCTTTGCCGTCTGGCGAAGGCCGCCTGCCGGACCGGCGGAGGACCTGTAGGCCGCCCCGCGCCTACCAGCGCAGGATCAGGTAGCCGTTGCGGACCTCATAGCTTTCCAGGCGCGACAGGAAGCTCATGCCCAGGAGCGAGATCGACATCGGGGCGTCGTTGACGATGGCGTCGACGTCCTCGATATAGATCCCGTCGATCCGCAGGTCGCGGAGCTTGATCGGGGCGGCGCGCCCGTAGCCGTTCGCCGTCTTGGTGCGAATGGTGTAGTCCAACTCGTCGAAGTCGATGCCGATCGCGTCCGCGGCCTCATGGTTGAGAAAGATGCCGCTCGCGCCGGTATCGACCAGGAAGGGCACTTCGGCGCCATCGATCATGACGTCGAGGTAGAAATGCCCGTCCCGGGCCACCTGGATGCTCATCTCGTTGCCGCTGTACGGCATCGGCGCTTCGCTGCGGGCCAGGGCCGCGGTCTGCGGCGCCCTCTGGGCCGCCGGTCCGCCCCAGTTCTGCTGGATGATGACGTTCGCCCCGACGACCAAGACGCCGACCATGAAGACCGTCCTGATGGACCACCAGAGCATGCCTCTTCCCCCCTTATGCTGCTGCGGATGGCTCTAGAGGCTGAAAGTATGGCCGGCTTCGGATAAGGCTCTGTTAACGGGCGATATAAGAATTTATTCTTATAAAACTCGTCCGTCCGGGTCCAGGTCTCGGCCGGTTCCGCCCGTGCGGGGGCGGCGCTCAGCGATCCCGGTCCGGCAGCGGCAGGGGGCGGGGCGGGGGGTGGGGCGGGGCGCCTGCGTCCAACGGCACGGCGAAGGTCTGCAGGCCGTCACGCGAGCTCCGGTGCTCGAACTCCATGGGCGTGTTGGTCTCGGCGGGCGTCTTCGGCGGCAGCTTGGGCTGCGGCGCGGCGTAGAACTTCTTGCCCCGCTGCTCGAGGCTCGGCTGGAAGGGCTTGCCCATCATCAGGGGCCGGCCCTTGCTCTCGGCCTCGCGCTTGGCCCCGTGCATCTGGCGGGCCAGCTGCTGGTCCCAGGGCAGGACATAGGCCCGGGGCTCCTTCACGCCTTCCATCTGCAGCCAGACGTAGATCGCCTCGCCCTCCTTCATGCGGGTGCCGAGGACCTGGGCCTGGTCCGCCTGCCGGTGCAGCCACTCCAGATCCGCCGGTTTCGGCCGGCTCAGCAGGTCGGTCATGGTGAAGTAGGCGACCGGCAGGAAGAAGGACAGCGTGCACAGCGCGGTGCACTTGAGCCAGACCTTGCGCGGCGTCCAGATGCTGATGCTGCCGAGGACGCCGGCCAGCACCGTGAGGCCGGCGAAGAGCGGAAGCAGCTCGTCCATCACGACCTCGCGGCCCGAAGCGGCTTGGGCAGATCGTGGACGCTGCCGGGCTGGAGGTAGCCGTGCTCGTCCAGCGAAAAGCGGAAGGCGGTGAGCTCCTCGCCGTCGCGCCGCAGCGTGACCTGCGTGTTGAGGATCTGTCGCGCCGCCTCCTTCGGGTTGCGCTTGATGCTGACCACGATCGAGACCGGGAGCGGAAAGACGCTCTCGTTGTTGCGGTACATATGGACGTTCACCGTGTATTCGCCGGCCGGCACGCCCCGGCTGTAGGAGACCTCGTAGTTCAGGTTGGTCACGTCGGCCTGGCGGCCGAGGTCGTCGCGCAGCAGGTTGAAGATCTGGCCGCCCTTGTTGGAGTAGCCGACGGGCACGTCGCCGGGGGCCTCGACCCAGAGATCGACGTCGGCGTCGACGCTGTCGGACCAGCGCAGCTCGACGATGACGTTGCCCGGGCTGTCGACGCTTTCCTTGGCCTTGGCCGGCGGGTTCAGGTGCGGCAGCAGCAGGATCACCATCGCCACGAAGCCGGCGAGGGCGAGCAGGATCACGTCCCGGAAGACGGTGTCCGTGCCCTCCTCGTCATCGAAGACGTCAAGATTCTGCATGCTTTTCACCGAATTCGATCAAGCCGATGATCAGCTTGGCGGTCCCGCCGGCCAGGAGCCGATAGTTGGCCATGAGCCAGAGGTTGAGGATCGCGCCGACCAGCGTCGTGTAGAGCGCGGTCGACATGCCCGCGACCAGCGTCGAGACCATGGGCGAGACCGATTCGAAGTCAGAGGCCTTGTCCGGATCGACGCCCGACAAGGCGATGATGAAGCCGACGACGGTGCCGACCAGGCCGAGCAGGACCAGGCTGCCGGCGATGTGCCGGATGCCCGCGATCTTCTGGCTCAGCTTGATCCGCATCGCGGAGGAGAGGATCGCACGGCTGCCGTCGCTCCGGCCCCGGATCTGGGCCAGATAGGCGGCCGCCCTGGAGGGGGTCAGGGGGTCGAAGTCGTGCAGATGGTCCAGTTCGCGGCTGGTCTGCCAGACCCGGAGGGCGCAGAACACCAGGCCGACCAGGAAGACGAGGAAGATGATCGTGCAGAGCCGGGTCGGGTCGGCCGCGGTCACCATCCCGACCAGGCCCTGGAACCAGGCGGCCCCCAGCAGGGCGAAGGCGATGATGTTCAGCAGCGTGAAGCGGAACAGCAGGAGGAACTGGAAGGGCGTCTGCTCGTTGGGCCGGAACTGGGCCATGATCCAGGCCAGCTGGTGATTGCCGGCGAAGTCGTCCGCGCTGCGGAGCTCGGCGCCTGCGTTCAGGCCGTGTGCCTCGCTGGCGGCCGGGGTGGTCGGTCCCATCTGCGCTCTCCTCGTGTCGTCAGGCCCTTGGGCAAACGGGCGGCGACCGGCTCTTGCCTGAGAGAGTTTCGCAATCCTGCGACTCCGCCGGGCGTCTCGGCCCTGGGCAATGACCCAGCGTATAACTTTAAGGTTAACGCAGGCTTTACGGCCCCCGAGGGAAAGCCGGGAGGGGGCGGGCTCAGCGCTCGTCGAAGGCGTTGTCGAGCGAGCGGTAGACCGGCTTCAGCAGGTATTCCAGCAGGGTCTTGCCGCCGGTGTTGACGCGGGCGTCGACCACCATGCCCGGCAGGACCAGGTTGCGGTCGGGCTGCTGGCCGACGTGGTTCCTGTCCAGCGAGATCGTCGCCTTGTAGTAGGGCTCGCCCTGCTCGTCCTGGAAGGTCGAGGCCGAGACCTGGGTCACGGTCCCCGAGATCGTGCCGTAGCGCACCGTGTCGTAGGTGCTGACGCTGACCTCGGCCTTCTGGTTCGCCCTGATGTGCCCGACGTCGCGGGGCGAGAGGCGGACCTCGGCGACCATGACGTCGTCGATGGGCACGATCTCCATCAGGACCTCGCCCGGCGCGATCACGCTGCCCAGGGTACGGGTGTTCAGGCCCTTGACCCGGCCGCGCACCGGGGCCTTGATGTCGAGCCGGACCACACGGTCCTCCAGCTTGGCCAGCAGCTCGGTCACCTGCGCCAGCTCGGCGCTGACCGTGCCCATCTCGTCGAGGGCCTCGTTGCGCAGGCGCGCCTCCAGCTCGGCCAGGCTGCTCTGGGCCTCGGCCCTGGCCTCGCGGGCGCGGGCCTGCTCGCCGACGACGGCGGCCAGATCGCCGCGCGCCTTGCTGAAATTGCGCTTGGTCTCGAGGTAGACGACCCGCGAGACCAGGCCCTTCTCGAGCAGCTGGCTGCGCATCTCGACCTCTTCCTCGACGATCTCGACCTGGGCCTCGAGGCTTTCCCGCTGCTCGACCAGGGCGTCGATCTCGGCCTGTCGCTGGTCGATCCGGGACAGCAGGACCTCGCGCTGGCTCTCCAGGGTCCGCCGCTGCATCTCCAGGATCGCCTCCTGGTCGCCGATCAGGGCCGGGAAGGTCTCGCCCGCGGAGAAGTCCGGCTGGCTGTCCAGGACGAAGGCGCGCAGCCGCTCGGCCCGGACCGCCAGGGCCGCCTGGCGCGCCTTGAGCTGTTCCAGCTCGCCTTCGGCGGCGGCGCGCTCCAGCAGGACCAGAACCTCGTCGGCCTCGACCAGCTGGCCCTCGGCGACCCGGAGGTCGGAGACGATGCCGCCCTCCAGGTGCTGGACCACGTGGACCGAGCCGGCCGGCATGACCTGGCCGTTGCCGACCGCGGTCTCCTGGACCTCGGTGACGCCGGCCAGCACGATGAAGCCGCCGACCAGGATGCTGAGGGTGATCAGAAGCTGCCGCAGCAGGCGGGGCGGGCCGGCCTCCTCCAGCAGCAGGGGCTGGGAGAGGAAGCGCACGCTGCGCTGGCGGCCGCGCGCCTTGGCGGCGCCGTCTTGTTTCGGGGGACTCAAGGGACCATTCATGCCGCGGCAGCCTTCTGCATTTTCGCTAGTACGGCCTCGGGGGGCCCGGCCAGCGCGACCGTGCCGGAATCGAGCACGATCAGTCGGTCCGCCAGGCGCATGTGACTGGGACGCTGGGTGACGATGAAGACGGTCGCCTGGCCGCGCAGCTGCTGCAGCTTGCGCATCAGCGCCGTGTCGCTGGCGGCGTCGAGATGGTAGGCGGGCTCGTCGAAAAGGTAGATCGAGGCCTGGGTGACGTAGGCCCGGGCCAGGATGATCTTCTGCTTCAGGCCGCGCGGCAGCTGGCGCTGCAGCTGGTCGGTCAGCCGGGTCTCGAAACCGTCGGGCAGCGAGAGGATGTCCTCCAGCAGGCCGGCGTCCACGGCGGCCTGCGCCAGCTCGGCGTCGCTGGCGGTCGGGCTGGCCAGGCGCAGGTTCTGGGCGATCGTGCCGTGGAAGAGGTGGCAGCTCTGCGGCACGTAGCCGATCGAGGTGCGCAGCTCGCCGACGTCGAGCTGCCGAAGATCGATGCCGTCGATCGTCACCGCGCCGGCCTGCGGCTGGTAGAGGCCGGCGATCAGCTTCAGGATCGACGACTTGCCGACGCCGTTGGCGCCGGCGATGGCCACCATCTCGCCGGCGTCGACCGTGAAGTTGATGCCGAAGAGCGCCGGCTCGGAATCGGCCGTGTAGCGCAGGCTGGCCCGCCGGAAGGCGACCTCGCCCTTGAAGTCGCGCAGGCCCGAGCCGATCCGCCCCGGTTCCCGCTCCAGCTTCAGGCGCATCAGCTGGTTCATCTGCTTCAGGCCCAGCTTGACCTGCTCCAGCCGGGTCAGGCTCAGGAAGCCGACCTGCAGCGGCGACAGCACCCGCCAGACCAGGGCCATGGCCGCGATCAGCGCGCCGACGGTCATGGCGCCGTTCAGGACCTGCAGCGTGCCCAAAGCCGCCGTGGCGATGCCGGCGGCGAACATCAAGGTCTGAGACAGCGTCTGGACGAAGACCGAGATCCGGCTGGTCCGGTAGTTGGCCAGCGCCGCCTTGGCGGCGATCTCCCGGTAGCGGCCGCTCCAGGTCCGCTCCAGCGTGCATTGCTTGATTGCCCGCATGTTCGAGATCATCTCGATCGCGAAGGACTGGCGACGGGATCGGGCCTCGCCCGATTCCGCCACCGCGCTGCGCATGCCGGGGACGATGGCGAGCGCGGTGAACAGGAAGATCGCGGCCAGGACGATCGGAATCCAGGCCAGGGGACCGGCGATGAGCGCGATGACGGCGACGAAGATGACCAGGAAGGGCAGCTCCAGGAAGACTCCGGCCAGCGGTCCGGTGAAGAACTCGCGCACGGCTTCGAACTGCTTGAGGCGCGAGACCTGGGCGCCGATGGTGGCCCGCTCGGTCATGGCGACCGGCAGGTGGAGGATCTGCTGGAGCGCTGCGGCGCCGAGGATGACGTCGATCCGCGCCCCGACGTAGGCCAGAATCCGGGCCCGCAGGATCCGCAAGGCGGCGTCGATGCCCAGGGCCAGCACGACGCCGAGGAACAGGAAGCCCAGGGTGGAGAGGGAGCGGCTCGGGATCACCCGGTCGTAGACCGTCATGATGAAGAGTGGCACCGCGAGCGCCAGGACGCTGCTGAGGAAGGTGATCCCCAGCATCTGAAGGACCAGGCCGCGGAAGCGCGCCGCGACCGAGCGGAACCAGTCGTCCTGGGGCCGGCGCTCGGCCTCCTCTTCGGAGTCCCGCGCAGTAACGAAGAAGGCCGTGCCCGCGATCGGCCGGGCGGCCTGGAAGCCGACCTCCGAGGTCGCGGCGTCGAAGACCCGGAAGCCGCCCTCGGCGGCCTCCAGGACCACCGTGGCCGCGCCGCGGTCGGGCACGAAGAGGCAGGGCAGAAGCCGGGGGTCCAGGTCCGTGAGGCGAAGCTCGGCGGGCCGGGTGACGTAGCTCAGGTTGGCCAGGACGTTGCGCAGGTCGGCGATGTCGAGGCTGTCGGCGAAGTGCGGCAGGGCTTCCGCCAGCTGCCGTGGGTTGCCGTGCCATCCCAGCGCCGCGAGCAGGGGCATGAGGCAGGCGGCGATGTCCGAGACCGCGCGGAACTCGCCCAGTTCGCCGCTCTGAAGGATCTGCTCCAGGCGGTCGTGGCGCTGCGTCCGGGCGCCCTCGCCGCTGCTTGCCGGGACCAGGGCGCCCATCAGGCGGAGGCCTCTTCTTGCGGCGCCAGCGGCACGGGCTTGAGCTTGAGCTGGTTGTCCTGGAGCAGGAACTGCCGGTCGGCCAGGGCGAGCAGCGAGGGACGATGGCTCACCAGGATGATGGTGGCCCGGCCCTTGAGGCCGGCGATCGCGGTCTTGAGCGTTTCGTCGCTGCGCTGATCGAGGCCGGAGTTGGCTTCGTCGAAGAGGACCACCTTCGGCGCTCCGGCCAGGGCGCGGGCCATGGCGATGCCCTGCTGCAGGCCGGTCGGCAGCGCCTCGAAGGCGCCTTCGCCGACCTTGGTCTCGTAGCCCCCGGGCAGGCGGTTGATCGCCTCGTCGAGGCGCAGCAGGCGCGCCGCCTCCAGGGCTTGCTTGATCTGCGCGGGCCCGCCGAAGGAGGTCAGGTTGTCCATGATCGTGCCCTTGAACAGCATGGCGCTCTGGGGCAGGTAGGCGATCTGCCGGCGCAGCGAATGCGGGTTCAGGTCGCGGATTTTCCGGCCGTCGAAGCGGATCTCGCCCTTGCTGGGCTTGAGGGCGTCGAGGATCAGCATCAGCAGGGTCGACTTGCCGCTGCCGGTATCGCCGCTGATGCCGACCACCTCGCCGGCGCCGATCGCCAGGGTGACGTCGCGGAACAGCGGCGGCGACCCCGGATAGGCGAAGCTCACGCTCCTGAGCTCGATCGCGCCCCGGATCTCGCCGGCCGCTTCCGCATCGGCGGCCGCTTCCGGCTCGATGTCGAAGATCTGCTGCAGGCGCTCGCGGGCCACGGTGATGTTCTGGAACTGGGTCCAGAGCGACAGGGCGCGCAGGGGCGGCTGAACCGAGCGGCCGGCCAGGAGGGTGCAGGCCGCCAGGCTGCCGATGCTGAGCTGGCCATCGATCACCAGGATCGCGCCCAGCGCGCCGACGCCGACCATGGTCAGGTTGGAGAAGCCGGCGCCCAGGCCCTGCGCCAGGTTGCTGTAGAAGGTGGTCTCGTAGGTGCTGGCGGCGCTGCTCTCCTGCAGCCGGTCGTAGCGGCGCTGCATCTGCGCCTCCATGGCCAGGCCCTTGACCGTGGTGATGCCGGTCAGCACTTCGATGATGAAACTGTAGCGGCGGTCGTCCAGGGCGGCCCGGCTTTCCAGGGCCAGCTTGAGCTGCCGCCCGACGATCAGCGCCGCGCCGGCCAGCAGCAGCAACGCCGCCAGGGGCACCAGGACCAGCAGGCCGCCGATGAAGGTGACCAGGCCGAGGAAAAGCAGCACGAAGGGCAGGTCGACGACCAGAATCCTGGCCTGTCCGGAGAGGAAGTCCCGCAAGGTGTCGACGGCGTTGAGGCGGTCCAGGTGGACGCCCGGCGCCTCCCGCTCGAAGCTGCCGATGTCCGAGGAGAGCAGCCGGTCGACCGCGCGGGAGCCGGCGATCTGCTCGAACTGGGCGGCATGCCAGCCCAGGATGTTGGAGCGGGCGACGCGCAGCACGGCGTCGATCAGGAGGGCGACGACGAGGCCCAGCATCAGGATCAGCAGGGTGTCGGTCGCGGTGTTCGGAATGATTCGGTCGTAGATCTGCAGCAGGACCGCCGGCAGGGCCAGCGAGAGCACGTTGATCGTCAGCGACGCCGCCGTGATGCCGCGCGAGGGCCGCGGCAGGTCGTCGAGCTCGCTGGCCGATGGCGACCAGCGACCGCTCTTGGCGAGCTCCGAAAGGAGGGTGGTCGGCGACGACACGATTGCTCCAAGACTCACGAATGCTCCAAGACTAGGGACCCGGCCGCCACGTCCGGCCGCCCGGTTCGCTCCCAAAGTCTTCCAAACAAACCTCCTATAATTTACCTATTTTTACTTGCTGTTTGGTTAACCGGCGGAGCCATTGCTCCAGCGGCAAGGTCGCGGTTTGCAAGGCATCCGGCCGGCTGCGCCGCGCCCCGGTCGCCGGGGCCGAGATCTGGAGATAGGAATACAGGCAAAAGATTTAAAATATTGAACCAGGAACAAACCCTGGTTGCAGGTGATTATGCCGTGTTTTTCTTGGTTCCGGGAGCCGCGGCCGGCGGCGCCGGCCCCACGGCGAGGCCCAGACAGACGAGCAACAGGGCCAGCAACAGGGCCAGCGTGCCGATCGCGGCGATGGCGGCCGGGAACAGCCCGACCAGCTTGAACCGGGCCCAGTGGCGGAAGATCACCGGGGAGGCGGTGGGGTCGACCAGGGCGTTTCGCCTGACGTGCCGTCAGGCATCCGATCCCGATCGGCGCTGGGCGCAGCGGGTCAGGACCGCCTGCTTCTCGGCCGCGGTCAGAATCGGCCAGTCGCGGATCTCGTCGACGTGGCGGAAGCAGCCGATGCAGAGGCCCTTGGCGTCGTCGAGCTGGCAGACCGCGATGCAGGGCGAGGGCACCGAGGTGTCCGGCATCGCCCGGCGGGCCCGTCGCTGCCGCCGTCTTTCGCTGCGCGTATCCTCTGCTGCGGTCATGCCGGCTCCCTCGTCTCCATCGCCTTTCCGCGCCGCCTCCTCCGGGGCCGCGGCATCTTAGGGGCTCGCGGCCCGACGTCCAACGGTGATCGCGACCTGGTCGGCGCCCGGAGCGACCTGACCGTTTGCAAAGATGCCCGCCCGCACAATAGGATCGGCGGGCCAAGTCCAGGAGACCTCGATCCGACATCGGGCTTTGGGGGGAGCACGACCATGATTCGCCGCCTGCGCCTGATCAGCGGAATCACGCTCTTCTTCTTCCTGACGACGCACATGATCAACCACGCGCTCGGCCTGGTCTCGCTCCCGGCGGTCGAGGCGGGGCGAGAGGTCTTCCTGGCCTTCTGGCGCAGCCTGCCGGCGACGCTCTGGCTCTACGGCGCGCTGCTGGTCCATGCCGGGCTGGCCTTCTGGGCCCTTTACCAGCGCCGCCGGCTGGCCATGCCGGCCTGGGAGTGGGCCCAGCTCCTTTTCGGGCTGGCGATCCCCCTGCTGGCCGTCCAGCACGTCTTCGGGACCCGGGTCGCGCACGAGCTTCTGGGCACCGTGGACAGCTATGCCTACGTGCTTTACGTCTACTGGATCCTCGATCCGGCGCTGCTGCCGCGCCACGTGGCGCTGGTGCTGGTCGCCTGGGGCCACGGCTGCATCGGGTTGCATTTCTGGCTGCGCCTGAAGTCCTGGTATGCCCGCTGGCTGCCGCTCACCTACGGCCTGGCGATCGTGCTGCCCCTGGTCGGCCTGCTCGGCTTCATGGTGGCGGGCCTGGAGGTCCGGCGGCTGGCCGAGGATCCGCAGTGGCTCCAGGCCCTGCTCGCGGCGGCAGGCACGTCCGATCAGGCCGGCCGCGAGCGGCTGGACCGGGTCTTCCGCCTGTTCCTGGCGGTCTATCTGTCCCTCCTCGTCCTGGCCCTGGTCGCGCGCCAACTGCGCAACGCCTGGGACCGCCGCAAGGGGACGGTCCGCGTCACCTATCCGAGCGGCCGCCGGGTCGCCGCCTTTGCCGGCACCTCGATTCTCGACGTCAGCCGCGCCGCCGGGATCCCCCATGCCTCGGTCTGCGGCGGCCGGGGCCGCTGCTCGACCTGCCGGGTGCGGGTCTCCGCCGGCGTCGAGGATCTGCCGCCGCCGGGCGAGGCGGAGCGGCGCGTGCTGGCCCGGATCGGCGCCGCGCCGCGGGTCCGCCTGGCCTGTCAGACCCGGCCGACCGCCGACGTCGAGGTCGCGCCGCTGCTCGCGCCCACGGCCGATGCCACGGCCGCGGCCCGGCGGCCCGGCTATCTGCAGGGCGAAGAACGCGAGATCGCGATCCTCTTCGCCGACATCCGGGGCTTCACCAGCCTGTCGGAGAACCGCCTGCCCTACGACGTGGTCTTTCTGCTCAACCAGTACTTCCGCGCCATGGGCGAGGCGGTCGAGGCGGCCGGCGGCCGGCTGGACAAGTTCATCGGCGACGGGGTCATGGCACTCTTCGGCATCGAGAAAGGCCCGGCGGAGGGCAGCCGCCGTGCGCTCGACGCGGCGCGGCGCATGTCCGAGCGTCTGGCCGAGATGAACGCGGTCCTGCGCGGCGACTTGCCGGAGCCGTTGCGGATCGGCATCGGCATTCACAGCGGCCCGGTCATCGTCGGCGAGATGGGCTACGGCGCGGCGGTGTCGCTGACCGCAGTGGGCGACACGGTGAACACGGCGAGCCGGCTGGAGGCCCTGACCAAGGAGTTCGGGGTCCAGCTCGTGGTCTCGGAGCCGGTCATCCAGGCCGCCGGCGCCGCGCTTTCGGGGTTCCCGCGCGAGAAGATCGAGCTGCGCGGGCGGCGAAGCACGCTCACGGTGATCGCCGTGAATGACGCCCGGCGCCTGGGCGCCGACGCGAAACCGCCCTAGAGCTGAGCCGCGCCGGCGGGTCGGGAGGGGCCCGGGCGCGGCTCAGCCCGGGCCGCGGTCAGCCGTTGCCCGCCTTCTTCTTGTAGGCGTCGATGGCGTCCCGCAGCTTGTAGTACTGGTCGCAGCCGAAGAAGCAGGCGTCATCCAGAACCTCGAGGCGCTTCTCCGCCTTGTCCAGGTCCCCGACCTGCAGCCAGAGCTCGCCCAGGTACTCGTTGGCGCCGAGATGATCCGGATCGAGCGCCAGGGCCTGCCGATAGAAGCCGACGGCTTCGTCCATCCTGCCGAGCTGGCGGTGGGTATAGCCGAGGTAGTTGAAGGCGTCGGCGTGCTTCGGGTCCGAAGCCACGACTTTCTGCAGCAGCGGGATCGCCGCCTCGTAGTTCTTCTTGTCGATCTCCTTGACCGCGGTCCTGTAGTCCGGATCTTCCGAGAAGGCGTCGCTGCCGCGGCCGCCACCGCCGCCGCCGTCGGCGAGGGCGGGCGTCGCGGCGAGGCCGAAGGCCAGAAGGAAGGCACAGATCGTCTTGGAGCAGGTCGTCTTGGAAAGGGGGTGCATGGTCTCCATCTCCGGCGGGTTGCTGCTTCGGGGGCGAGCTACCCTTGGAAACACCCGCCGTCGCCATCGCGTGCCGTGACAAAACCGGGGCCAGCTTGGCACCGGAACGGGACGACACGGCCGGCGAGCCCGGGCGTCGCGCCGAGACGGAGAACCAGAACGAGGGCGCCGTTCGTCTTGGAAAGGGGGATCAGGATCTCCATCTCCATCGTGTTGCGCTGTCGGCTTGGCCTCGTCCTTGGATAACGCCCGCGGTGCCGGTCGCTTGCCGTGACCCCTCCGTGACCGTTCCGGGGGCCGCGTCGGCGCGCTGTTCGGGTCCCAGGGGAGATACGGTGATGGAGGTCGATTTCGGCAGGACTGCCGCCGACTACAGCCGGCATCGGGCTGGCTTTCCCGATCGGCTCTTCGAACGGCTCTCCGCTTATGATATCGGCGGCCCCGGTCAGCGGATCCTCGACCTCGGGACCGGCACCGGGACCTTGGCGCGCGGTTTCGCGCGCCGCGGCGCCACGGTAACGGCGCTGGACATCGCGCCGGAGATGCTGGCCGCCGGCGCCGAGCTCGCCGCGGCGGAGGGGCTGGACGTAGATTTTCGCGAGGGCGGGGCCGAGGCCACCGGTCTGCCCGACGGTGCCTTCGACGTCGTGACCGCCGGCCAGTGCTGGCACTGGTTCGATTCCGCGGCGGCGGCGGCCGAGGCGCGGCGCCTGCTCCGGCCGGACGGCCGGATCGCGATCTGCCACTTCGACTGGCTGCCCTTGCCGGGCAACGTCGTGGCGGCGAGCGAGGCGCTGATCCGCCGCCACAATCCGGCCTGGACCCTGGACGGCCGCGACGGCTTCCACGGCTTTCACGCGGCCGCCCTCGCCATCGCCGGCTTCCTCGACATCGAGAGCTTCAGCTTCGACAGCGGCGTGACCTACAGCCACGTGGCCTGGCGCGGCCGGATCCGGGCGAGCGCCGGGGTCAGCGGTTCCCTGACACCGGACGAAGTGGCGGCCTTCGACGCCGCCCATGCGGCCCTCCTCGCCGCCGAGTTTCCGGACGACCCCCAGGTCGTGCCGCATCGCTGCTTCGCCTTGATCGCGCGCCGGGGCGCCCAGTGCTGACTTGCAGATTTCGGAGTTTCACCCCCACCGGCGTGTCACCCCCGCCCCACCCTCCCCCATCGAGGGGGAGGGCTTTATTGTTTATTGAAAGGCGGCCGCGTTCTTTTCCCTCCCCCTCGACGGGGGAGGGCCGGGGTGGGGGGATATGCCGACTTGTGCACGTCGGTACTAGCTGTCCATGTCCGGCGCGGCGGCCTCGGCCTCCAGCGCCTCGGGGGACTCCGCGTCGATCACCTTGAGCGCAAGGTCGGGGGCGAAGCCGCGGCGGGCCAGGGCGGCGAGGTCCCGCTCGCGCTGCGCCGCGCGCTGCGCCCCGGCGCGGAACGGTCCGAGGCGGCGCCGGCGGGCATAGGCCAGGGCCGCGGCCAGCTCCGGGTCGCCGGCCTCCGCGCCGAGGCCGGCCAGCGCGGCCGCGATCTCGTCTTCCCCGACGCCCTTCTGCAGGAGCTGCAGCCGGATCACCTGCAGCGGCTGACCGCGGCGGGCCAGACGCCGCGCACGGCCCTCGGCATAGCGGGCGTCGTCCAGCAGGCCGGCGCCCAGGAACCGTTCGATCAGGGCTTCGACGGCCTCTTCGCCTTCCGCCGGGTCGCTGCCGTGGACCCGCGCCGAGCGGGCGACCTTGCGGCGCAGGACCCGGCGCAGGTTGTCGGCCGAGGTGGCGTAGCGGTCGAGATAGAACAGCGCCGCCCGCTCCAGGTAGGCAGGCGTCGCCTTGCGCGGCAGCTTGCGCCGCGCGTCCCCGTTTCCGGCCCCTTCTTTCCCGATCGGGGGGCCTCCGGCTTCCGCTCTTTCTTCCGACTCCGCCATCGCCGGGCGAGGATGCCATGATCGCCGCGAGGCCGACCAGCGCCTTGCCTTGTTCGGCCAGTCGGCCTATCTCAGCGGGCATGGAAATGCGCAGCTTCAGCGATCGCCCGCCGGCGCCCCGGGTGATCGGGGCGGTCAACTGGCGGGGCCTCTGGACGCTCTACCTGAAGGAGGTCCGGCGCTTCCTCAACGTCTATACCCAGACGCTGCTCGCACCCATCGTCACCACCCTCCTTTTCCTGGCGATCTTCACGCTGGCCCTCGGCCGCAGCGTGCAGACCGCGGGCGGCGTCGGCTATGCCGAGTTCCTGGCGCCCGGCCTGATCATGATGGCGATCATGCAGAACGCCTTCGCCAACACCTCCTCCTCGCTGGTCATCGCCAAGGTCCAGGGCAACATCGTCGACATGCTGATGCCGCCGCTCTCGGCCAGCGAGCTCGCCCTGGCCCACGCGGCCGGCGGCGTGACCCGCGGCGTCCTGGTCGGGGTCGCGGTCGGGCTGGCGATGTGGGCCTTCGTGCCGATCGGGCTGCACAGCCCCTGGCTGATTCTCTACTTCGCGATCAACGCCTCGCTGATGCTGGCGCTGCTGGGCATGATCGGCGGCATCTGGGCCGAGAAGTTCGACCACATCGCCGCGGTCACCAACTTCGTGATCACCCCGCTGTCCTTCCTTTCCGGCACCTTCTACTCGATCGAGCGGCTGCCCGACGGCTGGGAGGCGATCGCCCATTTCAACCCCTTCTTCTATCTGATCGACGGCTTCCGCTACGGCTTCATCGGCCACGCCGACGGCCTCCCCGGGATCGGCGCCGCGGTGGTCCTCGCGGTCAACCTGCTGCTCTGGATCCTGGCCTACCGGATGATCGCCACCGGTTACCGGCTCAAGGCCTAGGCGGGCTGGCTCCCAAGATGCCGCCGCCCGCGACCCTGACGCCGCCCCGCCGCTACGGCCGCGTCAACTGGCTGGGCCTCTGGTCGCACTATCGGCGCGGCATCCGCCGCTTCCTCGATTTCGCCTGGGAATCGCTGGGCGGCCCCTGTGTCTTCACGCTGATGTTCCTGGCGGTCTTCGTCGTCGCCTTCGGGGCCGAGCGGGAGGTTGCCGCCGGCGTCACCTACACCGGCTTCATCGCGCCCGGCCTGGTGATGTTCTCGCTCTGCTACACCGCCTTCGAATGCGCCGGCTTCTCGGTCCTCGACGACAAGCAGAACCGGACCGTCGAGGACCTGCTGGCCGCGCCGCTGACGCCGCTGGAGGTCATGGCCGGCTACCTGCTCTCGGCCATGGCCTGCGCGGCGATGAGCGGGACCCTGGTCGGCCTGGTCGTGGCGCTCTTCGTCGGCCTGCCGCTGCAGGCGCCCCTGACGATCCTCGGCTTCGCGCTTCTGGGCAGCCTTCTCTTCGCCCTGCTCGGCGCCCTGGTCGGGCTCTGGGCGGACAAGTGGGAGCACTACAGCTTCGCGGACAGCTTCCTGGTCCTGCCGCTGGGCCTGCTGTCGGGCACCTTCTTCCCGATCGCCAGCCTGCCCGCGCTCGGCCAGACGCTGATCGCCTTCAACCCGGTATTCTACGTGATCGACGGCTTCCGCGGCGCCTTCATCGGCTATGCCGAGACCACCGCCTGGCAGGGCCTGCTTCTGGTCGGCCTGCTGAACCTGCTGCTCGCCGCCCTGGTCTGGCGGCTCTTCGCCCGGGGCTATAAGATCAAGGCCTAACTTCGCCGGGTTCGGCGCAGCCGGAGTGGGCCGCACACTTTCTTAAGTTTTGCCTGCTGGATTGCTCGCCATGGCACAGCGTACCCAAAGCCGTCTTCTTCACCTTCTGATCGCGGGGCTCTGGCTCCTGCTGCCAGGTCCCGTGTCGGGCGGCGAGTTGCCCTACGGCCAGGGCCTGCTGTGGCAGGTCCAGGCATCCGACGGCCGGACCAGCCACGTTCTCGGAACCTTCCATACCAGCGACCCGCGGGTCCTGGCGCTGCCGGCGCCAGTCGCCGAGGCGCTGGACCAGGCGGAGACTCTGGCGCTCGAGATCGTCTTGACGCCGCGGGATCAGCAGACCCTGGCCCTGGCCGCGATGCTGGGCGACGGCCGCAGCCTGGATCAGATCCTGGGGCCTGAGCTCTTCGCGCGCAGCGCCGCCGCGGCCCGCACCTACGGCCTCGGCGCCGGGCAGCTGCGCCGCTTCAAGCCTTGGGGGCTGCTCTCGCTCTTCGCGATGCCGCCGGAGGAATGGCAACGGCAGCGGCGCGGCGCCCGGGCGCTCGACTTCCATCTGCAGGACCGCGCCTTGAGCCAGGGCAAGCAGGTCGTCGCATTGGAGACGGTCGGCGAGCAGATCGACCTCTTCGACTCCTTCTCGGACGCCGAGCAGGTCATGCTGCTGGAAGCGACCCTCGACGACTACGAGCGGAACGCCAGCCACTTCGAAGACATGGTCGCGCACTATCTGGGCGGTGACCTTGCCGCGATCCACGGCATGATGACCGAGCTTGCGGAGGGGGTGGATCCGGCCTTCCAGGCCCGCTTCGTCGAGCGCTTCAACGACCGGCGGAACCGCGCCATGGTCCAGCGCGCCGAGGCCCTGCTGCGCCGGGGCAAGGCGCTGATCGCGGTCGGCGCGCTGCACCTGCCGGGGCCCAAGGGAATCCTCAACCTTCTGGCCGCGCGCGGCTACGAGGTCACCCGCGTCTACTGAACCGCGCCCTCCGGTTGACGGCCCCGGGCCGGCCCGCCTAGTCTCGGGCTGCCGGCTGCGGCCATGATTCCACCTCCGAGAGACCGGAAGGGAGACCAGGCGTGATCGACGCGCTGATGCCGACCTACGCCCGCGCCGAGCTCGCCTTCGAGCGCGGCGAGGGGGCCTATCTCTACACCGCCGAGGGTCGGCGATACCTGGACTTCGCGTCGGGGATCGCGGTCAACGCCCTGGGCCACAGCCATCCGCACCTGGTCGCGGCGCTCAGCGCCCAGGCGCAGAAGCTCTGGCACGTCTCCAACCTCTACCGGATTCCGGAGGCCGAGCGCCTGGCCCGCCGCCTGGTCGAGACGACCTTCGCCGACACCGTGTTCTTCTCCAACTCCGGGGCCGAGGCGATCGAGTGCGGCCTCAAGCTGGTGCGCAAGTATCACGACGAGACCGGGCATCCGGAGCGCTACCGGGTGATCACCTGCAGCGGCGCCTTCCACGGCCGCACCCTGACGACCATCTCCGCCGCCGCCAATCCGAAGTACCTGGCCGGCTTCGGGCCGGCGGTCGAGGGCTTCGACAACGTCGCCTTCGGCAACCTGAACGAGCTGCGCGCGGCGATCACGCC
>JAKSBE010000235.1 GCA_022361275.1 Kiloniellales bacterium
GCCCGGCTTTCCTCGTTCTTTTCGCTCCGAGGCAGGAGAAGGATTGTCCGACCTTCCGCGGGATGACCGTCCTGGCCCGGCCATGGACACAGCGGTCGAATGGTTCGTCCGCCGCGATGGCAACACGCTGTCGGTGGAGGAGCAGGCGGCATTCGAGGCCTGGCTCGCCGCCGATCCCGCGCACACGGCGGCCTATGCCGAGGTCGAGCGCATCTGGAGCGAACTCGACGACGTGCCGGCGAACCGGGCACGCCAGCGCCGCGGAGACGGCCCCGCCGTCGCCCGGGCCGCGCCGGCGGACACCCGCCGCCGCCCTCCGCCGCCCGCGCGCGCCTGGCGCCGCCTCGCGGCCGGCGGGCTCGCTGCATGCCTCTGCCTTTTCTTCCTGGCCGTCGGAACGGACCTGCCGACGCGGCTCCGCGCCGACGCGCACACGGGCGTGGGCAAGACGAAGCAGGTGACACTGCCCGACGGGTCGACGGCCGTGCTCAATACCGCGTCGGCGATCGCAATCGACTACGCCGCAAAAGCGCGCCGCGTGCGGCTCTTGAAGGGAGAAGCCGCATTCACGGTGGCCGAGGACGCGAACCGTCCTTTCGCCGTCGAAACGGACGACGGTCTCAGCACCGCACTCGGCACCGTGTTCCTCGTGCGCCGGCACGAGGATGCGACGACCGTCACGGTCATCGAGAGCAAGGTCGCCGTGGCGCCGGAGGAGCGGCCGGCCTCCGCCCCGGAGGCGGTGCTTTCGGCCAACCAGCGGGTCACCTACGCCGCCGGCCTCGGTCTCGGGCCGATCGAGACGGTCGATCCCCGAGCGGCGACGGCGTGGCAGCGTGGGAAGCTGATCTTCGTCGAACTCGCGCTGGGCGACGTGATCGCCGAGCTTAACCGCTATCATGTCGGACAGATCCTGATCGTCGACGAGGCGCTCCGGGACATGAGGGTCAACGGAGTCTTCGATACCGGCGATACGGTCGGCACTCTGGACGCCTTGGAGGTCTCGCTGGGGCTCGGCTCGACGCGACTGACCGACCTGCTGATCCTGCTCCACCGCTAGTGGCTCTGCACAGAGAGTATGACTGGTCGAGCCCCGATCAAGCCGTATCACCACGGGTGGCGTTCGGCCGATCTCAAAGAGGCAAAATCTCTGTGTCGAGGATCTCGGTGCTGACTTGGATAAATCGGCGTGTCACCCCCACCCCGGCCCTCCCCCTCGATGGGGGAGGGCCGGGGTGGGGGTGACACGCCCAGACACAGTGAGGTTGACCCTCTCCTGGGTTCGAGCAACCACGGCGCCGTCCCAAAATCGCGCCCACAAACCGCTCAAAACTTCTGGGGCGAGCCACCAGCCGCGGCGCCTGGATTTCGCCCCGCCTTGATTTGCATCAGTGCCGCGATCGCTCGGACCGATACTTAGAGCAGCGGTTGTGGGGTCTGGAGGGCGAGGCTGCGGGTCTGTGCCGGCTCCGCCACAACGGGGCGCGAGCGGTCTCGCTGATCGAGCTCGGCGAGCCCGAGCCGCTTGAAACCCATGAGGCAACAAGGACGGATGGACGGCTGATGGCCCAGATGACCGAGAGCTTCCGCTACCTCAAGACCTTCGATGAGATCGGGATCAACGACGTGGCGCTGGTCGGCGGCAAGAACGCCTCGCTCGGCGAGATGGTGCGCGAGCTCACGCCCCTCGGCGTGCGCGTGCCCGGCGGCTTCGCGGTCACGGCCGAGGGCTTCCGGGCCTTCATCGACGGCGCCGGGCTGCGCCCGAAGCTCGAGACCCTGCTCGACGGTATCGACAAGGGCAACCTCGACGACTTCGCCCGACGCGGCCGCGCGCTCCGCGAGACCGTCTACGCCGCGCCGCTGCCGGACGACCTCGCGGCCGAGATCTCTGCGGCCTACGCCCGGCTCGAAGAGGAGTACGGCGCCCACACCGACGTGGCCGTGCGCTCCTCCGCGACCGCCGAGGACCTGCCGAGCGCCTCCTTCGCCGGCCAGCACGACACCTTCCTCAACATCCATTCGGCCGGCCAGTTGCTCGACGCGGTCAAGCGCTGCTTCGCCTCGCTCTTCACCGACCGGGCGATCAGCTACCGGATCGACCAGGGCTTCCCCCATCTCAAGGTCGCGCTGTCGGTCGGCGTCCAGAAGATGGTGCGCGCCGACCTGGCGTCCTCGGGCGTGATCTTCACCCTCGACACGGAGTCCGGCTTCCGCGACGTCGTTTTCCTCACCGCCGCCTACGGCCTCGGCGAGAACGTCGTCCAGGGCACCATCGACCCCGACGAGTTCTACGTCCACAAGCCGACCTTCGAGGCCGGCCACCGCTGCGTCCTGCGCCGCGTGCGCGGGGCGAAGCAGCTCAAGATGGTCTACGCCGAGGGCCGGAGCCGCCAGGCCGTGCGCAACGTCCCGACCTCCGACGCCGAGGCCGCGCGCTTCTGCCTGAGCGACGACGAGGTGCTCGAGCTCGCCGAGGCCGCGATCAAGATCGAGCGGCACTACTCCAAGGTCGCCGGCGTCGACAGGCCCATGGACATCGAGTGGGCCAAGGACGGCCAGTCCGGCGCGCTCTACATCACCCAGGCCCGTCCCGAGACCGTGATCTCGCAGCGCCGCCACGACGTCTACCAGACCTACGTGCTGAAGGCGCGGGGCCCGGTCCTGGCGCGCGGCCGCGCGGTCGGCGCGCGCATCGGCGCCGGCAAGGTCCGCATCGTCCGGAGCGTCGCCGAGCTCCAGTCGGTCGCGCCGGGCGACGTGCTGGTGGCCGACAACACGACTCCCGACTGGGAGCCGGTGATGAAGACCGCCGCCGCGATCGTCACCAACCGCGGCGGCCGCACCTGTCACGCCGCCATCGTCGCGCGGGAGCTCGGCATCCCGGCGGTGGTCGGCGCCGAGGGCGCGACCGAGCGGCTGCCCGAGGGGCGCGAGGTCACCGTGTCCTGCGCCGAGGGCGACGAGGGCGTGGTCTACGACGGGGTCTGCGACTTCGCGGTCGAGGAGCTCGACCTGACCTCGCTGGAGCGCCCCGCGACCCACGTCATGATCAATCTCGGCAACCCGGAGCTCGCCTTCCGGACCAGCTTCGTTCCCAACGACGGGGTCGGCCTCGCGCGGCTGGAGTTCATCATCTCGGAATCGATCCGCGCCCACCCGCTGGCGCTGCTGCAGCCCGAGCGCATCGAGGACGCCGCCGTGCGCAAGGAGATCGAAGGCCTGACCCGCGGCTATGCCAGCGGCGCCGACTACTTCGTCGAGAAGCTGTCCGAGGGGGTCGGCACCATCGGTGCCGCCTTCTGGCCGAAGCCGGTGATCGTGCGGATGTCCGACTTCAAGACCAACGAGTACCGCAGCCTGCTCGGCGGCGCGCCCTTCGAGGAGGAGGAGCCCAACCCGATGATCGGCTTCCGGGGCGCCGCGCGCTATACCCATCCCAAGTACGAGGCGGGCTTCGCCCTGGAGTGCGCGGCGATGCGCCGGGTCCGCGCCGACATGGGGCTCAGGAACGTCAAGCTGATGATCCCCTTCTGCCGCCGGGTCGAGGAGGGCCGCCGCGTGCTCGACCGCATGGCGGAGCACGGCCTGAGGCGCGGCGAGGACGAGCTGGAGATCTACGTGATGTGCGAGATCCCCAACAACGTGGTCTCGATCGACGCCTTCTCGGAGATCTTCGACGGCTTCTCGATCGGCTCCAACGACCTGACCCAGCTCGTGCTCGGCGTCGACCGCGATTCCGAGGTCGTCGCCTTCGACTACGACGAGCGCGACCCCGGCGTGCTGGAGACGATCAAGCTCGCGGTCGAGGGCGCCCGGCGCAACGGACGCCATTCCGGGATCTGCGGCCAGGCCCCCTCCGACTACCCGGAGATCGCCGAGTTCCTGGTCCGCGTCGGGATCGACTCCATCAGCCTGACGCCCGACACGGTGATCCCGACGACCCACGCCATCCTGGCCCTGGAGAAAACGCTGGGCCGGACGCCGCGTGGTACTGGTGCGGGATGGTGATAGGCTGAATCGCGTTTGGGGCATTCCCGGGTCGGCTCGTTTCCGATTCAACCTGTTGGCTGGGAAGGAGGCCAGCAGGCAGGGCAAACCCTATTCGATGGATCTTCGTGAGCGCGTGGTTGCAGCGGTTGAGGAGGGCGGCCTGTCGCGGCGCCAGGCGCCGGCGCGGGCAATGGGTGAAGTGCCAGGGTCGGGTCGACGCCCCGTGGCTGCTGGAGGGCCCGACCGATGGCGACAGCTTCAAAACCTATCTCGAGCAGGTTCTCGTTGCGACCCTGAAGCCAGACGACATCGTCTCGGCAACCATAAGGGCAAAGACAGCGGACCACCGAGGCCGTCTACCCGGCCATACAGGAATGCGCCAACGACTTCACAAACAGGCCGGATATGGCCCGACCTAAAAACCATCCCGCTCTAGCCGGCCACCGGCGCCGAGAGCAGCCAGAGGCCGAACAGGGTATAGCAGATCATCAGGGCGGTCATCGGGATCTGGCTGACCACGGCGCGGCCGCGTGCGGCGGTCTGGCGCAGGGCGATGGCGTGGGCCAGGGCGACCCCGACCACGTGGGCGATCACGATGATCGCGATCTGGCTGTGCCAGATCAGGCGCACGGCGTGGAAGTCCATCAGGAAGGACGCGGTCACGTGCGCGCCGCGCAGCCCGAAAAGGTTCCAGCCCAGGCCGAAGGGATCGTTGAGGGCGATCGCGGCGTACTGCGCATCGACCATGAAGATGGTCAGGTAGTGCGCGAGGTGGTAGCCGAAGGCGATCGGCACGACCGAGAGGGCGTAGCCGCCGAAGGCCTCGGCGAGCGGGGTCGGCCGCCCGGCCAGGCGATGGCCGAGCCAGACCACGCCCAGGTAGCAGGCGAGCAGCGTGCCGTAGGTCGCCAGCAGGCCCAGGGTGTTGGGCAGCAGCACCGCCGAGCGTCCCGGGAACTCCAGCGGGTTGACCCCGATCGCGCCGAGCCAGCGGAAGGTCAGCGACAGGCCGTCGAAGGACACCGTGCTCAGCATCAGGACCACGAAGGCGGCGCCGCTCAGCGGCAGCGGTGCGACCCGCAGCAGCCCGAGGCCCGGCGGCGTGAGCTGCAGCCGCCCCGCGCCTTCGCCGCCGGCCGCCGCTTCCGGCCGGCCGTTCAGGGGCGACATCCAGGACACGATCCGGAAGTAGACCGAGAAGGCCTCGCCCCGGCCCAGCCAGGCCGCCCCGCCGAAGAGCAGCATGCCGGCCAGGTTGGCGAGGAAGTAGAGGCCGGCCGCCCGCGCCAGGATCGTCGGGTCCTGCGGCGCCGGATGGACCAGTTCGAACCAGGCGAAGCCCAGGAACTGGACGACCGCCGGCCAGTGGCCGAGCCAGTCCGGATAGCGCCAGGGCGGCCGCGCGACCCGGCGGCCGAGGCCCGGCAGCCGGCCGAGCAGCGCGTAGAGGCCGGACCAGGGGTTCAGCACCGCCCAGAGGTTGCCGAAGACCAGGTGCAGCAGGGTCAGGCCGACCCACCACAGGGTCCAGACCGTCAGCGGCAGGGGGTTGGCCAGGGGGTCCGGCGTGCCCAGGAATCCGGCCCCGATCAGGGCCAGCATGACCAGGAAGCTGGCCAGACTCAGCGATGTCCCGCCGCCCGCCGGCATCCGGCCGAGGGGCCGGACCGCGGTCTCCAGCCTGGCAAAGCGCGAAGTCCCGACCAGGGCGACCAGCAGGAAGGAGAGCCCGACGACCAGGCTGCCGCCGGCGATGTAGAGGTCGCTGGGCAGGGTCAGCACGATGGCGTTGTCGGAGGTGTGGGCCAACGCCGCCCCCGGCCGGCCGACGAGGCCACCTGCCAACCCGAGGGCGAGCGCCAGCCATGCCCCGGCGGCGGCGCCGCCCGATCGCATGTTCCCGTCCGGCGGTTGCTGTGCCACGAAGACCCGGCTGGTTGCTCTCGATGGAAGATCCAGGTCAATCCAATGGGCCTGCCACATCCTGTCAAGCCGGTCGCCGGAACGCGGTGCCGCCTGGCCTTGTGGTGGCACAGCGAGAGGTATAATCCTGTAGCAGGTCGCTGAAGAGGGCCCGAGCCCTCGCCCTTTCTCGGCGGCCTGCCAAGGTTTTTACCGGAGGATCTCCATGAAGCGGCAACGGGCAGCGGAGGCGCGGGCGGCCGCGGCCCCGGCCGACGACGACTACCTGCTCGAGGCGCAGGTGGGCCACCGCCTGCGCCGGGCCCATCAGCGCGCCAGCGCGGTCTTCATGAACCGCTTCGCGGAGCTGCAGCTGACGCCGACCCAGTACGCGGCGCTGGTCAAGATCCGCGACGAGGGCGAGGTCTCCCAGAACTACCTGGGCCGGCTGACGGCCATGGACCCGGCGACCATGAAGGGCGTGATCGATCGCCTGGAAAAGCGCGGCCTGATCGCCAGCAAGCCCGACCCGAAGGACCGCCGCCGCACGCTCTGGCGCCTGACCGCCGCGGCGGAAAAGCTCCTGGTCCCGGCCATCGAGGCGGGCCGGGCGGTCACCGAGGAGACCCTGGCGCCGCTCTCGCCGGAGGAGCGCACGACCTTCCTCGACCTGCTCGGGCGCCTGACCTGATTGCTTGCCCCCCAGGGGTTTCTTGCATGGCGTGCAGCTTGGGCCTATCCTGTCTTTGTTCGTATGCATACAAAAATAAGCGGGCAATGGACCGGGCCGTGACGGTCCGCGGTCGGACAGGAGGAGGCATCGGGCCAGATGTCGAGCTATCTGCGGCCCGGGACGCTGGATGACGCGCTCGCCGCCCTGGCCGCGCGGCGGCTCACGGTGCTGGCCGGCGGCACGGACTTCTATCCCGCGCGGGTCGGCCTGCCCCTCGACGACGACGTCCTCGACATCACCGCGCTCGCGGACCTTCGCGGCATAGAGGACGACGGCGCGGCCTGGCGCATCGGCGCGCTGGCCACCTGGAGCGACCTGCTGGGCGTCGAGCTGCCGCCCTGCTTCGACGGCCTCAAGGCCGCCGCCCGCGAGGTCGGCGGCGTCCAGGTCCAGAACGCGGGCACCCTGGTCGGCAACCTCTGCAACGCCTCGCCCGCCGCCGACGGCGTCCCCAACCTGCTGGCCCTGGACGCCGAGGTCGAGCTGGCCGGCGCCGGCGGCAGGCGGCGCCTGCCGTTGGCCGACTTCGTCGTCGGCAACCGGGAGACCCGGCGCGGACCCGAGGAACTGGTCACCGGCCTGGTCCTGCCGAAGCCGCGGCCCGGCGCCGCCGGCCGCTTCGTCAAGCTGGGCGCGCGCCGCTACCTGGTGATCTCCATCGTCATGATCGCCGTGGTGATCGAGCCCGAGGCCGGCCGGGTCGCGCGGGCGAGGGTCGCGGTCGGCGCCTGCTCTCCGGTCGCGCGGCGCCTGCCGGCGCTGGAGGCGGCGCTGCGGGACCGCGCCCTCGACGCCGCGCTGGGCGAGGCCCTGTCGCCGGACCATCTCCGTGCCGTGCTGTCGCCCATCGACGACGTCCGGGCCTCTGCCGACTACCGCTGGGACGCGGCCGAGACCGCGCTCCGCCGCTGCCTCACGGAGCTTGGCGTCACCCTGGGAGGCGCGGCGTGACCATCGGGGAAGCCAGCGTCGGCTTCGCCGTCAACGGCCGCCCGGTCGAGGCCCGCTCGCCGCCGCTGACCCGCCTGTCCCAGGTGCTGCGCGAGGAGCTGGGCCTGACGGGGACCAAGGTCGGCTGCGACGCCGGCGACTGCGGCGCCTGCACGGTCCTGCTCGACGGCGCGCAGGTCTGCGCCTGCATGGTCGCCCTGGGGCAGGTCGCCGGCCGCGCGGTGACCACGGTCGAGGGCCTGGCGGAGAGCGGGTCGCTTTCATCCCTCCAGGCCGCCTTCCAGCGCCACGGCGCCGCCCAGTGCGGGATCTGCACCCCGGGCATGCTGATGGCGGCCCAGGACCTGCTGTCGCGCAATTCCATGCCGACGGAGCCCGAGATCATGGACGCCCTCGGCGGCGTGCTCTGCCGCTGTACCGGCTACCGCAAGATCGTCGAGGCGGTGCGCGACGTCTCCGGCAAGGGCCTCGGCGAGGCCCCGGCGGCGGGAGCGGCCGTGGGCGCGCGCCTGCCCAAGGTCGACGGCCTCGGCAAGCTGACCGGCGCGGAGGTCTACGGCGCCGACCGGGCGCCGGCGGAGGCGCTCTGGCTGCGCGCCCTCCGCTCGCCGCATCCGCGGGCGCGCTTTACCCTCGGCGACCTCGGCCCGCTGCGCGCCCGGCATCCCGGCCTGGTCGCGGTCCTGACCGCCGCCGACGTGCCCGGCAGCAACCGCTTCGGCATCTATCCGACCGGCAAGGACCAGCCGGTGCTGGCCGAGGACGAGGCGCGCTTCCGCGGCGAGGCGGTCCTGGCCCTGGTCGGCGGCCCGCGCGCCCTCGAGGCGATCCGCGACGAGGAGGTCCCGGTCGCCTGGGAGCCGCTGGACCCGGTCGAGGGCATCGAGGCGGCGCTGGCGGAAGGCGCGGCCAGGGTCCAGGACGACAAGCCCGGCAACCTCCTGACCCGGGGCCTGGTCCGCAAGGGCGACGTCGAGGCCGGCCTCGCCGCCGCCGCCTTCGTCGCCGAGGGCGCCTGGCGGACCTCCTTCGTCGAGCACGCCTACATCGAGCCCGAGGCCGGCTGGGCCGCGCGCGAGGGCGAACGCCTGACCGTCGCCGTCACCACCCAGGCGCCCTACATGGACCGTGACGAGATCGCCCAGGTCCTCGGCATAGGCAAAGAGCAGGTGCGGCTCATCCCGACCGCCTGCGGCGGCGGCTTCGGCGGCAAGCTCGACGCCTCGGTCCAGCTCCTGCTCGGCCTGGCGGCCTGGACCCTCGACCGGCCGGTGCGCTGCACCTACACCCGGCCCGAGAGCCTGGCCTCGACCACCAAGCGCCATCCGGCGCGGATCGCCGCGCGCGCGGCCTGCGATGCGGAGGGCCGCCTGCTCGCCTTCGAGTCCGACGGCGACTTCGACACCGGCGCCTACGCCTCCTGGGGGCCGACCGTGGCCGACCGGGTGCCGATCCACGCCACCGGTCCCTACGTGGTGCCCCATGTCCGCAACCGCAGCCGTGCGGTGCATACCAACGCGCCGCCCTCGGGCGCCTTCCGCGGCTTCGGCGTGCCCCAGTGCGCCCTGGCCCACGAGGCGCTCTGCGACGAGCTGGCCGAGCGCTGCGGCCTCGATCCCCTGGAGTTCCGCCTGCGCAACGCCCTCCGCAAGGGCGACGCCACCGCGACCGGCCAGGTCCTGGAGGCCAGCGCCGGCCTCGCCGACTGCCTGGAGGCGCTGAAGCCGCGCTGGGCAGAGGCCCGCCGCGCCGCCGAGGCGCACAATGCGGGCGCCGGGGCGCGCCGCCGCGGCGTCGGCCTCGGCTGCATGTGGTACGGCTGCGGCAACACCTCGCTGTCCAACCCCTCGACCCTGCGGGTCGGGATCGACCGCGAGGGCCGGCTGCTGCTCTACAACGGCGCGGTCGACATCGGCCAGGGCGCCAACACCGTCATGGTCCAGATCTGCGCCGACGCCCTGGGCGTGGCGCCCGACCGCTTCGCCTACGTCATGGGCGACACCGACCTCACGCCCGACGCCGGCAAGTCCTCGGCCTCGCGCCAGACCTTCGTCTCGGGACGCGCGGCGCAGCTCGCCGGCGCGGACCTGCGCGCCAGGATCCTGCGCCTGGGCAACGTCGGCGACGCCGCCGCGATCGAGATCGGCCGCGGCGAGATCGTCCTGCGCGACGCCGGCGCCGAGCGGCGGATCGACCTGGCGGCGCTGACCCCGGACTCGCGCGGCGACGTGCTGAGCGGCGAGGGCCGCTTCGATCCCCCGACCCGGCCGCTGGACGGGAACGGCCAGGGCGTGCCCTACGCCACCTACGGCTTCGCCGCCCAGATGGCCGAGGTCGAGGCCGACACGGAGCTGGGGACCGTCAAGGTCCGGCGCATCGTCGCCGCCCACGACGTCGGCAGGGCGGTCAACCCGACCCAGGTCGAAGGCCAGATCCACGGCGGCATCGCCCAGGGCCTCGGCTTCGCCCTGATGGAGGAGTACCTGCCGGGCGTGACCGAGAACCTGCACGACTATCTGATCCCGACCTTCGGCGACCTGCCGCCGATCGAGACGATCCTGATCGAGGACCCGGAGCCCCTGGGTCCCTACGGCGCCAAGGGGATCGGCGAGCCGGCCCTGATCCCGACCGCGCCGGCGATCTTCGGCGCCCTGTATCACGCGACCGGGGTCCGCCTGCGCTTCGCCCCCGCGACCCCGCACCGGGTGCGCGCGGCGATCCTGGCGGCGCGAGCGGAGAAAGGCGGCCGCCATGCCTGACGACGCGGCGAAACCCGGCGACGGCATCGTCACCTGCGACGCCTGTCCCGTGCTCTGCCGGATCCGGCCGGGCCGCAGCGGCGCCTGCGACCGCTACGGCAACCTCGACGGCACGCTGACCCGGCTGGACCCCTTCGTGGTCACCCAGCGCGTCGCCGAGGGCGCGGGCGCCCTGGTGCCCTTCGGCGGCAAGGACTGGGACGGCGCCCTGGTCTCGGGCGCGCCGACCTTCGTCACCGGCATCGGCTCGGGCACGACCTATCCCGACTACAAGCCCGCGCCCTTCATCGTCGCCAGCGAGTACGAGGGCATCGACATGGTGACCGTGGTCTCGGAGGGGATCTTCAGCTACTGCGGCCTCAAGGTGAAGATCGACACCGACCGCTTCCTCGGGCCGGAGACCGCGGCGGTGCGGGTCGCGGGCGAGCAGGTCGGCCACGTCACCACCGCCGAGTACGGCTCGCAGATGCTCTCGCTGGGCGGCGTGCGCCACCTGACCGGCGGCTCCAAGAAGGAAGGCAACGTCACCTGCGACACGATGCTCAAGCTCTGCGGCGGCGAGGCGGTCGAGATGGCCATCGACGGCGGCGCCGGGATGACGCTCCAGGCCGGCCGGCCGCCGGTGATCAACGCCGTGCGGGAAGAGCGCATGCGGGTCGGCTGCGGCTCCGCCACCATCGGCATCTTCGCCCGGCAGTGGCGGGACCACGCCGACGAGGTCATCGTGGTCGACGACCACATCACCGGCGTCCTGACCGAGCACCAGGCGGGCCGCTTCCTCGACATGAAGCCCTCGGGGATCCGGGTGCGCGGCCGCAGGTCGACCCCGGGCCGCTACTTCCAGGTCGCCGAGCCCGGCACCGGCTGGGGCGGCACCGACATCACCGACCCGTTGTCGATCGTCGAGAAGATCGATCCCAAGACCGCCTGGCCGGGCCTGCGCCTGCTGATGGTCAGCACCACCGGCGAGGACGCCGCCTTCTTCCGGCTCGACGACGAGCTGGTGCCGCAGCCGGCCCCGATGCCGGCGCCCCTGCAGACGGTGGTCGAGCGGATCGGCGAGAACTGCGAGCCGGCCCTGGCCACGGTCCTGTTCATGGCCGGCGCCGGCGGCAGCCTGCGCGCCGGGGTGACCGAGAACCCGGTCCGCCTGACCCGCTCGGTCAAGCAGGCCCTGACCCGGGTCACCACGGGTGGGGCGCCGGTCTACGTCTGGCCCGGCGGCGGCATCACCTTCATGGTCGACGTCACCACCCTGCCGGACAAGGCCTTCGGCTACGTCCCGACGCCGGCCATCGTCGCGCCCATCGAGTTCACCCTGCGGCTGGAGGACTACGCCGCCATGGGCGGCCACCTCGACTCGGTCCGGCGCCTGGAGGAGGTTGCCGCCGAGCCGGGCCGGGACGGCCGCCTCAAGGCCCTGCGCTGGCACGAAAAGGCGCCCTGGCCCGGGGCGCCGCTCGCCGGGAAGGAGGAGGAGTCGTGACCGGCGTCGGCATTCCGCCCTGCATGGCCGTCCTGCCCGACGGTCGCCGCCGGCACCTGCAGCACGGTCCGATCGACATCGTCCTCGAGGCCTTCGGCCCGGCGGCGGAGCAGGCCCGGGCCTACGACCAGGCCTGGCGGCGCTTCCGCTCGATCCTCGAGGAGCTGACCGCGGAGCTGCCCCTGCTGCGCCGCGCCGTCGGCGCCACGACGCCGGAGGGCGCGGTCGCGCGGCGCATGCAGCAGGTCTGCCGGCCCCACGGCGCGGTCTTCGTCACCCCCATGGCCGCGGTCGCCGGCGCCGTCGCCGACGCGGTGCTCGCCGCCATGGTCGCCGGGCGCCGGCTCGACCGGGCCTACGTCAACAACGGCGGCGACATCGCCCTGCACCTGGCGCCGGGACAGGGCTTCACCACCGGCATCGTGACCCTGGGCGCGGCGCCGGCCCTCGACGGCCTCTCGCGGGTCGCCGCCGAGAGCCCGGTGCGCGGCATCGCGACCAGCGGCTGGCGCGGCCGCAGCTTCTCCCTCGGCATCGCCGACTCGGTCACGGTCCTGGCCGGCAGCGCGGCCGCGGCCGACGTCGCCGCGACCCTGGTCGCCAACGCCGTCGACGTCGCCGACCCGGCGATCCGCCGGCGGCCGGCGCGCGAGCTGGCGCCCGACTGCGACCTCGACGAGCGCCCGGTCACGGTCGAGGTCGGGCCGCTGCCGCCCGACCAGGTCGAGTCCGCCCTGGCGGCCGGCGCCGCCGCCGCCCGCGACATGGCGGCGCGGGGCCTGATCGTCCAGGCGCTGCTCAGCCTGCAGGGCCGCTCGCGCGTGGTCGGC
>JAKSBE010000399.1 GCA_022361275.1 Kiloniellales bacterium
GCCGCAGCCGATTGTTGATCCTCACCTTGCGCAGTTTGCGCTTGCCGACCTCGCCCAGCGCCTCGCCCGTCATCGCATCGAAAATGCGGTAGCCGCCGGAACTGTCCTCGGCGACCACAATGCGGTCGTCCTCTTTTACCTGAAAAAGGCGGCCGGCCAGAAAGGCCTGAAGAATTGGTGTCGCACGCTCATGGCCGCCGGCAGCCAGGCTTTCCACCGCCGCCGCCTTTGTAGCGTTCGATTTCTCGGTCAGCGCCTGGAGGTCCTGCGCAAGTTCCGCCGAAGCAGCAGAAGGCACCAGCAGGAAGACCAGTACTGCGAGCACCCTCAGCCTGAACAGCTTGAACAAGGCCGGCATCAATCGGAATTCCCCAAAAGAAGAAGCTGAACGGCGGGTCCCGCGAAAGGACCCGCCGCCATGGCGAAGCAACGCTAGTTCGTTACGTACTTCGGTGCCTCGCAGTTGCCGCAGACCCAGGGATAGGTCCAGTCGGCCGTCAGCTTGGCGCTTTCCGGGATAAAGTCGCTCCAGGCGTCGCCGACCACTTCCTTCTCGGTCGGCGAGGAGGAACTCGCCGGCCTCGACACCGGGCCCCTGGTCGGCCACCTCGCGGCCTGGAACTACTTCATGAGCGTCGAGTCCAAGGCCAACGACGCCTTCATCGAGAAGTGGCACGCCTTCATCGGCGACAGCGACCGGGTGACCAACGATCCGATGGAAGCGACCTACATCGGCTTCCGGATGTGGGCCCAGGCGGTCAAGCAGGCCGGCTCGACCGAGGTCGACGCGGTGCGCCAGGCCATGTACGGCCAGAAGGTGCCGAACCTGACCGGCGGCACGGCGGTGATGAACGTCAACCATCACCTGTCGAAGCCGGTGCTGATCGGCGAGATCCAGGACGACGGCATGATCGAGACGGTCTGGTCGACCGAGGGCGAGGTGCCCGGCGACGCCTGGAGCGACTTCATCCCGGAAAGCGCCAAGCTGACCGCCGACTGGACCTATCCCTGGGTCTGCGGCAACTGCGAGGCGCCGACCTACGCCTTGAACTGAGGCCGTCCCATCGTGGAAGGCGGGTCCCCGGACCCGCCTTCGCTTCCGTCCCGAACCCGGAGATGCCCCGATGCCCTTCGGCCGCCTGGCCCGCAGCCTCCTGTTCCTCGCCGTGACGGCGGCGCTGCTGCTGCCCGCCACGGCCGCGGCGGACCTGGCGGCAGACCTGAAGGGCCTGGCGGAGACGTCCAACGCGGCCAAGGCGGCGGCCGTGGAGAGCCTGGCGGCCGGCGGCGAGGAACGGGCGGTGGTGATCCTCCGGGCCTTTCTCGACGGCCGCCTGTTCCGCATCAAGGAGGACGATCGCTTCGTGATCGGCGCGCGCAGCGGCGGCGGCTATCTCATCTCGGATGCGGTCACCGGCGCGGCGCTGGGCGAGGTCGGCAGGCGCGCCGTCCGAAAGGTCCGGATCAACAACCGGCTGCGCCAGCTGGTGAAGGGCAAGCTGGGGTCGCTGACCCTCGGCAGCCCGGACCCGGCGGCGCGGATCCGGGCCGCGGACGCCGTCTTCCGAAGCGAGCGGGCCGAGATGATCCCCGCCCTGCAGGCGGCGCTCGAGCGGGAGCGGGACGCCAAGGTGGCGGCGCGCCTGCGCCGGGCGCTGGCGGCGACGCAGCTCGCGAGGTCCGACGACAAGGCAACCCGCATCGCCGCCCTGCGGACCCTGGCGGACTTCGTCGATCCCGAGGTCCGGGCCCTGGCCGCCGCCGTTGCGGCGCTCGGCACGGACGGCACGCCGGCGGAGGCCGATCCGGACATCCGGGCGGCCGCTCAAGAGACCCTCGACGAGATCGAGCGGGGCCTGGCCGTCAACCGGGTCCTCGCCAACGTCTTCCAGGGCGTCAGCCTGGGCTCGGTGCTGCTGCTGGCGGCGATCGGCCTGGCCATCACCTTCGGCGTCATGGGCGTGATCAACATGGCCCACGGCGAGATGGTGATGCTGGGCGCCTACACCACCTTCGTCGTGCAGGAGGTCTTCCGCGCCGCCGCGCCGGGCCTCTTCGACCTCTCCCTGCTGGTCGCGGTGCCGGCGGCCTTCCTGGTGACCGCGGCGATCGGCGTCGGGATCGAGCGCGGCGTGATCCGCTTCCTCTACGGCCGGCCGCTCGAGACCCTGCTCGCGACCTGGGGCCTCAGCCTGATCCTGCAGCAACTGGTGCGCAGCGTCTTCGGGCCGACCAACCGCGAGGTCGGCAGCCCGAGCTGGATGAGCGGCGCCTGGGAGGTCGCGGGCGGCCTGACCCTGACCTACAACCGGATCTGGATCGTCGTCTTCGCGCTGGCGGTCTTCGCGGTCCTGGTCCTGCTGATCCGGTACAGCCGCTACGGCCTGCAGATGCGGGCGGTGACCCAGAACCGGGCCATGGCCGCCTCCATGGGCATCCGCACCGGTCGGGTCGACGCCATGACCTTCGGCCTGGGCTCGGGCATCGCCGGCATGGCCGGGGTCGCGCTCAGCCAGATCGACAACGTCAGCCCCAACCTGGGCCAGGGCTACATCATCGACAGCTTCATGGTCGTGGTCTTCGGCGGGGTCGGCAACCTCTGGGGCACCTTGGTCGGCGCCCTGTCGCTCGGCCTGGTGAACAAGTTCCTGGAGCCCTACGCCGGCGCCGTGCTCGCCAAGATCCTGGTCCTGGTGGCGATCATCCTCTTCATCCAGAAGCGCCCGCGCGGCCTCTTCGCGCTGCGCGGCCGGGCGCTGGAGGCCTAGGCCATGCTGCTGTCCGGCGACCACGGCCGCCTGCTCTCGCCGCTCGGGGTCAAGGTCACCCTGGGGCTGCTGCTGGCGGCGGGCGTGCTGGTGCCGGTCCTGAACCTGGCGGTCCCGGAGGGCTCGGCCCTTCACGTGCCGTCCTATGTGGTCGCGCTGCTCGGCAAGTACCTCTGCTTCGCGCTGCTCGCCCTCAGCGTCGACCTGATCTGGGGCTACTGCGGCATCCTCAGCCTTGGCCACGGCGCCTTCTTCGCCCTGGGCGGCTACGCCATGGGCATGCACCTTATGCGCCGGATCGGCGAGCGCGGGGTCTACGGCCATCCGGTGCTGCCGGACTTCATGGTCTTCCTGAACTGGAAGGAGCTGCCCTGGTACTGGCACGGCTTCGACTCCTTTCTCGTCGCCCTGCTGATGGTGCTGCTGGTGCCGGGGCTCCTGGCGCTGGTCTTCGGCTGGCTCGCCTTCCGCTCGCGGGTCACCGGCGTCTACCTCTCGATCATCACCCAGGCCATGACGTTCGCGCTGATGCTCGCCTTCTTCCGCAACGACATGGGCTTCGGCGGCAACAACGGCCTGACCGACTTCAAGGACCTGCTGGGCTTCAGCCTGCGGTCCGACGCGAC
>JAKSBE010000533.1 GCA_022361275.1 Kiloniellales bacterium
CGCCGTGCTGGCCGCCCACGGCGCCGGCCGCTTCGCCTCCGTCGAGGAGGGCACCAAGGCCATGGTCCGGACCCGTCGCACGATCGAGCCCGACCCTAGGCAAAACGAGGAGTACGAGGCGATCTATCCGCAGTACCGGGCGCTCTACGCGGCCCTGAAGGGCGTCCGGGAGGCGGCCTAGATCAAACTGCGTCTAATTGGACTCAATTAAACGCAGTTTGATCTATTCCATACGATGACATGAGGTCGATTCGACCTCATGTCATCGTGCGCCGGTGCCGATTTGCGCAGTTCAGGGAGTCAGTCCCATCCGCGCGGCGCTTCGCGCAGGTTGTTGTCGAGGTAGCCGCTGACGATCTTTCCCCCGGCCAGTCCCAGGGGCGCGACGTAGCCGCGCAGCACGTTGAAATGGCCGCGAAAGGCCGGGTCCGGCTCCAGGTGGACCCGCGGCTCGATCCAGGTCTCGCCGCGGCCCTGGGCACGCAGGCCGGCCTCCACCGCGTCCAGGATCTCGTCGTCGGTCATCTCCAGGGCGGCGATGTCCGGGCCCGAAAGGCAGGTGAAGCTGATCCCGGTCACGCGCCCGCCCTCAGGGTTCCAGTGATTTCAGGGCCTTGCGATAGCTTTCCAAGACGGCGTCGCGCTCGCGGTGCCGGCCCTGCTCGACCAGCCAGCGGCCGCCGACCATGACGTCGCGCACCGGATTGACGTTGCCGGCGAAGACCAGGGCGTCGAGCAGGCGGTCCTCCTCCTTGCCGAGCAAAGCCGGCGCCTCCGGGTCCAGCACCACGAGGTCGGCCCGGCAGCCGGGCGCCAACCGGCCGATCGGCCGGCCCAGCGCCTGCGCGCCGCCCTCCAGCGCCCAGCGGTAGAGGGAGCCGCCCAGGGAGGGCCCGTCCCGGGCCAGGAGGTTCCGGGACCGCGTGCTCAGGCGCTGGGCGTACTCCAGCCAGCGCAGCTCCTCCACCGGGCTGACCGATACATGACTGTCGGAGCCGATGCCGAGCCGGCCGCCGGCGTCGAGGAAGGCCCGGGCCGGAAAGATCCCGTCGCCCAGGTTGGCCTCGGTGGTCGGGCAGATCCCGGCGACCGCGCCGGTCTCGGCCAGGCGGCGCGTCTCCTCCTCGGTGACGTGGGTGGCGTGGATCAGGCACCAGCGGGCATCGACCTCGAAGCGGCTCAGCAGCCATTCGACCGGCCGCTGGCCGGACCAGGCGATGCAGTCCTGCACCTCCTTCTGCTGCTCGGCGATGTGGAGGTGGACCGGCGCCGCGCCGTCGAGCCCCGCGAGGCCCTCCAGCAGCGCCGTCAGCTCGGCCTCGGTCACCGCGCGCAGGGAATGCGGCGCGACGCCGATCCGGACCTGCGGGTCCTCCCGGTGATCGGACGCCAAGGCCTCGACCAACCGCAGCAGGCGCTCCCGGTCGTTGAGGAAGCGGCGCTGCGCCGGGTCGGGCGCCGCGCCCCCGAAGTCGCCGTGGCGGTAGAGCACCGGGAGCTGGGTGATCCCGATGCCGGTTCGGGCGGCGGCGGCGACGACCCGCCGCGAGGTCTCGGCCGGGTCATCGTAGGGCCGGCCGTGCGGATCGTGATGCAGGTAGTGGAACTCGCCCACCGCGGTGTAGCCGGCTTCCAGCATCTCGACGTAGAGCTGCGCCGCGATGGCCCCGATCTGCGCCGGTTCGAGCCGGCCGAGGAAGCCGTACATGACCTCGCGCCAAGTCCAGAAGCTGTCGTCCTGCGGCGCGGCGCGCTCGGCCAGGCCGGCCATGGCCCGCTGGAAGGCGTGGCTGTGCAGGTTGGGCATGCCCGGCAGCACCGGGCCGGCCAGGCGCGTGGCGCCCTCGGCCCCCGCCTCCGCCGCCACGGCGGCCAGGGCGCCGTCGGCGCCGATCTCGAAGCGGACGTCGCGGCACCAGCCCTCCGGCAGCAAGGCGCTCTCGGCAAAAAGCTTCACGGCATCCCCGGAGTTGTCTCCCCTGCGCAGGCACTCTAAGACGATCCTTCGAGCGGCCACAATGGGGAGCCGGTGACGACCATGTGGGATCAGCTGTTCGTCAAGGCCCGCCTTGCGACTTGCGCCGGCAACGCGCCCTATGGCGCGATCGAGAACGCGGCCCTGGGCATCGAGGACGGCCGCATCGTCTGGCTCGGCCCCCTGGGCGAGGTCCCGGGCCCGGTCGGCTCGCTGGCCAAGCAGGTCACCAGCCTGGACGGCCGCTGGATCACCCCGGGCCTGATCGACTGCCACACCCACCTGGTCCACGGCGGCGACCGCGCCCGGGAGTTCGAGTTGCGCCTGGAAGGCGCCAGCTACGAGGAGATCGCCCGCGCCGGCGGCGGCATCCGCTCGACGGTGGCCGCGACCCGGGCGGCAGCGGAAGAAGATCTTTACGCGACGGCCGAGAAGCGCCTTCAGGCCTTGCTTCAAGAAGGCGTGACAACCATGGAAATCAAATCAGGATATGGCCTGGAGTTGGAGGCCGAGCTGAAGCAGCTCCGGGTCGCCCGGCGCCTCGGGGAAGTCCATCCGGTCACCGTCAGGACCACCTTCCTCGGCGCCCACGCCCTGCCCCCGGAGTTCGAGGGCGACGCCGAGGCCTACATCGATGCCGTGGTCGAGATGCTGCCGCGGGTCGCCGAATCGGACCTCGCGGACGCGGTCGACGCCTTCTGCGAGGGCATCGGCTTCACCCCCGAGCAGACAGCCCGCGTCTTCCAAGCCGCCCGGGACAACGGGCTGCCGGTGAAGCTCCACGCCGACCAGCTCTCCGACCTCGGCGGCGCGGCCCTCGCCGCCCGCTTCGGCGCGCTCTCGGCCGATCACCTGGAGTACACCAGCGAGGCCGGCGTCGCGGCCATGGCCGCGGCCGGCACGGTGGCGGTGCTGCTGCCCGGCGCCTTCTACGTGCTGAAGGAGACCAAGCTGCCGCCGGTCGCGGCCCTGCGCCGCCACGGCGTGCCGATCGCGCTGGCCACGGACAGCAACCCCGGCAGCGCCCCGGTCACCTCCCTGCTGCTGATGCTCAACATGGGCTGCACGCTCTTCGGCCTGACCCCGGAGGAAGCCCTCGCCGGAGTCACCCGCAACGCCGCCAGGGCGCTGGGCCTGGCCGAGAGCCACGGCACCCTGGAGGTCGGCAAGGCCGCCGACCTCTGCGTCTGGGACATCGAGAGCCCGGCCGAGCTCGCCTACCGCATCGGCTTCAACCCGCTGCACCGGGCGATCAAGGCCGGCGTCAGCCGCTAGCTTCCAG
>JAKSBE010000073.1 GCA_022361275.1 Kiloniellales bacterium
CAGCTTGACCTTCAAGGCTTCAAGGTCTTCAGACCACCTGACACACGAACCCGACCAATCCGAAACCGACATTGCGCCCTCCAGTCCAATCTCTGGACTGGCGAATCACAAATTCGCAGAATATGCAACTGTAGTACTAGAGCGCGATGACATGAGGTCGAATCGACCTCTTGTCTGAATCGTACTCTAACCTTTTGACGTAGAGCACGATTCGGCCCGGCAGAGCGTTACTCGGACGACTGCGGATCGCCCGCCAGAGCTTCCTTGAGAAAGGCCACGGCGAGCTGCAGACCGCGCTCGTCGATCGAGTGGCCGAGGCCGGGGCGCAGCTCCTGGGTCACGGGCACGGCATTCGCCTCCAGGGCGGCGACCGCGGCCGGCAGGGCCTCCGCGGGGACGACCTCGTCGGCCGCGCCGTGGATCAACAGCACCGGCGGCCGGCTCTTGATCTCGCCGGGCAGCAGCTCGGGCGCCAGCAGCGCGCCGGAGAAGCCGACGATGGCGCCGAGGCCGGCCGCGCGCCGCAGGCCGACGTGGAGCGACATCATCGTGCCCTGTGAGAAACCGATCAGGGCCAGGCGCGCGGCCGCCAGCCCCGCCGTCTCCAGTTCGGCGTCGAGGAAGCCTTCGAGGATCGGCGCCGCCATGCGCACCCCGCCGAGCATGGCTTCGGGCGTGCGCTCCTGCAGCGAGAACCACTGCCGGCCGAAGGGCGCCATGTCGCTGGGGAAGGGCGCGTGCGGCGAGACGAAGGCGGCCTCGGGCAGGACCTGGGCGAAGTAGGGCGCCAGCGAGATCAGGTCGTTGCCGTCGGCGCCCAGGCCGTGCAGCAGGACGACGAGCTGTTTCGGCGCCTGGCCGGAGGCCGGGCCGAAGCGCGGCCCGTCGAGGTCGAAAGCTGTGGTCATGCGCTGTCCCTTGTCCCGTTGCCGTGGTCATAAGGCGGCGGCCCGGCCGAGGCAACGCTTCAGTCGCGGCGCGGTCCTGGGGTACAAGATGCGATCCCCGCCAACCGGCTGCGAAGGTCCGGCGATGAGAAAGCTCTACAAGACGGACGGCGAGCGCCTGCTCTACTGCTAAACCTTGGACGACGACGGCAGGCGCGTCATGCATTGGGGCGTGGTCGGCGACGAGGGCGAGACCCAGGCGGTGCGCTCCGGCCTCTTCCGCGACGCCGGAAAGACCGTCGCCGAGGAGATGGCACGGCAAGGGTCTGATCCGCAAGGCGGCCGCCCCCGGCGACCGGCGCAACCGCCGGGCCCGAGGCGGGCGCCGGATCTTGGCGATCCGGCTCGGATCCGGGCTATACTCCGACGGGCGAAGCCGCTTGTCTGCGCCTAATTGATGCCAGTCAAGCGCAGTTTGATCTCGTCCCGGGAGGAGGGCGCCGATGTGAACGACCGTCAGGACCTCGATCTCGGCGCGATCCGGCAGCGGCTCGAAGCGGAGCGGGCCGAGCTGCTGGCGCTCAGCGCCGGCGCCGCCGAGGAACGCCGCCCGGTCGAGCTCGACCAGCAGAGCGTCGGCCGGCTGTCGCGCATCGACGCCCTGCAGGTCCAGGCCATGGCCCAGGCGGTCGAGGGCCGCCGGCGCGGCCGGCTGCAGGCCATCGAGGCCGCGCTGAAGCGTCTGGAGGCCGACGACTACGGCTATTGCAGCGACTGCGGCGAGGACATCCCGGCCAAGCGGCTGGAGATCGCCCCCGCGACCATGCGCTGCGTCGACTGCGCCGGCTGACCGCGGGGACTCGACATGGATCTCGGTATGGATTTCGGCACCCTGAGCGGCTACCTGATCGATGCCCTGCTGGTCCTGGCCGGCCTCTTCGTCCTGACGGTCGGGCTCCTGGTGCTGGCGCTGGCCGTGCTCTACGTCGCCGACGTCACCCAGACCCGCCACGCGATCCGCCGCAACTACCCGGTGATCGGCCGGCTGCGCTACCTCTTCGAGCATCTGGGCACCTTCTTCCGGCAGTACTTCTTCGCCATGGACCGCGAGGAGCTGCCCTTCAACCGGGAGCAGCGCAGCTGGGTCTACCGGGCGGCGAAGGATCTCGACACCACCGTGCCCTTCGGCTCGACCCGCGATCTGCGTCCGGCCGGCACCGTGCTTTTCGTCAACAGCGCCTTCCCGACCCTCGACCGGGATTCGGTGCCGGCGCGGCCGATCACCGTCGGCCCCGACTGTCCCCGGCCCTACACCACGGCCAGCTTCTTCAACATCTCGGCGATGAGCTTCGGCGCCATCTCCAAGCCGGCGGTCCGGGCCCTGTCCAAGGGTGCGGCCCTGGCCGGCTGCTGGCTGAACACGGGCGAGGGCGGCCTGACCGAATGGCATCTGCGGGGCGGGGCCGACATCGTGTTCCAGATCGGCACCGCCAAGTACGGCGTCTGCAGCGAGGTCGGCGTGCTCGACGAGGGGCGCCTGGCCCGGATCGCGGCCGAGCACCAGGTCCGGATGTTCGAGATCAAGCTCAGCCAGGGCGCCAAGCCGGGCAAGGGCGGCCTCCTGCCGGCCGCCAAGGTGACCGAGGAGATCGCCGAGGTCCGGGGCATCCCCGCCGGCCGGGATTCGGTCAGCCCGAACCGCCACCTGGACACCGAGGACATCGCCGGCCTGCTCGACCTCATCGCCCGGGTCCGCCGGATCACCGGCAAGCCGACCGGGATCAAGACCGTGATCGGCGACGAGGCCTGGATCGAGGACTTCTGCCGCGAGATCGTCGGCCGCGGCGCGGCCGCGGCACCGGACTTCATCACCGTGGACAGCGCCGACGGCGGCACCGGCGCGGCACCGGCCAGCCTGATCGACTTCGTCGGCCTGCCGATCCAGGAGAGCCTGCCGCTGGTCGTCGACACCCTGGACGCCCACGGCCTGCGGCCGCGGGTCAGGGTCGTGGCCTCGGGCAAGCTGATCAACCCGGGCCAGGTCGCCTGGGCGCTCTGCGTCGGCGCCGACTTCGTCGCCTCGGCGCGCGGCTTCATGTTCGCCCTGGGCTGCATCCAGGCCCTGCAGTGCAACAAGAACACCTGCCCGACCGGGGTGACCACCCACGACCCGCAGCTTCAGAAGGGGCTGGACCCGGTCGACAAGGCCCAGCGGGTCGCCAGCTACGCCCGCAACGTCATGCACGAGGTCGGGGTCATCGCCCATTCCTGCGGCGCCGCCGAGCCGCACCAGTTGCGCCGCCGCCACTGCCGCATCGTCCAGGCGGACGGCAGCTCGCGGTCCCTGGACCGGCGCCGCCCCGCGTCCGCCCCGGACGCCCAGCGAAAGCGCGCCTGAGCGGTCAGTCTCTCTGATTCGCCGGGACGAGAGCCTTCGGGTGCAGCAGCCTGCTAGAGCAGCCCGCGTTCCTTCGAACGCGGGCTGCTCTCACTATATGGGATAGATCAAATTATCTGCGCCTAATCGATTCCAGTTAAGCGCAGTTTGATCTAGCCGTCCTTCTTGGCGAAGGCGTAGCTCATGGCGGCGCCGAGCAGCGTCGCGGCCTCGCCCGTCAGCGCGTCGTTCAGGGCGAGGAGTCCGGCCACAGGGATGCAGAGGGCGATGACCGAGAAGCGGATGAACTGCCAGCCGATGCCTTTGCCGTCCCCCTGGGCGCGATTGAAGTAGCCGCCGACGAGAACCACGGGCACCGCCAAGGCCAAGAGGCCGCTGACCCATATCATGCGTCGTCTCCCCCGATCCGATCCAGGCTGTCATGGTGCCGCCCGGCGCCGGGCAAGGAAAGGCGGTCGTTCGACGCCGGGGTATCGGCGGGACCGGGCTTCCGGCCGCTGCCGTCAGGCCGGCGTCACCCGATAGCCGACCCGGGGGAAGTGGACGCAGAGCCGGCCGGCACGCGGATCCTCGCGCAGGACCGCGATGCGCTCCCGGTCGACCAGGCGGACCACGCCCTCGACCTCCGGGTCGCCGCCGTCGCCTTCGGGGCGGACCCGGACCGCCCGGCCCGGCGCCAGGCCCTGCGGGTCGAGCGGGTCTTCGCTTTCCGGCGTCTGCGGCTCGGCGGCGCGGGCGATGTCCAGGGCCGCGGCGGCGGAGAGCGGGGTCGAACGGCCGTGGCCGATCTCCGCGACCCGCTGCTCCCAGGCCTCCAGGGCCGGAAACTGCGACAGGAAGGCCGGCCCCCCGGCCCAGCGGCCGCGCAGGAACCAGACCAGATGATAGGCCAGGGCGTCGGGCAGGCCGGGCCGCTCGCCCAGGATGAAGCGGCGCCCGGTCTCCAGGCGCTGCTCGATCCAGCCGAGCTGGCCGCGGATCTGGGCTACGATGTGCGGCAGGTCGGCCTGGACCCGCTTCAGGTCGTGGTCGGGGCCGAGGTAGAGCCGGCCGCGGTCGCGGGCGAAGTCCGCCGGCAGGCTGTCGGCCGCGGCGCCCAGGACCAGGCCGACGGAGTGGTCGAAGAGCGCGCCGTCGATCCAGCGGCCGACGCCCCAGACCATGCCGGCCGCCCCCTCCGGGCAGAGGCTCGGCTCCGGGAAGCGGCGCTCCAGCTCGCGCAGGATGCACTGGCTGTCGCAGTAGACGTCGGCGCCGATCTGCATCACCGGCGTGCGCCGGTAGCCGCCGGTCAGCGGCATGAGGTCCGGCTTCGGCGGCAGCCGCGGGATCTCCACCGAGAGCCAGTCCAGGCTCTTGATGCCGAGGCCGATCCGCACCTTCTCGGAGACCGGCGACTGCGGGTAGTGATGCAGGATGACGTCGTTCATGCTTCGCTCGCTTTGCCTCTGGTCAGGCTGGAACAAGGAGGACCAGCCTAGATCAAACTGCGTCTAATTGGCATCAATTAGGCGCAGGTCATTTAATCTATTTCATATAGTTAGAGCAGCTTATCCGCGTTCGAATGAACGCCGGCTGCTTGTCCTGTGACAGATCCGGCGCCTTGGAACGGGTTTTACCCGGCAACCCCCTCCGCCGCCACCGCGCCGCCACAATCCTTGTGAAGGTTGGCGAATCACGACACTTTGGGAGGAGGGACCGACGGTCTCTTTACGCCTCCCGTGCTAAGGTGACGGCCATGGACGGCCTCGGCGCGATCCAAGGGATTCAAGAGCAGATCCAGCATCACTACCAGCTGACCAACATCGCGGTGGTGGTGCTGGCGGCCCTGGGCTGCGGGCTGCTCATGCTGCGCCTCAGGCAGCCGGCCCTGGTCGGCTACATCCTGGCCGGCGCGATCCTCGGACCCAGCGGCTTCGCCCTGGTCGACAACCGCGAGACCATCGCGCTCTTCGCCGAGCTCGGCGTCCTGATGCTGCTGTTCCTGATCGGCATGGAGCTGTCGCTGCGGGGCTTCCGCGAGGTCTGGAAGATCGCCCTGACCACGACCCTGCTGCAGATCGTCGTCGGCCTGACGGCCATGACCGCGCTCTCGGCGGCGACCGGCTGGAGCGCCCAGCTCACCATCCTGCTCGGCTTCGTGGTGGCGCTCTCCTCGACCGCGGTCGCGATCAAGATGCTGGACGACATCGGCGAACTCAGGACCCGGGTCGGCCAGATCACGGTCGGCGTGCTGATCGCCCAGGATCTGGCGGTGGTGCCGATGATGCTGATCGTCGGCTCCTTCGGGTCCAGCGGCGCCCCGGCCGTGGAGGCGGTGCTCAAGGTCGGCCTTTCGGTCGGCTTCCTGGCATTGCTGATCTTCTACCTCAGCCGGCGCAAACGGATTCGGCTACCCTTCGCGCGACTGGTCGGCACCAACGCCGACCTGACCCCGCTGGCCGGCCTCGCCTTCTGCTTCGGGGCCTCGACCATTTCGGGTCTGCTCGGCCTCTCGGCGGCCTACGGCGCCTTCCTGGCCGGCCTGGTGATCGGCAACTCGACCGCCCGCAAGGGCATGCTGCGGCACAGCCAGCCGATCCAGGCGATCCTGCTGATGGTCTTCTTCCTGTCGATCGGCCTGCTGATCGACCTGCGCTTCGTCTGGGACAACCTGGCCACCTTCCTGGTCGTGATCTTCTTCGTCGCGGTGCTGAAGACCGCGCTCAACATCGGCCTGCTCCGGGCCCTGGGGGAGCCCTGGCCCCGCGCCTACCTCTCCGGCGTGCTGCTGGCCCAGATGGGTGAGTTCTCCTTCATCCTGGCCGCCCTGGGCCATAGCGTCGGTGCGATCTCCTGGGAGAACCACCGCTTCCTGGTTTCGGTCACCGCCCTCTCCCTGGTCACGGCCCCCCTCTGGATGACCCTGGCGCGGCGCCTCAACCGCATCGCCCTGCTGCGGGTCACCTCGGGCAAGGAGATCCTGCGCCTGACCCTCGGCACGGAGCTGCGCCTGATCATCAAGTCGGCGCTGCGGGCGGAGAACCGACTGGCGGCGCTCTGGATCGCGACCGTGAAGCGGGTCCGGCGCCGCGGGAAGGCGCCGGAGGCCGGGCTGCGACAAGAGGCGACCGCCGAGGGCGGCGAGGCCCTGCCGGTCCTGGCCAAGCCCGCCCTGGCCAAGCCCGCCCTGGCCAAGCCCACCCTGGCCAAGCCGGACCTCAAGCCCGAGTGATGCCCCGCTGATGCCAGACTACAGCCTGGAAACCCGCCTCGCGGTCCGGTACGGCGGCCCGGTCGCCGGCATCGACGAGGCCGGCCGCGGCCCCTGGGCCGGGCCGGTCGTGGCCGCGGCGGTGGTCCTGGATCGCGAGGCCCTGCCGCCCGGCCTGCTCGCCCGGCTGGACGACTCCAAGGCCCTCAAGCCGGCCGAGCGCGCGGAGATCCTCGAGGCGCTGGAGGCCGAGGCCCGCCAGGGGCGGGCCTGGATCGGCCGGGGCCGGGCCGAGGTCGAGGAGATCGACCGGCTGAACATCCTGGAGGCGACCATGACCGCCATGGCGCGGGCACTGGCCGCGCTGACGCCGGCCCCGGCGGCGGTCCTGGTCGACGGCAACCGCCTGCCGCAGCTCGCCTGCCCGGCCGAGGCCGTGGTCAAGGGCGACGGCCGCAGCCTGTCGATCGCCGCCGCCTCGATCGTCGCCAAGGTCACCCGCGACCGCGAGATGGCGGATCTGGCGGCGCGCTTCCCCGGCTACGGCTGGGAGCGCAACCAGGGCTACGGCACCGCCGAGCACCAGGCGGCGCTGAAGGAGCTGGGCGTGACCCCGGCGCACCGCCGCTCTTTCCGGCCGATACGTGAATTGCTTTCCGGCGGGTAGTTGCCGTCTTTCGACTCGACTCTGGGGATTCGACCCTAACAGCTTGAATCTTGACGCCGAGTCGCACTTGACTCAGGATGCCCGCTGCCTCGCAAGGGGGAACCTGGCGTCATGCAAAGCAACGTGATCCGCGTCGGCGACTGCGTCGAGCTGATGGGCGGCCTGCCCGAGGCCTCGGTGCACATGGTCTTCGCCGACCCGCCCTACAACCTGCAGCTCGCAGGCGAACTGACCCGGCCCAACAACTCCCGGGTCGACGGCGTCGACGACGCCTGGGACCGCTTCGACGACCTGGCGGCCTACGACGCCTTCACCGAGGCCTGGCTGGCCGCGGCGCGGCGGGTCCTGCGCGACGACGGCACGCTCTGGGTGATCGGCAGCTACCACAACATCTTCCGGGTCGGCGCGATCCTCCAGGACCTGGGCTACTGGATCCTCAACGACGTGGTCTGGCGCAAGTCCAACCCCATGCCCAACTTCCGCGGCCGGCGCTTCACCAACGCCCACGAGACCCTGATCTGGGCGGCCAAGGACAAGGACGCCCGCTATACTTTCAACTACCAGGCCATGAAGGCGCTGAACGACGACCTGCAGATGCGCAGCGACTGGTACATCCCGATCTGCACCGGCGGCGAGCGCCTGAAGGACGACCAGGGCCGCAAGGCCCACGCGACCCAGAAGCCCGAGGCCCTGCTGCACCGGGTGATCCTGGCCGGGACCCGGCCGGGCGAGACCGTGCTCGACCCCTTCTTCGGCAGCGGCACCACCGGCGCGGTCGCCAAGCGCCTCGGCCGGCGCTGGATCGGCCTGGAGCGCGAGCCCGACTACGCCCGCCTGGCCGAAGAGCGCATCGCCAAGGTGCCGCCGCCGGGCGATCCCGCCCTGGTCGAGATCGCCAACAAGCGCGAGGAGAAACGCATCCCCTTCGGCTGGCTGGTCGAGCGCGGCCTGCTGGAGCCGGGCGCGGTGCTCTACGGTCCGGGCAAGCGCTGGCAGGCCAAGGTGCGCGCCGACGGCACGCTGATCGCCGCCGACTGCAAGGGCTCGATCCACCAGGTCGGCGCCCGGGTCCAGGGCGCTCCGGCCTGCAACGGCTGGACCTTCTGGTCGATCGACGTCGAAGGCAAGCTGGTGCCCATCGATATGCTCCGCCAGAAGCTCAGGGCGGAGATGAGCTAGCAAGCCGCTGGACGCCGCTCAGACTCGCCGGCCGCATCATCGGCGGCGTATATGGCGGCGGGGCGGCGGGCTACGCCATGTGCAATATCATACTGGGGCTGCCGTCGACCGGCACAAGCCTGCTCTGGTGCGGGATTCTCGTCGGCGGCGCCGGCGCGTTCGGCGGCGGCCTTGCGTTAGGGTCCGCCTTTGAGACCACCGGCGAGATCGTGTTCGAGGCAACCTATCCTATATCTCCCTGAGCAGGGCGCGGACCCATGGAATACGTCTTGGTCGTTCTATCTTTTACAACGATGGCGATGGGTGTGCTTTGGATCGCTCTCGTGGCGATCCATCGCAAGAAGATCGAAGAAATCGACGCCATCGCCTTGGGGCCTGATTACAAGATCCCATGGGCTCCGCTTTATCTTTTGCGCTCGATCCAATACGGCTTTGGGTCGATGTCTAAGACCTTGGCCGCGCGCCACCCGCCGTACATCGACCATGGTAAAATCCCGCCGGAAACACTGCGTCCCATTCGAACGACGGCGATCGTCTATATCGTTTGTATGGTGAGCATGTTCGGTACAATTGCGGTTCACCAGTTCGTTGACTTCAAAGTTGCAAGCTGATTTCTCCGGCCTGGAAAAGCGGGCTTAGACGGCGGTCATCTGCGCAAGCAAGCGATCGACCGAACGCCACAGTGAATGACGCCAGAGGCGATGGAAATCGCCGCGGCGCTCCTCGCGTTGACCGCCATCTGCTGCCTGTCGATCTGCGTCGCTCTCGTAGCGCTTTATCGAAAGCGGATCGCCGAAATCGATGCGGTCGCGTTCGGCCCCGGTCGCGAAGCGACCTGGCTCCTGGCCTTGATATTGCGCGCCGTGCATGAGGGCCGCGCCGGCGCGCTTCAGCCGGTCTCCAGCATGACCGGCGGCAGGCGGCCGAAGCCGGCCTCGATCCGCGTCCCGGCGTCGGCGGTCATGGCGGTCCCTTGCCGTCCGATCATGCGCCGCCCCTGAGGGCGTGCTTGACGATCTTGCGCATGACGCTGGGCAGGGCCTGCTCGCCCAGGCGGTCCAGGGGGCACCAGAGGCCGTCGTCCACCGGGTCTTCGGAAGCGGTGCGGCCGGCCCAGACGGCGATCTCGAAGTGGAAGTGGGTGAAGGTGTGGCGCACCAGGCCCGGCAGCGTCTGCCAGTCCGCGGCCAAAGGCGCCTGCACCAGGGCCTCGGCCTCCGCCCAGTCCCCGGCGCGCCACTCGGTCGAGGGCACCTCCATCATGCCGCCGAGCAGGCCGGTCTCCGCGCGGCGGCGCAGCAGCACCTTGCCCGAGGGCGCCAGGGTCCAGAACGCGACCGCGCGGCGGGTCGGCCGCGCGGCCTTGGGCGACCGGCGCGGCAGCTCGTCCTGCTGGCCCGCCGCCCGGGCCGCGCAGGCCGACTCGAGGGGGCAGGCCAGGCAGCGCGGCCGCCGGGGCAGGCAGACCGTGGCGCCCAGGTCCATCTCGGCCTGGGCGAAGTCGCCCGCACGCCGGTCAGGCGTCAGAGTCTCGGCGAGCCGGCGCAGTTCGGCCTTGGCCTGCGGCAGGGGCGTCTCGACCGCGAAGAGCCGGGCCGTGACCCGCTCGATGTTGCCGTCGACCGGCGTCGCCTTGCGGTCGAAGGCGATGGCCGCGATCGCCGCCGCGGTATAGGGGCCGATCCCCGGCAGCGCGCGCAGCGCGGACTCGTCCTCGGGAAAGCGGCCGTGGTGCGCCTCCGTCACCACCTTGGCGCAGCGGTGCAGGTTGCGCGCCCGGGCGTAGTAGCCGAGGCCGGCCCAGGCGGTCAGCACCGAATCCAGCTCGGCCGCCGCCAGGTCCTGGATTCGCGGCCAGCGCGCGAGGAAGTCCTGGAAGTAGGGCTGGACCGCTGCGACCGTGGTCTGCTGCAGCATGATCTCGGAGAGCCAGACCCGGTAGGGATCCGGGGTCTCGCCGGGCCGGGCGCGCCAGGGCAGGCGCCGGGCGTGGCGGTCGTACCAGGCGAGGAGGTCGGCGGCGAGGGATTCGCGGCTGGCGATGGTCATGACACCTTCTATAGTGAAGCCGATCCGGGGAAGACAAGGAGCGCCGCGACTCGGCCATGGCGAAGGACCGCGACGACCCGCAAGACGCTCGCCGCCGTGGCGGCCTGCGGCCCCTGGCGGCCACCTTGCCCAAGGTGACGCGCAAGGCCCTGGGCCGCCGCGGCCTGGCCGAAGGCAGCCTGATCGCCGAGTGGCCGGAGATCGTCGGCGAGGCCCTGGCGGCGCGCTGCCTGCCCCTGAAGCTGAGCTTCGCCGATCCGAAGCGCCGCGCCGAGGGCACCTTGACCCTCCAGGTCGAGAGCGCCTGGACCCTGGAGCTCCAGCACCTGTCGCCCCAGTTGATCGAGCGGATCAACCAGACCCTGGGCTATGCCGCGGTCTCGCGCCTGGCCTTTCGTCAGGGACCGCTGCCGCGGCGGGCGGCGGCCGGGGGCCCCGCCCGGGAGCGGCAGGAAGACCCCGGAGAGGGCCCGGAGGGGGCCGAACTGAGCGCTACGATCGACGACGACGGCCTGCGCGACGCCCTCGAAGGGCTGGGCCGGACTCTCAGAAGACACAGGCAGAGGTGAAGGCCAAGGCCTTGCCACAATTGAGCCTTAGGCCCCACATAGAAGCGTGAAGCGGAAGCGCCAAAACACGGCTTGTGCCGGGGCGCCGCCACGACTAGCATCCACAATATCTGGTAGGGGTTATCATGGAACGTCGGCATATCCTGATTTCTGGCGCGGCCCTTGCGGTTCTGGCCGCCGGTGGCGGCGTGGGCCTGCTGTGGCGCGCCGGCCAGGCCGAGGACACCTTCGAGGCCGATGCAAGGGGCGTCTTCGCCAGGGACCGGATTCTCGGTGACCCCGACGCCCCGATCACGATCATCGAGTATTCCTCGCTGACCTGTCCGCATTGCGCCGCCTTCCATGCCGACACCCTGCCGACGATCAAGAAGAACTGGATCGAAGAGGGCAAGGCACGCCTGGTCTACCGCCACTTCCCCTTCGATGCGCTGGGCACCTACGCGGCACTGGCGGCGAACTGCGTCGAGGGCGACCGTCATTTCGGCTTCATCGACATCCTGTTCCGCAATCAGGCCCGCTGGACGCGCGCCCAGGACCCGCGGGCGGCGATCACCCAGATGGCGGCCATGGCCGGCATCGACAAGGCCAGTCTGGACGCCTGCGTGCAGGACGAGGACGCGCTGGTCGAAATTCAGAAGCTACGCGAGTACGGCAGCGAGGAGTACGGCATCGACTCCACGCCGTCCTTCATCATCAATGGCAAGAAGCTGGTCGGGAACCAGGGCCTCGAGAAGTTCGAGCAGGCCCTGCGGGAGGCCGGCGCGCAGTCCTGACGGCGCGCGCCGCCGTCGGCTGAGCAGGGGAAGCACGGGTCGGCTTGGTACAGTTCACGAAGCTCAAGATCACGGGGTTCAAGTCCTTTGTCGATCCCACGGAACTTTGGATCGAGCGAGGCCTGACCGGCATCGTCGGACCGAACGGCTGCGGCAAGTCGAATCTCGTCGAGGCCTTGCGCTGGGTCATGGGCGAGGGCTCGGCCAAGCGCATGCGCGGCAGCGGCATGGAGGACATGATCTTCTCCGGCAGCGCCAGCCGGCCCTCGCGCAACATCGCCGAGGTACAGCTCTTCCTCGACAACCGCGACCGCACCGCGCCGGCGCAGTTCAACGACAATGACGAACTGGAGGTCAAGCGCCGTATCGAGCGCGACCACGGCTCGACCTACCGGGTCAACGGCCGCGAGGTGCGGGCCCGCGACGTTCAGCTGCTCTTCGCCGATTCGGCGACCGGCGCCCACTCGCCGGCGCTGGTCAGCCAGGGCCGCATCGGCACCATCATCAACGCCAAGCCCTCGGAACGGCGGATGCTCCTGGAGGAGGCGGCCGGCATCTCCGGGCTGTACACCCGGCGCCACGAGGCGGAGCTGCGGCTACGGGCCGCGGAGACCAATCTGGAGCGGCTGGACGACGTCGTCGGCGCCCTGGAAGGCCAGCTCCAGGGCCTGAAGAAGCAGGCCCGCCAGGCCCGGCGTTTCCGCAGCCTCTCCGATCATATCCGGCGTCACGAGGCGATTCTCCTCCACCTGGAGGCCGAGGCAGCACGCCGGCGCCTGGCCGAGGCACGCCGGCGCCTGGCCGAAGTCGAGGCCGCGGTCAGCGAGAACACCAGGGTCGCGGCAGAGCGCGCCAAGGTCCAGGCCGATTCGGCGGCCGCCCTGCCCGAACGGCGGCAGGCCGAGGCCGAGGCGGCGGCGGCCCTGCAGCGCCTGGTCGTCGAGCGCGACGCCCTGGAGCGCGAAGCCCAACGCCTGGCCGAGGCCAAGGCCCAGGCCGCCCAGCGCCTGGCCCAGATCATGGCCGACCGCAGACGGGACGAAGGCATCGCCGCCGACGCCCAGGCCGCGATCGCCCGCCTGGAAGAGGAGCAGGCCGCGCTCGAGGCCCAGACCTCGGGCGAGGCGGAGGCGCTGTCCGGCGCCGAAGCCCTGCGGGACGAAGCCGCCGGACGTCTGGAAGTCAAGGAATCAGATCTTTCGGACCTGTCCGGCGCCATCGCCGGCGCCGAGGCCCACGCCGGCGCGTTGCGTCGCCGCCTGGGCGAGCTGGCGGAACGGCGCGACCGCCTGGAACGGCAGCTCGAGGGCACCCGCAAGGAGAAGGCGGAGCTGGAGTCGGCCTCCCGAGACCTGAGCGAGCTGGCGGCGGCCGAGACCGCGCTGACGTCGGCCGAGGCCGCCTTCGAAGCCGCGCGCGAGGCGCAGGACGGCAAGGAGGCGGCGGTCGCCCCCGCCCGCGAGGCCGAGACCGCCGCTCGCAGCCGCCTGCAGGAGGCCGAGGCCGCGCTCGGCAAGCTGCAGGCCGAGGCCGCGGCCCTGGCCGGGCTGCTGCAGTCCGCGCCGGAAGGCGATCACCCGCCCCTGGTCGACAAGGTCGAGGTCGACAGCGGCCTGGAGACCGCCCTCGGCGCCGCCCTGGGCGACGACCTCTCCGCTTCGGACGAGGCCGGCGCGCCGCTCTTCTGGTCCGAGCTGCCGGCGCTGGAGGACGCGCCCGCCCTGCCCGGGAACGTCAGGCGCTTGGCCGACTTCGTGCGCGGCCCCGCGGCCCTGGCGCGCCGCCTGGCGCAGATCGGCCTGGTCGCCGACGAGGCCGAGGGCGCGCGCCTGCAGCCGGAGCTGGCCTGCGGCCAGCGCCTGGTCACCCGCGAGGGCACCCTCTGGCGCTGGGACGGCCTGCGCAAGGCCGCCGGCGCGCCGGTCTCCGCCGCCACCCAGCTGCGCCACCGCAACCGCCTGGCCGAGATCGAAGCGGAACTCCCCAAGGCCGAGGCCCTGGAGGCCGAGGCGCGCGCCGCCTTCGAGGCAACCCGCGACGGCGTCAAGGCGGCGGTCGAGGCCGAGCGCCAGGCACGCGACGCGCAGCGCGCGGCGCTGTCGGTCCTGAACGAGGCGCGCCAGGGCCACGGCCGGCTGACCGACGAGGCCGCCGGCGCGAAGGCCCGCCTGGCCGCCCTGCTGGAGGCGGTCGAGATGCTGACCGCCGATTCGGCGGAGACCGCTGCGGCGCACGACCGCTGCGCCGAGGAGATCGCGGAGCTGCCCGACCAGGAGGCCGAGCGCGAGAAGCTGGAGGCGGAGAAGACCGCGGTCGGCGAGCTGCGCTGCGAGCTGGCCGAGCGCCAGGCCGAGCTGGCCCGCCTGAAGCGCGAAGCCGAAGACCGCCGCCGACGCCTGGCGCAGGTCGCCGAGGACACCGCGTCCTGGAAGCGGCGGGCGGAGGCCGCGGACCGCCACCTGAAGGAGCTGGACCAGAGGCGCGAGCACCTGGAGCGCGAGCTGGAGGTCCTGGAAGCGCGGCCCAAGGAGATGGACGAAGGGCGCGCGGCCCTGGCCGAGCAGATCGAGGCCGCCGAGTCGGCCCGCCGGAGCGCCGCCGATTCGCTGGCCGAAGGCGAGACCGCGCAGACCGAGGCCGACCGGGCCCTGAAGGCGGCCGAGGGCGAGCTGGCGACGGCCCGCGAGAACCGGATCCGGGCCGAGGGCGGCGTCGAACAGGCCGAGGCGAGCCTGCAGGCCATCGCGCAGCGGGTTCGGGAGCGCCTGGAGTGCAGCCTGGACAAGGTGCTCGAGGCCGCCGAGGTCGATCCGGGCCAGGAGCTGCCGCCGCAGGAAGAGGTCGCGGCCAAGCTCGAGCGCTATACCCGCGAGCGCGACAACATGGGCCCGGTCAACCTGCGCGCCGAAGCCGAGGCCGAAGAGCTGACCGAGCGAATCGAAGGCCTGCAGAGCGAGCGCGAGGATCTGCTGGCGGCCATCGCCCGCCTGCGCCAGGGCATCGCCAGCCTGAACCGCGAGGGCCGCGAGCGCCTGCTGGCGGCCTTCAAGCTGGTCGACCAGCACTTCTCCGAGCTCTTCGTCCGCCTCTTCGGCGGCGGCCGCGCGCATCTGAAGCTGATCGAATCCGACGACCCGCTGGAGGCCGGGCTCGAGATCATGGCCAGCCCGCCCGGCAAGCGCCTGCAGGTCATGTCGCTCTTGTCCGGCGGCGAGCAGGCCCTGACCGCCCTGTCGCTGCTGTTCGGCGTGTTCCTGACCAACCCGGCGCCGATCTGCGTGCTGGACGAGGTGGACGCGCCGCTGGACGACGCCAACGTCGACCGTTTCTGCCACCTGATCGACGAGCTTTCGGGCAAGGACATCACCCGCTTCCTGATCATCACCCACCACCGCATGACCATGGCGCGCATGCACCGGCTCTACGGCGTCACCATGGCCGAGCGGGGCGTGTCCAAGCTGGTCTCGGTCGATCTGGAAGCCGCCGAGACCCTTCGCGAATCCGCCTGACGGCCAGGCCTCGGAGGCGCCCTCTCAGTTCCGGGAAAAGCGCTTGATTCCCGGCGTCTTGCAGCTTGACTCGGTCCGGAGCCATTCGTAAGGTCCGCGCGCCGTTTCGGGGCAACGAAGGCCGGAAACGGGGCGGGAGGGGCAGGCTTGCACTATGATCCAACTAGGATCGGACCTGCGCCATGACCGAACCCGACAAACCGACCTCGCTCGACGACTTCGACTCCCGGCTCAAGGCGGCGCGCGCAAGGCGCGACGCGGCGCAAGGCGAGCAGCGCGAAGCTGCGAACAGCGGGCTGGGGCTGGCGATGCGGATCGCCGTGGAGCTTGTCGCGGCCTTGGCCGTAGGCGTGGCGATCGGTTGGGGGCTCGACCGCTGGTTGGGTACGAAGCCCTGGCTGCTGATCCTGTTCTTCATCCTTGGATCGGCCGCCGGGATCATGAACGTCCTCCGCGCCGTCGGCGGTTTCGACTACGGCGCGGGGTACCGCAGGCACGACAAGGACGATGGCCCGAAGCCCGAACGAGGGCAAGAAGGCCAGGGGGAATAACCGGATGGCGACCGACGGCGGCCATAGCCCGCTCGAGCAGTTCGAGATCAAGCCGATCATCGGCGACTGGGTGATGGCCGAGGACGGGTCGAGGTACCTGCCCTTCCACACCTTCACCAATTCCTCGCTCTACATGCTGATCGCCATTGCCGGCGTGCTGATCTTCCTGTCCTTCGGCATGCGGCGCGGGGCCATGGTGCCGGGACGCTGGCAGTCCATGTCCGAACTGTCCTACGAGTTCGTCGCCAACCTGATCAAGGACACCATCGGCAGCGAAGGGCGGAAGTACTTTCCCATCATCTTCACGCTCTTCATGTTCGTGCTCTTCGCGAACCTGCTGGGCATGCTGCCCTACAGCTTCACGGTGACCAGCCACATCATCGTCACCTTCACCCTGGCCATCCTGGTCTTCATCGGGGTGACGATCCTGGCGGTGGCCAAGCACGGCCTGCACTTCTTCAGCTACTTCGTGCCGCCCGGCTCGCCGATCGCGATGTGGCCGCTGCTGATCCCGATCGAGATCATCTCCTACCTCTCGCGACCGATCAGCCTCTCGGTCCGTCTCTTCGCCAACATGCTGGCCGGGCATACCCTGCTCAAGGTCATCGCCGGCTTCATCGCGCCCCTGGGCGTCTTCGGGGTCCTGCCCTTCGCGCTGATCACGGCGCTGACCGGCTTGGAGATCCTGATCGCCTTCCTGCAGGCCTACGTCTTCGCCATCCTGACCTGCCTCTACATAAACGACGCGCTGCACCTGCACTAAGGGCGGCGTCCATCGACACATACGGAACACGCTCTTAAACGAGGGAGACGCAACATGGAACTTGATGCCGCCAAAGTGATCGGTGCTGGTCTGGCCGTTATCGGCGTCGTCGGCTCTGGTGTCGGTATCGGCAACATCTTCTCGTCCTTCATCACCGCGGTCGGTCGCAATCCGGCGGCCCGCGGCGAGGTCTTCACCATGACCATGCTGGGCTTCGCGCTGGTCGAAGCCATCGCGCTCTTCGCCCTGGTCATTGCGCTGCTGATTCTCTTCGGCTAGACCGAAACCGGCCTCGGAGGGCCGCCATGCCGCAATTCGATCCCAGCATCTTCGCGACCCAGATCTTCTGGCTCGCGCTGACCTTCATCCCGCTCTACTTCATCCTGTCGCGCAGCCTGCTGCCCAAGATCGGCGGGATCCTCGAGCAGCGGCAGCGGCGGCTGGACGACGACCTGGGCAAGGCCGAGGCCCTGCGCAGTGAGGCCGAGACGGTCCTCGCTGAGTACGAGAAGGCGCGCGCCGAGGCCGAGGCCCGGGCCCAGGCCGCCATGCGCGAGGCGCAGGAGACCATCGCCGCCGAGGCCACCAAGGCGCAGAACGCTTTGAGCGAGACCCTGGCCAAGCAGCTGGCAGAGGCGGAAGCCCGGATCGCCCAGGCCCGCAAGGACGCGGCGGCCGGCATCCGCGAAGCCGCCGCCGAGGTCGCCAGCGCCGCGACCGAGCGGCTGATCGGCGTCAAGCCCGACGCCAAGGCGGCCGTCGGCGCCGTCGAAGCGGCCGCGGGAGACTGAGACCATGCCCGACGCCACGACAATCGCGCAGGAGCCGATCTACGCCGACCCGACCTTCTGGGTCGCTCTTGCCTTCGTGGTCTTCATGGCCTTCACGCTGAAGCCGATCGTGAAGGCGGTGACCGGTGGTCTGGACAAGCGCACCGACGGGATCCGCAAGCAGCTCGACGAAGCCGAGGCCCTGCGGGTCGAAGCGCAGAAACTGCTGGCCGATCACAAGCGCAAGCAGCGCGACGCCCAGAAGGAAGCCGAGGACATGCTGGCCCACGCCAAGGCGGCGGCCGAGCGGCTGCGCAGCCAGGCCGAGCAGGAGCTGGAGCAGGCGCTGAGGCGCCGCGAGCAGCTCGCCCTGGACAAGATCGCCCAGGCGGAGGCCAACGCCCTGAAGGAGGTCCGCGGCCAGGCGGTCGAGCTGGCGGTGGCGGCGACGGCCAAGCTGCTGGGCGAGAAACTGGACAAGGCGACCGCCGACAATCTGGTCAAGTCGGCCATCGACGACCTCGACGGCAAGCTGCACTAGCCGCGCGGCTTCTGACCCCTTACCCCTCCATCCCCCGACGGCGACGGGCCCCTCCGTCTCTCCCCGGCGGGCGTCTAGATCAGACTGCGTTTCATTGGCCTCAATTAGACGCAGATCATTTGATCTATTCCATAAGAGTTGGAGCAGCCCGCGTTCGAATGAACGCGGGCTGCTCTAGGCATAGCGCTTCCGGATAAGCCGGCTGCACGGCCGGGCCTCGGACTCGACGGCCTGATCCGCAGCGTTGCGGTTCCGAAGCCGGCGCCCCAAGTAGAAGGGATGGAGGCGCGGCTTCTTTTGTCGCGCCGCCCTCTCGGACCTGCAAGCGAGAGAGGCAGGCAGATGCCCCAGCGACAGGCCGCGTGCGCTGTCTTCACCGCGATCCTGGTTTCCGTCTTGCTCGCGGCCGCGCCTGCTGAGGCCGGCGACGTGGCGGCGGAACGCCTGGAAAACCTGCGGGAGGCGCCCAGGGCGGCGCTGCCCCAGGGACCCAGGCTGCAATCGGCGCCGGCGCTGCGCAGCCGCGAGACGGCGCCGCTGGATCCGGTCAGCAAGAACCGGGCACAGCGCTACCGCTCCAACACCCGCGCCGTGATCCAGCGTCTGGACCGCAACAGCTTCCGGTCCGGCCCGCGGGCGACCGGCCGCCTGCGCGAGGCGCGCCAGGGCCTGTCCCGCTTCAACCGCCGCGCCGGCCGGCGGCGCTGACCCGCGGCAGGTCCGGCCGGGCCCGACGCCATGGGGGGCCGCTTTGGCCTCGCCCGCTGTTCCCGGTGGCGGGCCTGCTCCAACTATATGAAATAGATCAAATTACCTGTGCCTAACTGATTCCGGTTATGGGCAGTTCGATCTAGGCTGACAGGTGTATGGGCGGCCCGCACCGGAGGGGAAAGGGGATCGCGAAACATGAACCGCTTCTGCCGTTGCGCCTTGCTGGTTTTCCTGCTCGCCGGCTGCGGCCAGAACGAGGATCCCAAGGTCGAGTTCGCCGGCGGCGGCTTCGTCTTCAACTACCGCCAAGCGGAGGTCACCTACGGCTTCGTTGCCCGAATCAAGGGCGAGGCCCCCGAGGGCAGCGTCTTGGAGGCGGTGTTCGAGGACCCGGCCGGCGGCCCGCAGATCGTGCTGCGGCAAATGGTGCTGCCGACGCGGCGCAGCTACAAGTTCGAGACGCCGCCGGTCGCCGGCGTGCGCAAGGACCGGGACTATCAGGTGGAGCTTCGGCTGCTGGGTGGCGAAGAGCCTCTCGGGACGGTGATCGCGCAGAACGCCCGCAGCTACCGCTCGCAGCTCGACGGGAGCATCCTGCCGGAACGGCCGCTCGCCGTGGGCCCGGGCTACCACCAGCCCGACGGCAGCACGCCGAGGCGCGAGGCGCAGGAGAGCCGGTGACCGGACGGCGGGACGACGCCCGGAGGCAGGGACCTCAGGGCAGCGGACGATAGGCCCAGACCGAGGCCGGCGGCAGGTTCAGCAGCGTGAAGGCCCGCCGCTCCCCGGCAAGACCCAGCTCTGCCGCCTGCAGCGGCGAGGTCAGGCGATGGGTGTAGGCGAGGAAGGGCCGCCCGGGCGGCAAAAGCGAGAGCATCTTGCCGACCAGCTCGGCGCGCTGCGCGGCCGGCAGAAGCGAGATCGGCAGGCCGCAGATCACCGCCCCCACCCGGCCCCGCGCCTCCGCCGGCAAGGCCCGCTCGAGCGCCAGGGCGTCGCACGCGAGCACCGTCACCCCGGGGACGCGGCGGCGCAGGAAAGCCGCCATCTCGGGGTCGATCTCGACCGCGATCAGCCGTTCCGGCGCAACCCCGGCGGCCAGCAAGGCCCGCGTGACCGGCCCGGTTCCGGCCCCCAGCTCGATCACGAAGTCCCCCGGCCCGCTCGGCAGCTGCTCGGCGACCAGCCGGCTCAGCGCCGGGGAGGACTCGAGAACCGAGGCCAAGCGCAGGGGATGCGCCAGAAAGCGCCGAAAGAAAAGCCAAGCGGGCGACTGCCGTCGCTCATGCAGGCGCGCAATCGAAGTGCGCGGCTCGGCCGTCATGCCATCCCTCACCTCACACCTGAAGCCGAACCGCCTTGTCCGCAGCGCTGCGAAGCACGATTCGGCCTCCGACCCCATAATGTAGGGACCCGCGACCGTTCTTCCCACCGGCGACGACGGGCCCGCTGCCCGGCAATCTCCATCCTTGCCACTCGCGTGTCTTTGCCCAGGCGTCGAAGCATAGCAGGCCCGGCGTGGCGCGTCAGTCGCCGTCGCGCAAAGATGCCGGGAAGCCAAGGCCGACAGAAACCACGGCCGACAGTAGGATGCAAACCTCAGACTCCGCGCCGAGGAGGTTTTCACCCGGAATCGGCGCGCAAACAGAGTTTGGCGTCTCACCGGCCTTGCGGCGAGAGCTCCCTCTTGGCGCCCGCAGCAGCGGGCGCCCCCTATTTCGTCGGCGTCAGCCGCCGTAAGGCAGCCAGAACACGACCAGCAGCATGACGATGACGAGGCTGACGGCCAAGCCGACCCCCCGCAACACGACACGCCGATAGCCGGTGTCCCGCCGACTCTCCACTACCGACCTATAGGTATCCACTGCGCCAGTCCTTTCGCCGCCTCCCCGCGGCTCTCAAGATGGTTGGGTCTGAACACAGGTCTTTTCCCCGCACCTGATGTTAACCCAAAATGGTCCTGATCGTTAAGCCCCCCGTATTACGCTCCCGGGCACTTGGCCTCGGCGATGTGCCGCTCGGCGAAGCCGCAGAAGGACTCCGTTTCGGCCTCCGAGGCGAAGGCGCGGCGTGGGATCGCAACACCGAGGCCCGGTGCCAGCATCAGCAGGACGAAACGCCGGGTCCGCTCGAGGCCGATGAAGGCGGGCCAGCGATAGTGCGTGCTGCGCGCGGCCAGCTCGACCGCCAGCCCCCCGGAGTCGGCGCGGAGCCTTTGGGCGCCCCAGTTCACCCCTTCGCGCCCGGCCCGCATCGCCTTCTCACGGCCCCAGAAACGGGCGAGCTGGCCCCAGGCGTGGTCGAGGATGAGCCAGGTGAGAAAGAGCCCGAAGAGGCCGTCGAAGACACCGAAGCGCTGCGTCAGGGCGGCGACGCCACCGGCAGAGACCGCCTCGAAGACGCGCAGCAACCAGGCGATCCAGATGTAGCCGAGCAGCGGCGCGAGAATCGCCGCAAGCAGGGGATGACTCAGGAAATGCAGCGTCGCGTCCCGGCGCCGGCTTGCCATCCGGGCACAGGCCTCCAACCCGGCGAAGCGCTCCCTGGCGGAGAGCCTGAAATCGAGCTCGAAGCCTTCGCCGGTCACGCCGCCGCTCCGACCCGCGGTCCCGCCAGCGCCTTGAAGGCCAGCAGATCCGGCTCGCCGCCGAAGGCGTCCTTCGGCAGGATGACCGCGGCGCCGGGATCGACCACCAGAAACAGGCTGCGCTCCGCCTCCACCAGCTCCTGGAAGGCGCTCCAGGCATAGGTCGAGCGTACCAGGCTGGAGGCGATCACCAGCCCGCGCTCGTCGGCCTCGAAGGTCATCGCGCCGACGTTCACGCCCTCGCGCAGTATCTCCCGCGCCGCCTCGCCGTCCTCGGGCAGGGCCCGGAGGCGGGACCAAAGCCGGCCGCAGCCGCGCAGCCAGACCGTCAGCAGCCCGATCATGAGCAGGCCGAGCAGCAGCAAGCCGGCCTGATAGGGCTGCGCCAGCACCGCCCCCGCCTCGCCGCGCCGGAGGATGCCGCCCAGGAACCAGAGGTAGGAGAGGATCGAAAAAGTGATGAAGGCGCAGCCGGCGAGAAGCAGCAGGCCGGCGGCCCAGACCCGCTTCTTGAGCCGGCCCGGTCCGGCCAGGAAGTCGAAGAGGTCCTGATGGTCCCGGACGGAAACGCTACCGGAGAATCGCATGTCGCCCCCCGTTGCCGCGCTTCAGCTTGTCCGCTGCTCGGTAAAGGCCTGGTAAAGCTCTCACGATTTCCCGGCCGCCTGGGCGCCCGGGCGGCCTTGGCCGACACCGGAGCTTTGCCGTAGCGGTTAACTCCGGGCTCGGTCGCTTCGATGCGAGCAGCCGGGGCGGGACCCGGCAGCGTCCCTGCGGCCGGACGCCGTCAGTCCCGCTTGTCCCCGGCCGCCTTGAGGGCCTCGAGATCGGCCAGGGCGGACTGCAGGAGTCCGAACCAGTGACGGGGCTCCGTCTCGTTCCGCTCGTGCCGCATGATGACCCGGAGCTTGACCGCCACACCGCCGGGCGTGCGGGCGGGCGTTATGGTGATGTGCTTCTCCGCGTCCTCGATGCGCCGTGCGATGGGATCGAAGACGTGCTCCTGGAAACCGCATTGGTAGGCCGCATCGAAGGCGTCGGTCGCCAAGCGCCAGACCGATTCCAAGTTCTTCAGCCGGCTGTCGTCCGAGGAGGGTGTCGCCGATGCCAGCTCGATCTCGGTTTTCATAGCTGATCCCCTAGTTCCGTATGGCTTACCAGGCCGTTCCCCATGTCTTCGTCGAGAGCTGGCAACGCGAACTAGGACGCGCCCGGCGGCCGCGCCAATGGGCCTCTGCTTTCCGGGCCTCCCGACGATGTCGGACTTGCGTTGGCGTCGAGGTTTCTGCCGCCTCTTGAACCAGGGTCGCCAGCACAGGCGGAAAAGCTTGCCGAAAACTCCCTGGGAGATCAACAGCGGTCACCGCCTCGCGTCGCGGCGGTGCTATCGGGGCGCGGGGCATCGCCCCCGTCCCCCGGCGCTGCCTACTCCGCCGCCGCCTGATAGGCCTCGATCGGCGGGCAGGAGCAGACCAGGTGGCGGTCGCCGGCGACGTTGTCCACCCGGCCGACCGGCGGCCAGAACTTGTCCTCGCGCGCGCCCGGCAGCGGAAAGAAGGCGGCCGCCTGATCGTAGGGGTAGGGCCAGTCGCCGCCCAGCAGGTGATGGCTGTGCGGCGCGTTCTTCAGCAGGTTGTTCTGCGGGTCGGCCTTGCCCGACTCGACCTCGGCGATCTCCCGCCGGATCTGGATCATGGCGTCACAGAAGCGGTCGAGCTCGGCCTTGGACTCGGACTCGGTCGGCTCGATCATCATGGTCTCCGGCACCGGCCAGGACATGGTCGGGGCGTGGAAGCCGTAGTCGACCAGGCGCTTGGCGACGTCCTCGACACCGATGCCCGAGGCCTCCTTGATGCCGCGCAGGTCGATGATGCATTCGTGCGCGACCCGGCCGTCCTTGCCAGTGTAGAGCACCGGGAAGTGCGGCGCCAGGCGGTGGGCGACGTAGTTGGCGTTGAGGATCGCGACCTGGGTCGCGCGCTTCAGGCCCCCGGGGCCCATCATCGCGATGTAGGCCCAGGAGATCGGCAGGATCGAGGCCGAGCCCCAGGGCGCCGCCGACACCGTGCCGATGGTGCCCTTCTTGCCCTTGGCCGGATTGACCCCCTCGACCAGGGGATGGTCCGGCAGGAAGGGCGCCAGGTGCTTGGCGCAGCCGATCGGCCCCATGCCCGGCCCGCCGCCGCCGTGCGGGATGCAGAAGGTCTTGTGCAGGTTCATGTGCATCACGTCGGCGCCGAAGCGGCCCGGCTTGGCGACCCCGACCAGGGCGTTGAGGTTGGCGCCGTCCATGTAGACCTGGCCGCCGTGGTCGTGGACGATCTTGCAGATCTCGACGATGGCTGCCTCGAAGACGCCGTGGGTCGAGGGATAGGTGATCATCAGGGCGGCCAGGGCGTCCTCGTGCTGCGCCGCCTTGGCCTTGAGGTCGTCGAGATCGACGTTGCCGTGGTCGTCGCTGGCCACCACCACGACCCTGAAGCCGGCCATGACCGCCGAGGCCGGATTGGTGCCGTGGGCCGAACTGGGGATCAGGCAGACGTCGCGGTGCCCCTGCTTGCGGCTGTCGTGGTACTTGCGGATCGTCAGCAGGCCGGCGTACTCGCCTTGCGATCCCGCGTTGGGCTGCAACGACACCGCGTCGAAGCCGGTCAGCTCGCAGAGCTTGGCCTCCAGGTCCTTGAACAGCGCCTGATAGCCGTCCGCCTGCTCCAGGGGCGCGAAGGGATGCAAACGCCCGAACTCCGGCCAGGACACCGGGATCATCTCGGTGGTCGCGTTCAGCTTCATGGTGCAGGAGCCGAGCGGGATCATCGAGCGGTCGAGGGCGACGTCCTTGCGCGCCAGGCGGCGCAGGTAACGCAGCATCTCGGTCTCCGAACGGTAGCTGTTGAAGACCGGATGGGCCAGGAAGTCGCTGCTCCGCTTCAGCGCCTGCGGCAGCGGGTCCCTGGCGACGATGTCGATCTCCATGACGCTGCTGATCGCGTCCTCCTTGCCGCCGGCGAAGGCCGCCCAGATCGCGGCCACGGTCTCGCGCGTCGTCGTCTCGTCACAGGCGATCGCGAAGCGCTCGCTCCCGACGCTGCGCAGGTTGATGCCGGCGGCGCGCAGGCGCTCGGCGATCTTCGACGCTTCGCCGGGCGCCTTGACCACGAAGGTGTCGAAGAAGTGCTCGGTCTCGACCGTGAAGCCGAGCCGGCGCAGGCCGTCGGCCAGGATCGCGGCCATGCGGTGCACGCGCTGGGCGATGCGCCGGATGCCCGAGGGTCCGTGGTAGACCGCGTAGAAGCCGGCGATGACCGCGAGCAGGACCTGCGCCGTGCAGATGTTGCTGGTCGCCTTCTCGCGGCGGATGTGCTGCTCGCGGGTCTGCAGCGCCATGCGCAGGGCCGGCCGCCCGGCGCTGTCGACCGAGACCCCGATGATCCGCCCCGGGGTCGAGCGCTTGTGCGCATGCCGCGTGGCGAAGTAGGCGGCATGCGGCCCGCCGTAGCCGAGGGGCACGCCGAAGCGCTGGGCCGAACCGAGCACGACGTCGGCGCCCATCTCGCCCGGCGGGGTGACCAGGGCGAGGGACAGCAGGTCGGCGGCGACGACGGCGAAGGCCTGCTTGCCGTGGGCGGCCTCGATCACCGGCCGGGGATCGCGCAGGGCGCCGTCGGCGCCGGGGTACTGGATCAGCACCCCGAAGGCCTCGTGCTTGGCGAGCTGCGTCCAGGGATCGCCGACCACGACCTTTATGCCGAGCGCGGCGGCGCGGGTCCGGACCACCGCGATGGTCTGAGGCAGGCAGTCGGCGTCGACGAAGAAGACCTCGCCCTTGGCCTTGGCGATGCGGCGGGCCATGGTCATGGCCTCGGCCGCCGCCGTCGCCTCGTCCAGCAGCGAGGCGTTGGCCAGCTCCATGCCGGTCAGGTCCATGATCATCTGCTGGTAGTTGAGCAGCGCTTCCAGGCGGCCCTGGCTGACCTCGGCTTGATAGGGCGTGTAGGCGGTGTACCAGCTCGGGCTTTCCAGGACGTTGCGCAGGACCACCGGCGGTATGACGGTATCGTGATAACCGAGGCCGATCATCGAGGTGGCGACCTGATTCCGATCGGCCATCCGGCGCAGTTCGGCGAGAGCCTCGGTCTCGGTCAGCGCCGCCGGCAGCTTCAGCGGGGCCTCGTCGCGGATCGAGGCCGGCACGGTGTGCGCGATCAGTTCGTCGAGCGAGGCGAGGTCCAACGCCGCCAGCATCTCCTGGCATTCGGCGTCGTCCGGGCCGATGTGCCGGCGGGAGAAGTCCGTTTTGGCTTCCAATTCGTCGAGGCCGGGACGGGTGTCGCTCATCTGCCTAAGCTCCTGCTTGTCCTGCGGCGCCGGGCGCCGATTGGGTCCTTCTGGCGCGACGAGGCGGCGCCACGCACCGATCCTAAAGCGTCTCGACGAAGGCCTTGTAGGCGGCCTCGTCCATCAGTGAGTCGAGCTGGCCGCTGTCGGCCAGGGTCATCTTGAAGAACCAGCCCTCGCCCTGGGGATCGCTGTTGACCTTGGCCGGGTCGTCGGCCAGGGCCGCGTTGGCCTCGGTCACCTCGCCGTCCAGAGGGGCGTAGATCTCGCTGGCCGCCTTGACCGATTCCACGGTCGCGGCCTCCTTGCCCTTCTCCAGGGCCGTGCCGGCCTCGGGCAGCTCGACGAAGACCACGTCGCCCAGTTGCTCCTGGGCGTAGTCGGTGATGCCGACGGTCGCGACCTTGCCGTCCAGGCGGACCCATTCGTGATCTTCGGTGAAGCGCAGGTTGCTCATGCTCGTCTCCCGGTTCTTGTCGTCAGTCTCGATGGTATCTGTGCGGCGCGAAGGGCAGCCTGGCGACCCGGCAGGGCAGCTCCCGGCCGCGGACCAGGGCGGTCACCAGGGTGTCGGGCGCGGCCAGCCCGGCGTCGAGGTAGCCCATGGCGACCGGGGCGCCGACGCTGGGACCGAAGCCGCCGCTGGTCACCCGGCCCACCGTCGCCCCCCGGCCGTCCCTGAGCTCCGCGCCTTCGCGCACCGGCGCCCGGCCCTCGGGCCTGAGGCCGACCCGGCGCCGCGCCGGCCCCTCGGCGAGCTGGCGCCGGATGACCTCGGCCCCCGGAAAGCCGCCGTCCTCGCGGCGCCGTTTCTGGATCGCCCAGGCGAGGCCGGCCTCGACCGGGGTGGTGGTCTCGTCGATGTCGTGGCCGCAGAGGCAGAGCCCGGCTTCCAGGCGCAGGGAATCCCGGGCCCCCAGGCCGACCGGTCCGACCTCGGGCTCGGCCAGCAGCCGCCGGGCCAGGGCCTCGGCCGCGGCCCCCGGGACGGCGATCTCGTAGCCGTCCTCGCCGGTGTAGCCGGAGCGGCTGACCCGGCAGGGCGCGCCTGCCAGCGCGACCTCGATCTGGCTCATGAAGGGCATCCCGGCGACCTCGGGCGCCAGGCGCGACAGCACCGCCGCGGCCGCCGGCCCCTGCAGCGCCAAGAGGCCGGCGGTCTCGTCCATGCGCACCGCGGCCCGGCCGGCCAGGCCGGCCTGCAGGTGGGCGAGGTCGGCCGCCTTGCAGGCGGCGTTCACCACCACAAAGAGCCCGTCCCCGGTGCGGGTGATCATCAGATCGTCGAGGATGCCGCCGGCGTCGTTGGTGAAGAAGCTGTAGCGGCAGCGCCCCGGCGCCAGGGCCCGGACGTCGGCCGGCACCAGGGCCTCCAACGCGGCCGCGGCGGCCGTGCCGTCGTCCCCGTCGGAGATCGTCACCTGGCCCATGTGGGACACGTCGAAGAGGCCGGCGGCGGCGCGGGTCTGCCGGTGCTCGGCGACGATCCCGGCCCGGTACTGCAGCGGCATGGCGTAGCCGGCGAAGGGCACCATGCGTCCGCCCAGCTCCAGGTGCAGCCCGTGGAGCGGCGTCTGCTTCAGATCGTCTGTGCTGTCGCTCAAGACCCGGCCCTCCGACAGAGATACGACCGGCCGCCCGACAAACGGCCTGCCTGCCCCCTCTGTCGTCGGACCTGAGAGATTTCGCCGGTCGCCCCTCCTTGAGCTGCCCTTCGGGGCCGCCCTTTGGGCTGTCCGGCTTTCACCCTTCGGTGAGGCAGTGCCTTCGGCCCTGCCTGCTTTCCAGAGTGCCTAACCCGAGCGGTCCCTGGGCCTGAGAGTTTCCGGGGCGGTTGCTCCTTCGGCGCCCGGCCCGCCCAAGGCGGCGGACCGGATCTCTCCCGCGCGGGATTGACGGCTATG
>JAKSBE010000178.1 GCA_022361275.1 Kiloniellales bacterium
CAGCTTGACCTTCAAGGCTTCAAGGTCTTCAGACCACCTGACACACGAACCCGACCAATCCGAAACCGACATTGCGCCCTCCAGTCCAATCTCTGGACTGGCGAATCACAAATTCGCAGAATATGCAACTGTAGTACTAGAACCTCTCGAACTCGACCGCACCGGGATCGCAGCGGCCTTCGCCGCCGCCGTCGCTTGGCCGGGCGGCGCAGGCGCCCTTGCCGATCAGGGAGACCCGGCTGCCGCCGACGATCTCCTTGAGGGCGTAGCTGGGCACGTAGCCGTCGTTGAGCTGCAGGACGTCCTCGATGCCGTAGTTGCCGGACAGCAGGTCCTTGCCGAAGCTGGAGACGATCTTGCAGTCGTTGCCTTGGCCGAAGGCGTTGCCGCCGCCGCTGCTGGCGATCTCGCCGACGCAGTCCGGCCCGGCGTCCGAAGAGTTCTCGGCGACGATGCTGTTGGTGATCTCCAGCCGACCCCTGACCTCGATCCCGCCGGCGGCCGTCAGGGACTTGTTGAAGGCGATGGTGGCGCTGTTGAAGACCGCCTCGCCGTCGTTGACCAGGCCGCCGCCGGCGATCAGGGACTCGTTCTCGCCCACGGTGCTGTGGGTCAGGCGGAGCTGCGCGCCGGCCTCGTTGAAGAGGCCGCCGCCGGCGGGCGCCGTGTTGGCGCCGATCAGGCTGTGCTCGACCTCGAGGTAGGCGCCCTCGGCGTTGTAGATGCCGCCGGCGCGACCGCTGTGGGCTTCGGCGGACCCGGCGCGCCCCGGCTTGGCGATGGCCCCGGCGACGAGGTTGCGTTGCACGATGGAGCGGGTCATCACCAGGCGGCCGAAGTTGGCGATGGCCCCGCCGGCCCCGGACTGCGAGGTCTCGTCGGCGTGGTCGAAGACCACCTGGTTCTCGCTGAGCCGCATGAGGTCCAGGCGCAGGGCGCCGCGGTTCAGGATCGCGCCGCCGGGCGCATTGGTCGCCAGGCCGCGCGCGATGCGGAAGCCTCGGAACTCGACCCTTGGCCCGAGCGCGCCGTCCTCGTCGGAATCGGCGTGGATCTCGAAGGCCCGGAAGCGCTGGCCGGCCTCGACCCCGGGCACCTTGACGATTCCCCTGCGGGGATCGCCGATGCCGAGGACGGTCACCCCGTCGGTGATGTCGAGGTCGCCGACCTCGGCGCGGGCTTCGCCCGCGGCCTCGGGCCGTTCTTCGTCTTCCAGACTGAGCCGGTAGGTGCCGCGTCGCAGCAGGATCAGGTCGGGCCCCGGCAGGGCGTTGGCTTCCATGACCGCGGCGCGCAGGCTGCAGACCGCGTCCGCGGGATCGCGCGCGGCGGTGGCGCAGCGGCCGTCGCCGGGCGCCCCGTCGACGGCGTCGGTGGTGTCGTCGACCGTAAAGTGCCGCAGGAAAAAGCGCTCGAAGCCCGCGCAATCGAGGGGCAGGCGACCTTCCAGCGCGATCTCGAGCGGCCCTTCCACCGGCGCGTCCATCTCCTCGATGATCCGGCGGCGGCCTTCACGGACTTCGGTGCTGACCAGGAGGCGCAGTCTGGCGGTCTCGGCGCAGCGCGGCATGGGGATCGCGCCGCCGTAGAGCCTTTCGCCCCGCCGGTCCAGCGGGATGCGGCCGGCCTGCCCCTCGACCACGGCCTCGACGCCGTGGATCTTGGCGGACAGTTCGCCGGTGTTGAGGGCGATGCTGAGGTCATAGACCGAGGCGGTGCTGCGCCGCCAGGCCGCCGTTGCGGTCTCGACCTCGACAGCGGGGAAGGCCTCCGCGACCGGATCGGGTTTCCCGCCGGTCTCGGCACAACCGGCGACGGCCAGCAGGGAAAAGGTTACGAGGGAAAGATGGCGCCGCTGCATGTCGGAAACCTCCCAGGGTTTTTCCACCGGGTTTGCCCCGGCCCGCCGCTGCCGAGACCCATGGAGGCCGGTTCGGCCACGGCATTTCTTTCTGCGCCGTCAATCCCAAATTCAAGCTGCGCTTATCATAAATATTGCCCGAGTTTTCTACTTTCGGCAATCGTCAGTAACGTGGTTAATATTTATGGTTAATACCGGTTTCTCGCTCGGAGGGGTTTCGGGCCGCCTACGGTCTTCGGTCGACTCGAATCAGGACCAAAATCCAAGGCTGGCAGGGTCGGCTTTACTGCCAGGCTGCCGGCCCTCGATCACCGCTGTCTGGAGATCGTCCGTGCGGCCAGCCTGCGCTCGTGCGATCGGTCTGGCATGGCTCTTTTTCCCGTTGGTTTGCCGGTCGGGATTGCCTATCAAGGGATACTGGCGAAGCTGCGGGCGTAGCACCATGTTAGCCGCAAACCCGAAGGGAGCCTCGATGTCAGCCGTGCCCAAACACCCCTTGACCAGGCCCAGGCCCAGGCCCCTCGTCGCCTCGGCCGCCGCCGTCCTCGGCCTTCTGCTCGTGTCTCCCGCGCTGGCCGAGACGCCCGAGATCGACCTCGGCGCCGAGACCCGCGAGGCACTGTCCCTCACCGTCTACAACCAGGACTTGGCGCTGGTGGTCGAGCGCCGCCGGGTCGAGCTGCCGGCCGGCGCCGCGCGGCTGCGGATCTCGGGGGTCAGCCCGCTGCTGCAGCCCGGCTCGGCCAGCCTTTCCGGTGAGGGGCTTCAGGTGCTCGAGCTCAGCAGCCACTTCGACCTCTTGACGCCCTACCGTTTGCTCGAGGCGTCGCTCGGCCGGACCGTCCGCCTCGCGCGCTTCAACCCCATGACCGGCGAGGAGACCATCGAGGAAGCCACGGTCCTCAGCGTCCAGGACGGCGTGGTCCTGAAGGTCGGCGACCGGATCGAGGCCGAACGCGGCGGCTTCGGCGGCGGACTCCGCCGGGTCATCTTCGACGAGATTCCCGCCGGCTTGGCCGAGACGCCGACCCTGGGCGCCCTGGTCGAATCCCAAGGCGGCAAGGCGGTGACCCTGTCCTATCTCACCAGCGGCCTGACCTGGCAGGCCGACTATATCGCGCGCCTCGACGAGGCAAAGGGGACACTCGCGATCAGCGGCCTGGCGACCCTGACCAACGGCAGCCAGACCGGCTACGCGGACGCCCGCCTGCGCCTGGTCGCCGGCGCGGTGAACCGGGCGGGCGGGCCGGTCCGGCCGCTGGCCCGGGGCGCGGTGGCGACCGCCATGGCCGTGGCCGAGGCCGCGGACCTGGCGCCCCAGGCCGAGGGCGAGATCTACGTCTACGATCCGGGCCGCGCGGTCTCGCTGCTGCCGCAGGAGACCAAGCAGGTCGCCCTGCTGAGCGCCAGCGAGGTGCCCTTCGATCAGGAGTTCCGCCTCGAGGGCCTTGCCAGCCTGCTCGGCCGTGGCGGCGAGATCGAGCCGGTCAAGGCCCAGAACCTGCTGCGCTTCAAGAACGACGGGGAGGCCGGCCTGGGCCGGCCGCTGCCGGCCGGCGTGCTGCGCGCCTACGGTCTGGGCGGCAAGGCGCCGCCGCTGTTCCTGGGCGAGGACCGCATCCGGCACACCGCCGAGGGCGAGGAGGTCGAGGTCGCCCTGGGCCAGGCCTTCGACGTCACCGGCGAGGCCCGGCAGACTGCCTTCGAGCAGCTCTCGTCCGGCAGCTTCGAGGCGGCCCAGGAGGTCACCCTGCGCAACGCCAAGGCGCGCCCGGTGACGGTCAAGGTCACCGGCGACCTGCCTCCGGGCTGGAAGATTCTGGACCAGAGCGCGAACCACGAGACCGAGACCGCGACCCGCGTCGCCTGGACCCTCGAGGTCCCGGCCGGCGGCGAGACGGTGCTGGCCTACAAGGTCCGGGTGGTGCGGCCCTGAGGCGGCGGCGCGGTGGACTCAGTGTCCTCGCGCCCTTCGCGAGGCTCGACCTGCCACGCTCTCGATGTCATGCCAGGAGCACATAACCGCGTCGCTTCGCGTGCGAAGCGGGCTTTCGTGGCGCCGCCGGGCGTCCGCCGCCTGCCATGGATCAGCGGGTCAGACCCGGCGATGCAGAGGTGTTGCCGGGATAGGGGGAAGCAAGCGGCCAGTGTCGCACTACGTCTTGGTGACTGACGGAACTTAAGCCAAGCCGGACCTCAACGCCAATCTAGAGCAGCCCGCGTTCATTCGAACGCGGATAAGCTGCTCTAACTCTATGGAATAGATCAAATTATCTGCGTTTAATTGAGTCCAATTAAACGCAGTTTGATCTAGCTGATCGTCGTGAGCTTCGGCCGGGTATCACCTTCCGTCAAACGCTGGGCCTCGGCGACCGGATCCTCCAGCTGCAGGCCCTCGATGCGCTCGGCGCCGCGGGTCACCTTCTCGGTCGAGATGCGGATCTTGCGGATGTCCTCCGAGGCCTGGCCGAAGTGCTGCTGCAGCTTGACCACCCGCTCGTCCAGGCGGCGCACGTCGTCCAGCAGCTTGCGCATCTCGGCCTGGATCACGTCGGCCTGCTCGCGCATCCGCACGTCCTTGAGGATCGCCCGTACGGTGTTGAGGGTCGCCATCAGGGTGGTCGGCGAGACGATCCAGACCCGGGCCCGGAAGGACTCCTCGACCAGGCCGGTGAAGTTGGCGTGGAGCTCGGCATAGACCGCCTCGGAAGGCAGGAACATCAGGGCCGATTCCGCGGTCTCGCCGGGGACGATGTACTTGGCGGCGATGTCCTGGATGTGCTTGCGGACGTCCTGGGTGAAGCGCCGGGCCGCCTGGAGGCGCTGCGCGTCGTTCTCGGCATCGCGCAGCATCTGGTAGCTCTCCAGCGGGAACTTGGCGTCGATGGCGATGGGGCCGGGCGGGTTGGGCAGCTTCAAGAGACAGTCGACCCGCCGGGTTTCGCCCAGGCTGACCTGGAAGGCGAAGGCCGAGGGCGGCAGGATCGCCTCGACCAGGTCCTTGAGCTGGATCTCGCCGAAAGCGCCGCGGGCCTGCTTGTTGGCCAGGATGTCCTGGAGGCCGACCACCTGGCTGGAGAGCTGGGTGATGTTCTGTTGCGCCCGGTCGATCACCTCCAGGCGCTTGTGCAGGCTGGTCAGGGTGGTGTGCTGCTGCTGCGCGGTGTCGGACAGGCGGTTGCCGATGCGCTGAGACAGCTCGCTCAGGCGCTGTTCCATGGCCTGGCTCAGCGCCCGCTCCTGGGACCGCAGGGTCTCGGCGGTCAGAGCCTGGGTCGCCGCCTGGCTCTCGGCGAGCTGCCGCAGGCGGCCGTCCAGCTCCCGGGCCGAGCGGCCGGCGCCGCGCAGGGCCAGGATCGAGATCAGGGCGACCAGCACGACGATGACCGCCGCCGCGCCCGCGACGATGATCTGGGCCTCGGTCAGGTTCGCGAATCCGGACATGGAGAATTTTACCATGCCGCGGGGCTGCGGCCATAGCCGCGCAGCCGCGCCGAATGCCAGGGACCGCAAGACGATCGCGGTCTTGACGCTGGACCCCGACGCCCATAGGTAATGTTCTGGAAACATTCCAATTCGCAAGATACCGTCGAAGCCATGGCCCTTCTGCCCATCATCACCGCGCCCGACCCGCGGCTGAAGAAGCTCTCCAAGCCCGTCGAGAAAGTGGACGAGGCGATCGGCCGCCTGATGGACGACATGCTGGAGACCATGTACGCCGCGCCGGGCATCGGCCTGGCGGCGCCGCAGGTCGGGGTCCTGAAACGGGTCATCGTGGTCGACGTGGCCGGCCAGGACTCCGAGCCGCAGCCCCTGATGCTGGCCGACCCCGAGCTGACCTGGGTCTCGGACGAGGACGCCGGCTACGAGGAGGGCTGCCTCTCCCTGCCCGATCACTACGCCGAGGTGGTCCGCCCGGCGGCGATCAAGGTCCGCTACCTGGACCGCCAGAACGAGGTCCGCGAGCTGGCGGCCGAGGGCCTGCTGGCGACCTGCATCCAGCACGAGATCGATCACCTCGACGGCATCCTCTTCGTCGACCACCTTTCGGCGCTGAAGCGCAACATGATCCTGCGCAAGCTGCTCAAGGCGAAAAAGGCCGAGAAGGGCAGCCAGAAGGAACCCGCGGCGGTCTGAGTCGTGGGCGGGCCGTCCTTTCAGCGTGGTTGTTGGGTGCAGGAATAGTCTTCGCCCGTTCGGATCTGGATCGCGGTGGCCGCTCGCAGGCCTCCTCCCCCTTGACGGGGGAGGATCGAGGAGGGGGTGGCGGCCGACAGGCCGCAACAATTGTTCGACGCGACCGGGTTTCCGGATAGAAATCACCCCCACCCTTCCCTCCCCCACAAGGGGGGAGGGTTTATAGTGCTCGGCATGGAGGCTCTGGCATGCCGGTCCGAGCGCCTATAAGGTCCGCTGCGATCTGACTTCGAAACAGCGGCTTTCTCGGCGGCATGACCCCACTGCGCCTCGCCTTCCTGGGCACCCCCGACTTCGCGCGCGTCAGCCTGGAGGCGCTGGCCGCGGCCGGGCACGAGATCGCCGCGGTCTACAGCCAGCCGCCGCGGCCGGCCGGGCGCGGCAAGAAGCTGCGGCCCTCGCCGGTCCAGGCCTGCGCCGAGGCGCAGGGCTGGTCGGTCCGGACGCCGAAGCGCCTCAAGGACCCCGAGGCACAGGCGGCCTTCGCCGCGCTCGACCTCGACGTGGCCGTGGTCGCGGCCTACGGGCTGATTCTGCCCAAGACGACCCTGGAGGCGCCGCGCCTGGGCTGCCTCAACGTCCACGCCTCTCTGCTGCCGCGCTGGCGGGGCGCGGCGCCGATCCAGCGGGCGATCCTGGCCGGCGACCGGGAGACCGGGATCACCATCATGCAGATGGACGAGGGCCTCGATACCGGGGCGATCCTGCTCCGGGAGGCGATCCCGATCGGCGCCCGGACCACGGCCAGGGAGCTCCACGACGCCCTGGCCGCCCTGGGCGGGCGCCTGATCGTCGAAGCGCTGGAGGGCCTGGCCGCGGACCGCCTGACCCCGCGGCCGCAGCCCGAGGCGGGGGCGACCTACGCCGCCAAGCTGGAGCGGAACGAGGGCCGGCTCGACTGGCGCGCGCCGGCCGAGGCCCTGGACCGCCGGCGCCGCGCCTTCGCGCCCTGGCCCGGCGCCTGGTTCGAGGCGGCGGGCGAGCGGATCAAGGTCCTCGACAGCGAGGTCGCGAAACGGCCCGCCGGGGCGGCGCCGGGCGAGGTCCTGGACGCGGCGCTGACCATCGCCTGCGGCGACGGCGCCCTGCGGCCGCTCAGCCTGCAGCGCGCCGGCAAGCAGCCCATGACCGCGGCCGAGTTCCTGCGCGGCTTTCCGCTCGAACCCGGAACCCGGCTTCCGCTGCCGAACCCTGGGCCGGATTCGGACCCGTGACCCGCTTCAAGCTGACCCTGGAGTACGACGGCGGCGTCTTCGTCGGCTGGCAGCGCCAGGACAACGGGCCCTCGGTGCAGCAGGCCCTGGAGGAGGCGGTGACCGCCTTCTGCGGCGAGCGGGCCCGGGTCCACGGCGCCGGCCGCACCGACGCCGGGGTCCACGCCCTGGGCCAGGTCGCGCACCTCGACCTGGAGAAGCCGACCAAGGCCGAGACCCTGCGCGACGCGGTCAACCATCACCTGAAGCCGGCGCCGGTGGCGGTGCTCGCGGCCGAGGTCGCGGCCGCCGACTTCCACGCCCGCTTCTCGGCGACCGAGCGGCGCTACCTCTACCGCATCGTCAACCGCCGGGCGCCCCTGGCGCTGGAGCGCGGCCGGGCCTGGTGGGTGCCCCGGCCCCTGGACGCCGCGGCCATGCACGCGGCCGCCCAGGTCCTGGTCGGCAAGCACGACTTCTCCAGCTTCCGGGCCAGCGAGTGCCAGGCGAGGTCGCCGGTCAAGACCCTGACCGGGATCGAGGTCTCCCGCCTGGCCGAGGCGATCGAGATCCGCGCCCGCGCGCCCTCCTTCCTGCACCACCAGGTGCGCAACTTCGCCGGCACCCTGCGCCTGGTCGGCGAGGGCAAGTGGAGCGCGGCCAAGGTCGAGGCGGTGCTGGCGGCGCGCGACCGCAGCGCCGCCGGCCAGACCGCGCCGGCCGAGGGGCTCTACCTGACCGCGGTGGGCTACTGATGCCGCGCGGCGGGACGCCGGCGGCGCGGGTGCCGATCTACATCCCGGCGCTGCTGATCGCCGCCTCCTCGGTCAGCATCCTCTCGACCGACCTCTACACGCCCTCGCTGCCGCACCTGCAGGGTTACTTCTCGGCCGACGCCGAG
>JAKSBE010000005.1 GCA_022361275.1 Kiloniellales bacterium
CAACATGCGCTACTCGATCTCCAACACCGCGGAGTACGGCGACTACACCCGCGGGCCCCGGATCATCACCGAGGACACCAAGGCCGAGATGCGGCGCATCCTCGACGACATCCGCTCCGGGCGCTTCGCCCGCGACTGGGTTGCGGAGTGCCAGGCCGGCCAGCCCTCCTTCAAGGCGACCCGCCGCAACTGGTCGGAGCACGGCATCGAGGAGGTCGGCGGCAAGCTGCGCGCCATGATGCCCTGGCTTTCGGAGAGCAAGCTGGTCGACAAGACCAAGAACTAGGCGGGCGCCGGAGGTGCCGGCCCACGTCGGATCGGGGCCCGCTCCGCAGTCGACGCGGGCCGTTCCTTTTGGGTTCCGCGCCGGCCGAGCCCGCCGAACGGGGTTGACCTTCGCCGCGAGGCGGGAGGCCGCCCGCGAGGGCTTGTGTTTTGAAGCGTTCCAAGGTACTCGTTCTGACATGAGCCGCGCGTCGCACAGCCGAATTGCCCTTGCTGCCCCCCTCGGGGCCGGGACTGCGCTCGCGCTGGCCGGCGAGCTCGGCCTCCTCCTCCTTATCGACCCCTGATCGCTACAGCCGCGGCGGCGGCAAGCGGGCAGGGGGCATCGACCAAGCAGCGACGATCGATGAGCCGCCGAGGCGGCCGGGACGAGGAGACACCTTAGACATGAGCCAGGACAGAAAACCCGAGACGACGACGGATCAGGACGACGATCCCAACCGCGTCGTCATCTTCGACACCACCCTGCGGGACGGCGAGCAATCGCCCGGCTGCTCGATGAACCTGGAGGAGAAGGTCTCCGTCGCCCAGGTGCTCGAGGAGATGGGGGTCGACGTGATCGAGGCCGGCTTCCCGATCGCCTCCAACGGGGATTTCGAGGCGGTCAACGTCATCGCCAAGCGGATCAAGAATTCCACGGTGGCCGGCCTGGCGCGGGCCACGCCCAAGGACATCGACCGGGCCGGCGAGGCCCTGAAGCCGGCGGTCCGGCCGCGGATCCACACCTTCATCTCGACCAGCCCGCTGCACATGAAGTTCAAGCTGCAGATGGCGCCCGAGGCGGTGCATCAGGCGGTGATCGACAGCGTCGGCCACGCCCGCAACCTCTGCGACGATGTCGAGTGGTCGCCCGAGGACGGCACCCGGACCGAGCACGACTTCCTCTGCCGCTGCGTCGAATCGGCGATCAAGGCCGGGGCCCGGACCATCAACATCCCGGACACGGTCGGCTACACCATCCCCTCGGAGTTCGCGGCGCTGATCGAGATGCTGCGCAACCGGGTGCCGAACATCGACAGGGCGGTGATCTCGGTCCACTGCCACAACGACCTCGGCCTGGCCGTGGCCAACTCCGTGGCCGCTGTCCACGCCGGCGCCCGGCAGGTCGAATGCACGATCAACGGCATCGGCGAGCGGGCCGGCAACGCGGCCATGGAAGAGATCGTCATGGCCCTGCGGACCCGGCACGACGTGCTGCCCTACCGGACCGGGATCGACACCACCGTGATCACCCGGGCCTCGCGGCATCTCGCCGCGATCACCGGCTTCTCGGTGCAGCCCAACAAGGCCATCGTCGGCGCCAACGCCTTCGCCCATGAATCCGGCATCCACCAGGACGGGATGCTGAAGAACGCCGAGACCTACGAGATCATGACCCCGGAGTCGGTCGGCCTGGTGCGCTCCAAGCTGGTCATGGGCAAGCACTCCGGCCGCCACGCCTTCTCCGAGAAGCTGAAGGAACTGGGCTTCGAGCTGAAGCAGAACGAGCTGGAGGACGCCTTCTTCCGCTTCAAGGACCTGGCGGACCACAAGAAGGACATCTACGACGAGGACATCATCGCCCTGGTGGACGATGCGGTCCTGCGCCATAACGACCACATCAAGTTCCTCGGCCTGCAGGTGGTCTGCGGCTCCAAGGGACCGCAGACGGCCGAATTGGAACTGGAGATCGACGGCCGCCACGCCAAGGCCAAGGCCGACGGCAACGGCCCGGTGGACGCGACCTTCGCGGCGATCCGGGAGATCTTTCCGCACCAGGCCGAGCTGCAGCTCTACCAGGTCCACGCGGTCACCGGCGGCACCGACGCCCAGGCCGAGGTCACCGTGCGCCTGGAGGAGAACGGCAAGTCCGTGAACGGCCAGGGCGCCGACCACGACACCCTGGTGGCCTCGGCGCGGGCTTACGTCAACGCCTTGAACAAGCTCCTGGTCAAGCGCGAGAAGACCGCGCCGGCAGCGATGACCGCCTGAGGCGGCGGCCAGCGGGAAGAGAGACCCTCAGGTCCGGAGAGGTGCGGGCGAAAATGCAGCCCGCGCCAACCTTCGCCTTGCATTAACCGCAATCCAGGGCTATTCAGCGACTTCACATCCGCGTCGTTCGACGAGAATTTCTCCAGAGGAGAGTCGCCCCTCAATGATGTCCCGTCTTCTGGGCATGCTGTCCGCCGACATGGCGATCGATCTGGGGACGGCCAACACGCTGGTCTATGTTAAGGGGCGGGGCATCGTCCTCAACGAGCCTTCGGTGGTCGCGATCGCCGAGGCGCGGGGGCGCAAGCAGGTCCTGGCGGTGGGCGACGAGGCCAAGCTGATGCTGGGCCGCACGCCTGGGAACATCCAGGCCATCCGGCCGCTCCGCGACGGGGTCATCGCCGACTTCGAGGTCGCGGAGGAGATGATCAAGCACTTCATCCGCAAGGTCCACAACCGGCGCAGTTTCGCCAGCCCGCAGGTCATCATCTGCGTGCCCTCGGGCTCGACCGCGGTCGAGCGCCGGGCGATCCAGGAGTCGGCCGAGGCGGCCGGCGCGCGCCGGGTCTTCCTGATCGAAGAGCCCATGGCCGCCGCGATCGGCGCCGGCCTGCCGGTGACCGAGCCCAGCGGCTCCATGGTGGTCGACATCGGCGGCGGGACCACCGAGGTCGCCGTGCTCTCTCTTGGGGGAATCGTCTACGCCCGCTCGGTGCGGGTCGGCGGCGACAAGATGGACGAGGCGATCATCGCCTACATCCGGCGCAACCATAACCTTCTGGTCGGCGAGGCCTCGGCCGAGCGGATCAAGAAGGAGATCGGCACCGCCTGCCCGCCCGAGGACGGCGACGGCCGCACGATGGAAATCAAGGGCCGCGACCTGATGAACGGCGTCCCCAAGGAGCTGATCATCTCGGAGCGCCAGATCGCCGAGGCCCTGGCCGAGCCGGTCGGAGCCATCGTCGAGGCGGTCAAGGTCGCCCTGGAGCACACCGCGCCCGAGCTGGCGGCCGACATCGTGGACAAGGGCATCGTCCTGACCGGCGGTGGCGCCTTGCTCGGCAACCTCGACTACGTTCTGCGCGCCTCCACCGGCCTTCCGGTGACCATCGCCGACGATCCCCTTTCCTGCGTGGCCCTGGGCACCGGGCGCTGCCTGGAAGAGATGCGAGTCTTGAAAGGCGTGCTGATCAGCCCCTATTAGGCAGTATATTCCGGCGCAGGCCATGCGCGGCGCGGGCTTGCCGCTTTATTGCTCAAGAGTTAACGATTAATATACGTTACGAATCCTAAGCTTAGCGCCGGAACGCGTGATAACGGATCCCGCCTTCTGGAGAGGCCTTTGAAGAAGCGCCCAAGCTCGGTGCTACGGCTGGCATCCCCGTTTGGGGCATGGGGCCAACGGCTTGCCTTTTTGCTGCTCATCTTTGTGGCCTTCGCTCTGATGCTGCTCAGCCGGGCGGATTCCCGCTTCGCCGAGCAGGCGCGCACGGCGGTGTCGGATTTCTTCAGCCCGGTCCTGAGCTACTTCGCCAGCCCGGTCGAGACCATCGGCGACATCATCCAGCAAGTCAGGGATATGGCGGCACTGCGGGTGGAGAACGTCGCCCTGCGCGAGGAGAACGAGCGCCTGCTCGCCTGGCAGGTGCGGGCCCGCCAGCTTGCGGCCGAGAACGCCAGCCTGCGGGAACTCTCGAACTTCACCGCGGCGCCGGCGGCCGGTCAGATCACGGCCCGGGTGATCGCCGACAGCAGCAACGCCTTCGTCCGCTCGCTGCTGGTCCTTGCGGGCGAGCCCGACGGGGTCATCAAGGGCCAGGCGGCGGTGACCGGCCAGGGCCTGGTCGGCCGCGTGACCGCGGTCGGCGAGCGGGCCTCGCGGGTCCTGCTGGTCACCGACATCAACAGCCGCATTCCGGTGCGCATCGACCGGACCCGGGAGCGGGCGGTGCTCGCGGGCAACAACTCCAGCTCCCCGGCGCTGATCTACCTGCCCCCGGAGACCGGCGTCCAGGTCGGGGACCGGATCGTCACCTCGGGCCACGGCGGGGTCTTTCCCAAGGGGATCCCGGTCGGCGTGGTCACCGTCGTCGACGGGGAGACGGTTCTGGTGCGTCCGCACTTCGACTGGAACCGGATCGAATACCTTCGAATGATCGACTACAAGCTGCCCGGCATCCTGGGCGGCCGCCAGGAGCGGGGACCGGAGGCCGGTCCGTGAGGGACAACGACTGGCAGCAGGTCGACACGGCGGTCCGGCTGATCACGCCGACCCTGCTGATCATCATCCTGGTCGTCGTCAGCCACGTGCCGCTGCAGATTCCGAATGCCGGTCCGGTCTTCCCGGACATCGTCCTGATGGCCATATATTATTGGGCGGTCTACCGCCCGGACCTGATGCCGTTCTGGGTGGTGTTCCTCATCGGCCTGCTGGAGGATCTTCTGGGCGGCGATGCCTTGGGTGTGAGCTCGATGATCTATCTCGCGGTCTTCTGGACCGTCGCGGCGCAGCAGCGGTTCTTCATGAGCCGCTCCTTCGGGGTCGTCTGGGCCGGCTTCATCGTGGTCGGCGCGGGTGTCGTGCTGCTGTCCTGGGGCCTGCACACCCTGATCCTGGGCCGCTCTGTCCACATCGGGCCGGCGCTGTTCCAGTACCTGACAACCATTGCCGCCTATCCGCTGCTGGCCTGGCTCTTTGCCCAGACCCAGCGGCTGGTGCTGAAGTGAGGCCTCGACCTTGGATCTGAGAAGCGCCGATCAGGGCCGCTACAAGCTCTTCACCCGCCGCGCGGCGCTGCTGGCCGGCGGCCAGTCCCTGCTCTTCGCGGCCCTGGCCGGGCGGCTCTACTACCTTCAGGTCCTGGAGGCCGACCGCTACGCGACCCTGGCCGAGGACAACCGCATCAACCTCCGCCTGCTGCCCCCGCCGCGCGGCCGGGTCTTCGACCGCCTGGGCACCGAGGTCGCGATCAACGAGCGCAACTACCGCGTCGTGCTGGTCGCCGAGCGCGCCGGCGACGTCGCCGAGACCCTGGCGTCCCTTGGCCATATCGTCCACCTCTCCGAGGACGACCACAATCGGATCCGCAAGGAGCTGCGGCGCAAGCGCGCCTTCGTCCCGGTTACGGTGCGCGACAACCTGAGCTGGGAGGAGGTCAGCCGGATCGAGCTGAACGCGCCCGACCTGCCGGGCGCCGGGATCGAGATCGGCCAGGTCCGCCACTATCCCCACGGCCCGGCGATGTCCCAGGTCCTGGGCTACGTCGCGCCGGTCTCCGAGAGCGAGCTGACCGACGATCCCTTGCTCCAGCAGCCGGGCTTCCGGATCGGCAAGAGCGGCATCGAGAAGACCTACGACCTCGACCTGCGCGGTGCCGCGGGCCGCAGCCATGTCGAGGTCAACGCCTTCGGCCGCATCATGCAGGAGGTCGAGCGCGAAGAGGCGACCCCCGGCGAGGACATGATGCTGACCATCGATGCCGAGCTGCAGGAGTTCGTCTACGAGCGCCTCAGCACGGAGCGCAGCGCCTCGGCCGTGGTCATGGACGTTCATTCCGGCGAGATCTACGCCCTGGCCTCCTGGCCCGGCTTCGATCCGAACGAGTTCCACGTCGGCATCTCTTCGAAGCGCTGGCGCGAACTGATCAACGATCCGATGTCGCCGCTCTCCAACAAGGCGATCACCGGGCTCTATGCGCCCGGCTCGACCTTCAAGGTCCTGGTCGCCCTGGCGGCCCTGGAGGCGGGCATCAGCCCGGAGGAGCGCTTCGTCTGCCGCAACGAATGGCGGCTCGGGCGGGCGCTGTTCCACTGCTGGAAAAAGAAGCCCGGCCACGGCGCGATGGACATGCGGGATGCGATCAAGCAGTCCTGCGACATCTACTTCTACAACGTGGCCAAGCAGCTCGGGATCGACCGCATCGCCGACATGGCGGTGCGCTTCGGCATCGGCAGCCCGAACGGGATCGACCTGCCGAACGAGCGCGCGGGCCTGATGCCGACCCGGGCCTGGAAGCTGGGCGCGGTCGGCGAGCGCTGGCAGGGCGGCGAGACCGTGATCACGGCGATCGGCCAGGGCTTCGTCCTGACCACCCCCTTGCAACTGGCGACCATGACCGCGCGCCTGGCCAACGGCGGCTTCGCGGTCACCCCGCACGTGATGCGCGCCGCCGTCCCCGACCCGGTGATGCAGCCGGAGGGCGAGGATGCGCCCCCCGCGTCGCCCTACGGCTATCCCTCGATCGGCATCCCTCAGCACCATTTGGACCAGGTGCTCGAGGCCATGGACGCCGTCGTCAACGAATGGCGCGGCACCGCCTTCGGCAAGCGGATCACCGAAGAGGGCATGGAGATGGCGGGCAAGACCGGCACCTCGCAGGTGCGCCGGATCACCCTCAAGGAGCGCAGGTCCGGCATCATCAAGAACGAGGACCGGCCCTGGCGCTTCCGCGACCACGCGCTCTTCGTCTGCTACGCCCCGGTGCACAAGCCGCGCTACGCCTGCGCGGTGGTGGTCGAGCACGGCGGCGGCGGCTCCAAGGTCGCGGCGCCGATCGCCCACGACATCCTGCTGAAGACTCAGCAGCGCAATCCGGCCGGGATCGTCACCCCGGACGTAGCGGACGCCCCGCCGCCGCCGCAAAAGCCGCCCCAGACGAGCGGCTAGCGTCATGGCCCTGGGGTACTCGTCCTTCCGTCGCAACGTCGACCAGAGCCTGGGTCAGAAGATCCTGCAGGTCAATTGGGGCCTGGTGCTGACCGTGGCCGGGATCGGTGCGGTGGGCGTGGTCATGCTCTATTCGGCCGCCCAGGGCAGCATGGACCCCTGGGCCTCGCGCCAGCTGATCCGGCTCGGCGCCGGCCTGCTGCTGATGCTGGCGCTGGCGCTGGTGGATATCCGCGTGTGGTTCCGCTACGCCTACCTGATCTACTTCGCCACCCTGGCCCTGCTCTTCGGGGTCGAGATCGGCGGTTCGATCGGCATGGGCGCCCAGCGCTGGCTCGACCTGGGCTTCGTGCAGATTCAGCCCTCCGAGATCATGAAGGTCGCGCTGATCCTCGCCCTGGCCCGCTACTTCCACGGCCTCAATCAGGAAGACGTCGCGCGTCCGCACTTCCTCGTGCTGCCGCTGCTGCTGATCTTCGCTGCGGCCGGCCTGGTGCTCAAGCAACCCGACCTGGGTACCGCCGGGGTGCTGATCCTGATCGGTGGCGCGCTGTTCTTCGCCGCCGGGGTGCGGCTCTGGAAGTTCGCCCTGGTCCTGGCCGGCGGGCTCTCGGCGATCCCGATCGCCTGGCAGTTCCTGCACGACTACCAGCGCGCCCGGATCAAGACCTTCCTCGATCCGGAGCGCGATCCCCTGGGCGCCGGCTACCACATCCTGCAGTCCAAGATCGCCCTGGGCTCGGGGGGCATGGGCGGCCGCGGCTTCTTGCAGGGCTCGCAGAGCTACCTGAACTTCCTGCCCGAGAAGCATACCGACTTCATTTACACCATGCTGGCCGAGGAATTCGGCCTGATCGGCGCGCTGACCGTGCTCGGCCTCTTCCTGATCGTCCTGGCCTACGGCCTGGCGATCTCGCTCAGGGCCCGCAACCACTTCGGCCGCCTGCTGGCCCTGGGCATAACCTGCCACGTCTTCCTCTACGTCTTCATCAACGTCGCCATGGTCACCGGCCTGATCCCGGTGGTCGGCGTGCCGCTGCCCTTGATCTCCTACGGCGGTACGGCCTTGCTGGCGGTGATGTGCAGCCTCGGCATCATGATGTCGGTCTACGTCCACCGCGACATCCGGATCTCGCGCCGCGGCTTGCAGGGCGAGGACTAAGCCGCCCTTCTGCGGCCGCGGGCCGCCACGGTGGCCTGAGCCGATGGAAAAGTCCCCCGCAAAGGCCTAAATTCTCTGGAACGGCCTTCGACCGCCCGCGCCGCGGCGGCGCGCCCGATCACGGCCCAGGGAGGTTCCGGCTTTGTTCAAGCAGGTCAAGGCACACGACCTTTTTCCGACCCCGATCTGGTCCCTCGACCTCGAGGACGAGCGCGCCGGGCGTCTCAACCGCCAGATCCTGGCCCAGCTCGACCGCATGCTGTCGCCGCGGCCGGAGATTCCGATCGGCGCGACCTGGCAGACCGACCAGAACCTGCACACCCTGCCGGCCTTCGCCGAACTGACCGAGGGCATCAACAAGGCGGCGCGCGGCGCGCTGGACTTCATGAGGGTCGACTACTCGGCCTTCGAGATCACGGCCTGCTGGGCCAACATCAACCCCAAGGGCAGCCTCAACACCAGCCACACCCATCCCAACAACTACCTGAGCGGGGTCTACTACGTCAGCGTGCCCAAGGGCTCGGGCGTGATCGTCTTCGGCGACCCGCGGGAGGCGGCCGGGGCGATCCTGCCCAAGGTCACGGAGTACAACGCCTACAACGGCAACGAGGTGACCTTCGAGATCAAGGCCGGGCGCTTCATCCTCTTCCCGGCCTATCTGCGCCACGGGGTGCCGGTGAACCGCAGCGAGGAGGAGCGGGTCTCGATCGCCTACAACATCATGTTCAGCGCCTTCACCCAGGAGATGAGCCGCCCGCTGTGGAGCGGCATCCCGCTCGACAAGGCCTAGTGCCGATTTGCAGATTTCGGAGAGTCACCCCCGCCCTCGCCCTTCCCCTCCCGTCAAGAGGGGGCTGGGGTAGGGGGTGATACGCCGGTTTGTGCAAGTCGGTACTCGCCCGACCGGCCGGCTCAAACCCTCGGGCCGCGGCCTCAAAGGGCACTCAGGAAACGTTTTTCGGGCTTTCGGGCTTCCCAAAGCGGCCCGGACTTGCTATCAACCCGGCCTCAGTGTGGGGCGCATAGCTCAGTTGGTAGAGCAGCTGACTCTTAATCAGCGGGTCCAAGGTTCGAGTCCTTGTGCGCCCACCAATCCTTTCAAGGGCTTGGCCGGCAAGGCCTGGGCGGTTTTACAATCCGATCACGTGCGATTTTACAGTTTGCCCCCGATCAGGTTGCCGTTTGGTTCCTACCCGCCCTCCCGCATTTCGTCAATGGCTTGCGTCGAGCACTGCTCACCCGCGCGATGGTAGCGGCTATTTCTTCGG
>JAKSBE010000410.1 GCA_022361275.1 Kiloniellales bacterium
CCCTATGGCGACGTGTTCTGCCGCCCGGGCCTCGCCGACAAGCAGCGTCAGCTTTCCATCATCGCGGCGCTCGCCGCCCTGGGCTACGCGGCACCCGAGCTGCGGGTGCATATCCATGGCGCCTTGAACGTCGGCGCCTCGCGCGAGGAGATCATCGAAACGATGGTCCTGATGTCCGTCTATGCCGGCTTTCCCGCCTCGATTCACGGGATCCGCGCCGCGGAGGCCGTCTTTGCCCAGCGCGATGCGGAGGCCGGCGGAACCGCGAACTGACCCGGGCTCGAACTCTCCGGCATCCGTCCTTGGCGACATGGAAGCCGCGTTCGGTGGCGAAGGGGCCGCGGGGGCGGAAGGGGCGGCCGGTGTTCGGTGCAGGCGAAACCGAGCGGCCGCCCCCGCACAGGTTCACAGACGGGCTTCGTTGCGATAGAGATGGCGCGTCGCATCTTTGGCGGTGAGTGAAGTGCGCCCCGGTACCAGTCGGCCTTGCCTTCCATGACGGATCATGTCGACGCGATCGTTATCGGCGCCGGGGTGGTCGGTCTTGCCGTCGCCCGCGCGCTGGCGCGGCAGGGCCGTTGGGTGATCCTTGCCGAAAGCGCCGACGTCATCGGTTCGGGCGCGAGTTCCCGCAATTCCGAGGTCATCCACGCCGGCATCTACTATCCGACGGGAAGCCTCAAGGCGTCGTTTTGCGTCGAGGGCCGGCGCCGCCTCTATGCCTACGCCGCGGAAAAGGGGTTCGAGGCGCGCGCGATCGGCAAGCTCATCGTCGCCGCCGACGGATCCGAGCGCGACAAGCTGGAGGCGCTCAGGCAGAAGGCCGAGGGAAACGGCGTCGAGGGCCTCGAGATGCTGTCCGGGAAGCGGGCCACCGCGCTCGAATCCAACCTCGCTTGCGCCGCCGCCCTTCACTCGCCGGTCTCGGGCATCGTCGACAGCCATGCCTTCATGCTGGCCCTGCAGGGAGACCTCGAAGACGCCGGCGGCAGGATCGCCTTCAACACGCCGGTGACGGGTGCCGGGCTGGGCAATGGCCAAATCAGGCTCGAGATCGGTGGCGACGAGCCGGCGGAACTGACCACCGACGTTCTGATCAACAGCGCCGGGATCCGCGCCCCGGCCGTCGCGCGCAGCTTCCATGGCCTCGCGCCCGAGCACGTTCCCCGGGCGCATCTGTGCAAGGGCAGCTACTTCGCTCTCGAAGGGACCAGGGCGCCCTTCAGGAAGCTCATCTATCCGCTGCCCGACGAGGCCGGGCTCGGCATCCATGCGACGACCGACCTGGCATGGCAGAACCGCTTCGGGCCGGATACCGAGTGGATCGAGGACGAGGACTACGCGGCGCGCTCGGACCGGCTCGAGGCCTTCGAGGCCGCGATCCGGCGCTACTACCCCGCGCTGCCCGCGGGCGCGCTGCGCCCGGTCTATGCCGGCATCCGGCCCAAGATCGTCGGCCCGGGGGAAGCCGCGGCCGACTTCGTGATCCAGGGCGCCGACGTCCACGGCGTTCCCGGGCTCGTCAATCTCTTCGGCATCGAGTCGCCCGGCCTGACCTCGGCGCTCGCCATCGGGGAGGCGGTGGCCGAGGCCCTGCGCTGAGCGTGACGATTCTGGTTGAAACGCCGGAGTCCGACCCGACATCCGCAGGAGGCCACGTGAGAAGGATCTAGGAGTCCATGAAGGCTCACACCGCGAGCTTGCTCAACGCGATCGTGCTGATCGCCTGTTCCGCCTGGGGATATCTCTTGTCCGAGGCGCCCTCGCCGACGGCGCTGATTCCCGCCGCCTTCGGCGCCGCGCTCCTGGCTTGCTACAAGGGCGTCAAGGCCGAGAACAAGGTCATCGGCCATATCGCCGCCCTGATCACGGTCCTGCTCCTGCTTGCCTTGTTCATGCCGCTCCGCGGCGCCCTCGCAAGAGAGGATACGCTGGCGGTCATCAGGGTCGGCATCATGCTGGCGAGCACCGCCCTGGCCCTGGCCTTCTTCATCAAGAGCTTCATCGACGCAAGACGGCAGAGAACCTGA
>JAKSBE010000262.1 GCA_022361275.1 Kiloniellales bacterium
CTGAAGCAGCTCGACCGCGGTGACGATGTCGCCGGCGATGCCCTGGGCCAGGCGCCGGGTGATGGTGTCCCAGTGGCGGTCGTAGAAGACCCAGACCGTGATCCCCTGCATCAGGATCACCGGCGTCACCATGATCAGCAGAACCCGGCCCAGCAAGGAACGGGGCAGGAACAGGCGCTTCAGCCAGAAGCGGCGCGGCGCGGTGGTGCCGGAGAGGGCCATCTCAGTCGGGAACCAGAACGTAGCCGGTGCCCCGTACCGTCTGGAGGTAGCGTGGGAAGCGGGGGTTGGACTCGATCTTGCGGCGCAGGCGGGTGACCTGGACGTCGACCGCGCGGGCGTTGCCGGGCCCGGTCTCGCCGCCCGTCAGATCCTCCCGGCTGATCGGGACACCGGGCCGCCGGGCCAGGGCCTTGAGCAGGCCTGTCTCGGCCGCGGTCAGGCGTACGAAGGCCTCGCCCCGGCGCAGCTCCTCGCGTTCCAGGTCGAAGCAGTAGCCGCCGAAGTGCACCTCCTTCTGCACCACCTCCGGGGACTGTGGCACGCGGCGCAGGACCGCCTTGATCCGCAGCACCAGCTCGCGGGGCTCGAAGGGCTTGGTCAGGTAGTCGTCGGCGCCGCACTCCAGGCCGTCGATCCTGTCGACGCTTTCGCCCATCGCGGTCAGCAGCAGGATGGGCACGCTGCTGTCGCGGCGCAGGGACCGGGTCAGGTCGAGGCCGCTCTCGCCCGGCATCATGATGTCGAGGACCAGCAGGTCGAAGGCCAGCGAGCGCAGCTTGCCCCGCGCCTCCGCGACGTCGGCCGCGGTGGTGACCCGGAAGCCTTGCTCGGTCAGATAGCGCCGCAGAAGGCTGCGCAGGCGGTCGTCGTCGTCGACAACCAGGATGTGGGGGGCTTCGTCCTGCATGGCGTGATTATAGGGTTACCGCCAGGGGGCGCCTAGAGGCCGGTCGGGCCGTGGCGCCGGAGACGGACTCTGGCGGGGCGGGCAGGCCAGGGCCGGAGGCCCGGCTCAGTCCGAGCCGGTCCTGACCCGGCCGCGCGGGGCGGCCGGCTTCTCGTCGCCGCGCCGCTCGAAGCGCTTGCGGTCCGGGGCGTCGATCATGCCCATGAGGACCTGACGGAAGCCCTCGACCGCCTCGACCCCGGCTTCGCGGTAGGCCCGGGCGATCCGGCTGCGCTGCCGCTCGCTCAGTCGCCGCTCAAGTTCCCAGCCTTTCTCGGTCAGCTCCAGGAGGCGCTGCCGGCGGTCGCGCAC
>JAKSBE010000192.1 GCA_022361275.1 Kiloniellales bacterium
CCTGAACCTGTTCCGGCTTCTCCGCCGCCGAAGCGACGGCGGCGAACATCAAAGACACGGCGCCTGCTGCGCCGAAAAGCAGCTTCCTGTTCATTGGCTTTTTCCTCCCCGCGGTGCGCGGCGCGTTTTCATGACGCGCCTGTCAGCCACAATGACCCAGCGGCGGATCTGGCAGCAAAGACGTTTTTTGGATTGCCGCTATAGGAAAATGCTATATCGCCAATGCCTCGCTGCCCGTGTTGCCGCGCCAGATGTTCCGCGCCACCAGATCGTCGATGACCTTCAGCGTCAGGCTTTCGACCTCCCGACTGGCGCGCGTGATGCTGGAGGAGGGGTTGCGCACCAGATAGACCGGACGCCGCATGACCGGCTGCTCGATCCGCGCGGAAACGAGCTCGCCACGTTCGACCAGGTCCTGCGCGGCCGCAGGCGCCAGGATCGTGTAGCCGCTGGCGCGCGCCACCAGGGTCTTGATCTGGGTCAGGGCATCCATCTCGATCGCGACCCGCAGGTCGATGCCGTGAGCGCGTGCGAAGCGGTCGATCATGGCCCTCAACCCGTGGCTCTTCGACGGCAGGATCAGGTCCAGCTTCGCGGCCTCGGCCAGTCGCACCGGATGCGCCGGCCCCTTGCGGAAGGGCCAGTTGTCCGGCGCCGCGAAGAAGAACAGCTCTTCCGTCATGAGCGGCCGGATCTGCATGTGCCGAAGGGCGTTGACGTTGTAGAGGATGCCGAGGTCGATCGTGCCCTCCTCCAGCCAGCTCTGGATGAAGCCGCTCATCGCTTCGACCGCGCGCAGCCGGACCTGTGGCAACTCGAGCCGCACCGTCTCCGCCAGGGGCACCGAAAGGACCATCGAGACAGAGCTGGGCAATCCGAAGGCGACTTCGCCGCGCGGCTCGCGGCCGGAGGCTCTCACCTCTTCGGCGGCCAGCTCGACCGCGGCGATGATCTTGTGCGCGTGGGCGAGCAGCAGTTCGCCGGACTGGGTGAGCGTCACGCCCCGCGGCGAACGAGCCAGCAACTCGATCCCGAGGTGATCTTCGAGGTTCTTGACGTGCTGCGACAGAGAGGGCTGGGCGATGCCGATACGCACGGCCGCGGCGGAGAGCGAGCCTTCCTCCGCGATGGCGGCAAAATAGCGCAGCTGCTTGGTATCCAACGCAGCGCCTCCCGTTCTCAACGCTATAGGAGAAAGCTATTGCCCGTCAAGGAAGCCGCTATTTGGCAAGCCGGCGCGGCTTCGCGCAGTCTGAACCGAGCGTCGCATGGAGGAAGAGGGGGAGAAGGGATGCTGCGGTCTCTTTCCGGAACGGGTCTGGGTGGGAAGCTTTCGGCGCCGGACGACGGGCCGGGATCGTCCGCCGATGACGATGTCCTGGCCCTGGGCCGCGACCTGGCGGCCCGGGCCTCGGCGATCCTGCGGCGGGAGGGGGCCTCGCCCTCTGCCCTGATCGCGGTCGGCGAGACCATGAGTGCCGCCGGCGCACGATGGCACGGGCCGGGCCGCGGCGAAGCGGCGCTCGGGCGCCGCGCGAGCGACTACCCGCTCTGGTGCGAGGCGGACGGCACGTTCGAGCTGATCCTGC
>JAKSBE010000330.1 GCA_022361275.1 Kiloniellales bacterium
CCTCCTCTGGCAGGCCCTCTACTACGGGCCGGCCCAGAAGGAAGAGACCGCGCACCGCGAGGCGGTGGAGCGGATCATCGACTTCCTGGAGATCCAGGCGATCCGCAAGACCCCGGTCGGCCGCCTGCCCTACGGCCTGCAAAAGCGCGTCGAGCTGGGCCGGGCGCTGGCCATGGAGCCGGACCTGCTGCTGCTCGACGAGCCGATGGCCGGCATGAACGTCGAGGAGAAGGAGGACATGTGCCGCTTCGTCCTCGACGTCAACGACGAGTTCGGTACCACCATCGCCCTGATCGAGCACGATATGGGCGTGGTCATGGACATCTCGGACCGGGTCGTGGTCCTGGACTACGGCCGCAAGCTGGCCGACGGCCCGCCCGACGAGGTGCGCGGCAACCCGGACGTGATCGACGCCTACCTCGGCGTCAGCCATTGACGCGGAGGCGCTGAGGCAGAGCCATGAACGCAACCCTTGCCCGTCCGCTCGCCCTCTGGCTGCTCGCGCTGCCGCTGATCGTCGCCGGCCTCGGCCTCGGCCTGCAGGGGCTCGCCGCGGTCAACAGCTCGGTCTTCTTCGCCTGGCCCTACTTCCTCGAGGTGCTGATCGCCGGGCTGCTGCAGGGCGTGATGTACGCTCTGGTCGCGCTCGGCTTCGTGCTGATCTTCAAGGCCTCGGGGATCTTCAACTTCGCCCAGGGCTCGCTGGTCCTCTTCGCGGCCCTGACCATGGTCGGCTTCATCGAGATGGGCCTGCACTGGACCCTGGCCTTCATCGTGACGGCCGGGGTCATGGTGCTGCTGGCGGTGGCGGTGGAGCGGGTGGTCCTGCGGCCCCTGGTCAACCAGCCGCACATCATCCTCTTCATGGCCACGATCGGGATCTTCTACTTCCTGGACGGCTTCGGCCAGACCCTCTGGGGCTCCGACGTCAAGGTGCTCGACATCGGCATACCCAAGCAGCCGCTGTTTCTGCTCCAGGGCGTCTTCGAAGGCGGGATCCTGGTCAACGCCTTCGACCTGGTCGCCGCCGCGGTCGGCGCGGTGCTGGTGATCGGCCTGGCGATCTTCTTCCACTACACCCGGATCGGCCGCGCCCTGCGTGCGGTCGCGGACGATCATCAGGCGGCGCTGTCGGTCGGCATCCCGCTCAAGACCATCTGGGCCATCGTCTGGTCGGTGGCCGGGATCGTGGCCCTGGTCGCCGGCATCATGTGGGGCAGCAAGGCCGGGGTGCAGTTCTCCCTGGCGCTGATCGCCCTCAAGGCGCTGCCGGTGCTGATCCTGGGCGGCTTCACCTCGATCCCCGGGGCGATCGTCGGCGGGCTGATCATCGGCGCCGGCGAGCAGGTCGCCGAGGTCTTCATCGGGCCGCTCTTCGGCGGCGCGATCCAGGACTGGTTCGCCTACATGCTGGCCCTGGTGTTCCTGCTGTTCCGGCCCCAGGGCCTGTTCGGCGAAAAGATCATCGAGAGGGTCTGAGCGATGCTCTACCGCGAGGCCGGCCAGTTCAAGACCAGCTACGGCAGCGACCAGGCGATCTTCCCGATCCGCCAGGACCAGATCGGCATCGCCCTGCTGCTGGTGGCGGCGGTGCTCGGGGTCCCGGCGCTGGCCGGCGAGTACTGGCTGGAGACCATCTTCGTCCCCTTCCTGGTGTTCTCCCTGGCCGCCATCGGGCTCAACCTGCTCACCGGCTACTGCGGCCAGCTCAGCCTGGGCACCGGCGGCTTCATGGCCTGCGGCGCCTTCTTCGCCTACAAGCTGACCACCGCCTTTCCCGAGCTGCACGTGCTGATCGTCTTCCTGCTGGCGGGCTTCGGCTCGGCCGCGGTCGGCGTCTTCTTCGGCATTCCCTCGCTCAGGATCAAGGGCTTCTACCTGGCCGTGGCGACCCTGGCGGCGCAGTTCTTCCTGGTCTGGATGTTCAACAAGTTCGACTGGTGGACCAACTACAGCCCCTCGGGCGTGATCTCAGCGCCGCCGCGCGAGATCCTGCCCGGGATCTTCCTGACCGGCACCCAGGCGACGCCGGTCACGAAGTACCTCTTCCTGCTGGGCCTGGTGGCCGTGCTGGCGCTGGTCGCGAAGAACCTGACCCGCGGCGCCGTCGGCCGCTCCTGGATGGCGATCCGCGACATGGACATCGCGGCCGAGATCATCGGCATTCGTCCGCTCTGGGCCAAGCTCTCGGCCTTCGCCATCAGCTCCTTCTTCATCGGCATCGCCGGCGCGCTCTGGGCCTTCGTCTACACCGGCTCGGTCGAGGCCCTGGCCTTCCAGATCGACCGCTCCTTCCAGGTCCTGTTCATGATCATCATCGGCGGACTGGGCTCGATCCTGGGCTCCTTCCTGGGCGCCGCCTTCATCGTCCTGCTGCCGATCCTGCTGAACAACGTGCCGGCGGCCGTCGGGCTGCAGATGTCGGTGGAGTTGGTCTCCCATCTGGAATTCATGATCTTCGGCGCCCTGATCATCTTCTTCCTGATCGTCGAGCCGCACGGCTTGGCGCGGCTCTGGCAGATCGGCAAGGAGAAGTTGCGCCTTTGGCCCTTCCCCTACTGACGGAAGGCCGCACCCCTGCCCCCGATTGGCGGCCGTCGTGGGGCAGTGCTAACGTGGACGGAAGAAGCCGCCAAAGAGAAAAGAGCTTTCGCGGAACAAGGGAGGTAATCGAGATGCAACTCAGGAAACTGGCCTTCGCGGCCGTCGGCGCGCTGGTGATCGGCGGCACGGCCGCCACCCCGCCGGCTTCGGCCGCCGAGCAGTTCGTGCCGCTGCTCGTCTACCGGACCGGGCCCTACGCGCCCAACGGCATTCCCCTGGCCGACGGCTTCAACGACTTCATGCAGCTGGTCAACGAGCGCGACGGCGGCGTCAACGGCGTCAAGCTGGCGTGGGAGGAATGCGAGACCCAGTACAACAACGACCGCGGGGTCGAGTGCTACGAGCGCCTCAAGGCCAAGGGCGCGACCGGCTCCTCGGTGGTCAATCCCTATTCGACCGGCATCACCTACGCCCTGATCGAGCGGGCGACCGCGGACCAAGTCCCGGTGCTCTCCATGGGCTACGGGCGGGCGGACGCCTCCGACGGGCGGGTCTTCCCCTACGTCTTCACCCTGCCGATCACCTACTGGGCCGGCGCCGACGTCATGGTGCAGTACGCCAAGGCGCAGGAGGGCGGCAGCCTGAAGGACAAGAAGATCGCCCTGGTCTATCACGACAGCGCCTACGGCAAGGAGCCGATCGCGACCCTGGAGCGCCTGGCCGGCGAGGAGGGCTTCCAGTTCCGGACCTTCCCGGTCGCCCATCCGGGCCTGGAGCAGAAGGCGACCTGGCTGCAGATCGGCCGCCAGCTGCGCCCCGACTGGGTCTTCATGTGGGGCTGGGGGGTCATGAACTCGACCGCGATCAAGGAGGCCGCGGCGGTCGGCTATCCCATGGACCGCTTCGTCGGGGTCTGGTGGTCCGGCGCCGAGGCCGACGTGGTCCCGGCCGGGGCCGCCGCCCAGGGCTACAAGTCGCTGAACATCACCGGCGTCGGGACCGCCGCTCCGATCTTCGCCGACCTCAAGCAGCTGCACGCCGACGGCAAGGGCCTCGCCGATCCGAAGAACATCGGCACGGTGCTCTACAACCGGGCGCTGGTGAACTCCTTCTACTTCACCGAGGCGCTCCGCACCGCCCAGGCCGAGTTCGGCGAGAAGCCGCTGACCGGCGAGCAGATCCAGTGGGGTCTCGAGCGGCTCGACATCACCCAGGAGAAGATCGACGCGGCCGGCATGACCGGCCTGCTCTCGCCGGTGAAACTGTCCTGCGCCGATCACGAGGGCGGCGGCTCCGCGGTGGTGCAGCAGTGGGACGGCGCCAAGTGGACCGCCATCACCGACTTCATCGCGCCGCGCCGCGCCGCGCTGCGGCCGGCCTATGAAGCCTCGGCGGCGCAGTATGCCAAGGAGAAGGGCATCACGCTGCGCGATTGCAGCTAGATCAAACTGCGTTCAATAGATTTAGAGCAGCCCGCGTTCGCATGAACGCGGGCTGCTCTAGGCGAGACGAACGGGCCGCAGCCCCTGTCCCAGTGGAGACCCCGACCCATGACACAGCCCGCGGCCGCCGCGCTGCATCCGGTGCCGAAGGCTGAGGCCGAAGTGCCCCTGCTCTCGGTCAACAACATCGAGGTCATCTACGACCACGTCATCCTGGTCCTCAAGGGCGTTTCCCTCGAGGTCCCCGGCGGCGGCATCGTCGCGCTCCTGGGCGCCAACGGCGCCGGCAAGACCACGACCTTGAAGGCGATCTCCAACCTGCTGCGCGCCGAGCGCGGCGAGGTCACCAAGGGCGCGATCCTGCTGGGGGGCGACAAGGTCGACAGGCTGACCCCCAACGACCTGGTCAGGCGCGGCGTCGTGCAGGTCATGGAGGGCCGCCATTGCTTCGAGCACCTGACGGTGGAGGAGAACCTCCTGACCGGGGCCTACACCCGGCGCGACGGGCGGGCCGCGATCGACCGCGACCTGGAGATGGTCTACGGCTATTTCCCGCGCCTGAAGGAGCGGCGGACCTCCCAGGCCGGCTATACCTCGGGCGGCGAGCAGCAGATGACCGCCATCGGCCGGGCCCTGATGAGCCGGCCCAAGATGATCCTGCTCGACGAGCCCTCGATGGGCCTGGCCCCGCAGCTGGTCGAGGAGATCTTCGAGATCGTCAAACAGCTCAACGATCGGGAGGGCGTCACCATCCTGCTCGCCGAGCAGAACACCAACGTCGCGCTGCGCTACGCGAAGTACGGCTACATCCTGGAGAACGGCCGGGTGGTCCTGGACGGCACCGCCGAGGCCCTGCAGGAGAACGAAGACGTCAAGGAGTTCTACCTCGGGCTCTCCGCCGGCGGGCGCAAGAGCTATCGCGACGTCAAGCACTACAAGCGGCGCAAGCGCTGGCTCGCCTGACCCCGCGCCGGATCAAGGTTCACGGCGCCGAGAGCCCTTGCCGAGCCCCTGCTGGCTGGGCGGCCCTTGAACCGGCCGGCGAAGCTGCCAAACTCGGATAGGTGGCAGGGCGTCGGACTTCGGGTAACCTGTGGCGATGAAGCTCTTGAGTCGGATGGTGCTGGTCGCGGCCCTGGTGTCGGGTCCGGCAACGGGTGGGGGGGCGGCCGAAAGTCTCGCGGTCGGCAACTTCGTGGACTTCTCGGACCACAGGTCCCTGGCCGGCAAGGCCTACGGCCAGGCCAGGATCGACGCGGTCGAGTACATCAACCGCCACGGCGGCATCAATGGCAGGCAGATCAACCTCCTGACCGTCGACTACGGCACCGACGTGGAGCAGGCCAAGGCGGCCTACGCGAAATGGAAGGCCCGGCACGCCGCGGTCGCCGTCCTGGGCTGGGTCGACGGCGACGCCGAGGCGCTGGTCGAGATCGTCGCCGCCGATCGGACGCCCTATTTCGCCGCCTCCTACGCGGCCGCCCTGACCGACCCCCTGGGCAAGGGGACCAAGACGGAACGGCCGGCGCCCTACAGCTTCTTCTATGGTCCCTCCTCCTCGGATGCCCAGCGGGCCCTGGTGCAGTGGGCCGCCGAGGACTGGGCCGCCGAGGACTGGGCGGCCAAGGACGGGGCGGCCAAGGACGCGCGCCGCGCGCCGCGCTACCTGCACATGGGCGACCCGCTGGCTCGGGCCGGCGGCCCCCGGGGTGCCGGCGAGGCGCACGCGCGCGAGCTGGGATTCGAGGTCTTGGCCGCGATCTTCTATTCGCAGGAGCCGGGCGACTTCCGCAGCCAGTGCCGGGAATTGGCGAAGTCCGGCGCCGACTACGCCTTCCTGGCCAACGGCGTTGGCGCCAACGTCGCACTGCTCAAGGCCTGCGCGGCCCAGGGCGTCGAGACCCAGTTCCTGGCCAACGTCTGGGGGTACGACGAGACGGTGATGCAGGCCGCGGGCCCGGCCGCGGACGGCGTGGTCTGGGTCATGGGGGCGAGCGCCTGGGGCGAGGCGGCCGCGGGCATGGCGCTGGTGCGCGAGGTCTCGAAGATGTCGGACCCCCACCTCAACAAACACCGCAGCGTGCACTACCTGCGCGGCGTCTGCTCGGTCTTCCTGATGAAGGAGGCCATGGAACGGGCCGACCGAGAAGGCGGCGTGACCGGCCCCAAGATCAAGGCTGCCATGTACGGCAAGCCGGACTGGGTGCCCCGGGGTCTGGAAGGCGTCTGCCTGCCGGCGACCTGGAGCGCCGAGGACCATCGCGGCGTCGTCGACGTGCCGATCTATCGCGGCCACGCCAAGGCCACCGAGGTCGTCACGGGCGCCCTCGCGGACCTGGTCGCGGCCGGGGCGATCTCCATGGAGCGGCTGACGGTCCTGACCGTCCCGCGCAAGGCCGACTGGCTCGGCTGGTAGGCGGCCGGCGCGCCGCAGGGAGGACAGCTTTGGAGTACTTCGACGGACTGGAGACCCGCGACCCGGAGATGCGCGAGGCCGCGCTGATGGCGGCCCTGCCCGAGGTGCTCGCTCAGGCCAAGGCCAAGGCGCCGGGTTTCGCGCGCATCCTCGAAGGCGTCGATCCCGCGGCGGTCAACAGCCGGGCGGCGCTGGCGCAGCTTCCGGTGACGCGCAAGTCGGCCCTGATCGAGCTGCAGCGCAAGTCGCCGCCCCTGGGCGGCCTGGCCGCCCTGCCGCCGGGCGCGGCGGCCCAGCTTTACGCCTCCCCCGGGCCGATCTTCGAGCTGGAAGCGGCGCGCGGCGACTACTGGCGCGCGGCGCGGGCCCTGTACGCCGCCGGTTTCCGCAAGGGCGACGTGGTCCACAATGCCTTCAGCTATCACCTGAGCCCCGGCGGCTGGATCCTGCACAGCGGCGCCCGGGCGCTGGGCTGCGCGGTGATTCCGGCCGGCGTCGGCAACAGCGAGCAGCAGGTCCAGGCGATCGATCAACTGCGTCCCGGCGGCTACACCGGGACGCCCGATTTCCTGAAGGTGCTGCTCGACAAGGCGATGGAACTCGAGCTCGACGCCGGCAGCCTGACCAAGGCCCTGGTCGGCGGTGCCGCCCTGCCGCCCAGCCTGCGGCAGGAGTTCTGGGAGCGCGGCGTCGCCGTGCTGCAGTGCTACGCGACGGCGGATCTGGGGCTGGTCGCCTACGAGACCGCGGTCGAGGAGGCGGTCGGCGAGGGCATGATCCTGGACGAGGGGATCGTCGCCGAGATCGTCCGCCCGGGCAGCGGCGAGCCGGTCGGCGAGGGCGAGGTCGGCGAGATCGTGGTGACCACCCTGACCCCGGAGTATCCGCTGGTCCGCTTCGGCACCGGCGACCTTTCGGCGGTGCTGCCTGGACAAAGCGCCTGCGGCCGGACCAACACCCGCATCCGCGGCTGGATGGGCCGGGCCGACCAGACGACCAAGGTCAAGGGCCTCTTCGTCCATCCCGAACAGGTCGCCGAGGTGCAGCGCCGCCATCCGGAGCTGCTGCGCGCCCGCCTCGAGGTCGAGCGGGAGGGCCAGAACGACGTCATGACCCTGCGCTGCGAGGTCGAGACCGCCGCCGAGGGCCTGGCCGGGGCGGTCCGGGAGACTCTGACAGAGGTCTGCAAGATGAAGGGCGAGGTGACGCTCTGTGCGCCCGGCGAGCTGCCCAACGACGGCAAGGTCATCGCGGACCTGCGCAGCTACGAATGAGACCGCGTCGGCGCGGATTCCGGCGGTCGCTTGCGGAGGGTGAACGAAATCTTAATTCTGCCCCAATTGCGGCCTTTTCCAGACACAGTCGCCGCCTAGATAGGTTGTCACGGAGACTTCCCCTCTCTGTCTGAGGCCTCCAGCCGGCCAACAGTTTGGCCCCCCAAAAAGGCTGGAACGCCGCGGCCTTCGGCCCCGACCCCGAAGGCCGCGGCGTCCTCGACACGGCGGCGCCGCGGGTTGCCAAAGACCCCCAAGAATCCCTATCCGATACAGAAGCGGCGCTGCCTTCTTTTTTTGCTCACAGCGTCCGGATTTGGCCCGCCGCCGGCGATCTGCTATATCCCGGCTCTTCCAGGGCTCATACCAAGGAGCGCCGATCATGAGTCCAGCCAGCCGTCCGGCGCGCCCTGCCGAAGGCCCCAGCAGCTGACGGACCTCCGAATGAACCTTTTCGAGGGACGCGACCTCGTCTGCCTGCGCGGCGGCCGCGCGGTCTTCTCAGGCCTGTCCTTTGCCCTGCCCGCCAGCGGCGCGCTGCTGCTGACCGGCCCTAACGGCAGCGGCAAGTCGAGCCTGCTGCGGCTGCTGGCCGGCCTGATCCGCCCGGCCGGCGGCGAACTGCTGTGGGACGGCACCCCGGTCCGCAAGGCGCTCGACGAGCACCGCGAGCGGGTCGCCTTCCTCGGCCATCTCGACGCGGTGAAGCCGGTCCTGACCCTGCGCGAGAACCTCGCTTTCTGGGCCGGGCTCGGCGGCGCCGACGCGGATCGCGTCGAGGCCGCGCTCGCGCGCTTCGGCCTCACCGATCTGGCCGAGGTCCCGGCCCGTCTGCTGTCGGCCGGGCAGAAGCGGCGCCTTGCCCTGGCCCGGCTGCCGCTCTCGGCGTCACCGCTCTGGCTGCTCGACGAGCCGACCGTGGGTCTCGACCGGGCCTCCGCCACGGCGCTCGCCGAGGCTATCGCCGCCCACCGGCAGAACGGCGGACGGGTCGCGGTCGCCACCCATCAAGTGCTCGAGCTCGAGGAAGCCCGGACCCTGGCCCTGGGCGACTACGCGGGCGAGGCCCTGCTGCTGGAGTACGTCTGGTGAAGGCCTGGCTGACCCTGGTCGGCCGCGACCTGCGCCTGGCCCTGCGCCAGCAGGCCGACGCGGCGATGATCGTGCTTTTCTTCGTCCTGACCGCCGGTATCTTCCCTTTCGGCGTCGGGCCCGAGCCCAACCTGCTGGCCCGCATCGGTCCCGGCGTGATCTGGGTGACCGCCCTGCTGGCCGTGCTGCTGTCGCTGGAGCGGGTCTTCCTGGTCGACTACGAGGACGGCAGCCTGGAGCTGCTGGTCCTGGGTCCGCTGCCGATGGAGCTGGTGGTCCTGGCCAAGGTCCTGGCCCATTGGCTGACCACGGGGCTGCCGCTGATCGTCGCCGCGCCGGTCATCGCCCTGCTCTACAACCTGGATCCGGTGGCCTTGCCGGTGCTGCTGCTCGCCATGCTGCTCGGCACACCGGTGCTGAGCCTGATCGGCGCCGTGGGCGCCGGGCTGATCCTCGGCGCCCGGCGCGGCGGGGTGCTCATCCCGCTCCTGGTTCTGCCGCTGACGATCCCGGTCCTGATCTTCGGCGTCGCCGCGGTCGACGCCGCCCTGGCGGAGCTGGGCGCGCGGCCCTACCTGCTGATTCTGGGCGCCATGCTGCTCGCCGCCCTGGCGCTGACGCCCTGGGCCACGGCCGCGGCGCTGCGCCAGGCCGTGGAATAATACCCAGGCGCAGTGATCATGACTCATTTGATGGCGCGCCGCGGGCCGCGCCATCAAATGAGTCATGATCACTGCGCCTGGGTATAAGGGCCCCAGCAAAGACCTCTGGTGACACGGCATTGATCTCCGTAGATTACTGGTGACACGGTATTGATATCCCTAGATTAGGGGGGCATAGCAGGGAGGAACGCGGAACAGCCATGCATCGCTTTGCCAACCCCGCCCGCTTCACGCGGCTCGCCGATGTCATTCTGCCCTGGTGTTTCCTGGCGACCGTCGGGTTGCTCGGCGCCGGGCTCTATCTCGGCCTCTTCGCTTCGCCGCCCGACTACCAGCAGGGCGAAACCGTGCGCATCATGTACGTCCACGTCCCGGCGGCCTGGATGGCGATGTTCGTCTACGTCGTGATCGCCGGGGCCAGCGCGGTCGCGCTGATCTGGCGCCACCCGCTGGCCCACATCGCGGCCAAGTCCGCGGCGCCCATGGGGGCCGCCTTCACCTTCCTGGCCCTGGCCACCGGCTCGCTCTGGGGCAAGCCGATGTGGGGCACCTGGTGGGTCTGGGACGCGCGGCTGACCTCGGTGCTGATCCTGTTCTTCATCTATCTCGGCTACATCGCCCTGCACAACGCCTTCGAGGACGCGGCCCGGGGGCAGCGCGCGGCGGCGATCCTGGCCCTGGTCGGCGTGGTCAACATCCCGATCATCAAGTTCTCGGTCGACTGGTGGAACACCCTGCATCAGCCGGCCAGCGTGACCCGGCTGGACGCGCCGGCGGTCGATCCCTCGATGCTTTGGCCGCTGCTCATCATGGCGGTCGGCTATAAGGTCTTCTTCGTGACCCTGCTGCTGCTCAGGATGAAGAGCGAGCTGCTGACGGCCCGCGTGCGGGCCCTGTCCCTGCAGGGCGCGGCGGCCGGCTAGGCGGGCGACGCGGCCGGCAAGACCGGACGCGCGACACGGAAAGCGTGACAGGGAAAGCGTGACAGGGGGAGCAAGGAGGAACCTTGGCAGAATTCTTCGATATGGGTGGCTACGCTGCCTTCGTTTGGCCGGCTTTCGGCGTCACCTTCCTGGTCATGGCGATGATGGTGGTCGGCACGCTGCGCCGCCTGCGCGCCACGCAGCGTGAGTTGGCGCGGCTCGAGGCGGCCGGGGCGCGCCGGTCCCGGGGCGGTGCCGAGACGGCCGGCGCGGACGCTCAGAGACAGGGTGGCCAGAGGCAGGGTGGCCAGAGACGGGACGGCCAGAGACGGGACGGCCGGGGTGAAGTCCACCCGGCCGGGGCAGAGCAAAGGGGAGTCGAAGCATGAAGCCCAAACGTCGCCGCTTGGTGCTGGTTTCGGTCGGCCTGCTGGCGCTCTTCGGCGCGGCCGCGCTGGTGCTGACCGCCTTGGAAGACAACCTGGTGTTCTTCTATAGCCCCAGCGACCTCGCGGAGCGGCCGCGGCCGCCCGCCAACGCCTTCCGCCTCGGCGGGCTGGTCGAGGAGGGCTCGATCGAGCGCAGTTCCGACGGGATCACCACGACCTTCCGGATCACCGACATGGCGAACAGCGTGCCGGTCTCCTACAGCGGAATCCTCCCGGATCTCTTCCGCGAGGGGCAGGGCGTGGTGACCGAAGGCACCCTGGGATCCGACGGGCTCTTCACCGCCCGCGAGGTCCTGGCCAAGCACGACGAGAACTACATGCCCAAGGAGGTTGCCGACGCCTTGAAAGAGGCCGGCCAGTGGCATCACTTCGAAGGAGAGGCAAGCAGCAAATGATCGCGGAAATCGGACACTTCGCCCTGATTCTGGCCCTGATCGTGGCCATCGTCCAGGGCACTCTGCCGCTCATCGGCGCGGCCCAGGGCCGGGCCAACTGGATGGCCTTGGCGCGGCCTTCGGCACAGCTCCAGTTCCTTCTGGTGCTGACCTCCTTCCTGGCCCTGATGCAGGCCTACGTCATCTCGGATTTCTCCCTGCTCAACGTGGTGCAGAACTCCCACTCGGCCAAGCCGATGCTCTACAAGATCACCGGCGTCTGGGGCAATCACGAGGGCTCGATGCTGCTCTGGATCCTGATCCTGGCGCTCTTCGGCGCCGCGGTCGCGGCCTTCGGCGGCAACCTGCCGCCGACCCTGCGCGCCCGGGTGCTCGCGGTCCAGGCCCTGGTCTCCGTCGGCTTCCTCGCCTTCTCGCTCTTCACCTCCAACCCCTTCGAGCGGGTCTTCCCGGTGCCGCTGGACGGCCAGGACCTCAATCCTCTGCTCCAGGATCCGGGCCTCGCCTTCCACCCGCCCATGCTCTACGTCGGCTACGTCGGCTTCTCCATCGCCTTCGCCTTCGCGGTGGCGGCCCTGATCGAGGGCCGGGTCGACGCCGCCTGGGCCCGCTGGGTGCGGCCCTGGACCCTGCTTGCCTGGATCTTCCTGACCGCCGGCATCGCGCTCGGCAGCTGGTGGGCCTACTACGAGCTGGGCTGGGGCGGCTGGTGGTTCTGGGATCCGGTCGAGAACGTCTCCTTCATGCCCTGGCTCCTGGGCACGGCGCTGCTGCATTCGGCGATCGTGGTCGAGAAGCGCGACTCGCTGAAGATCTGGACCATCCTGCTTGCGATCCTGACCTTCTCGCTGTCGCTGATCGGCACCTTCATCGTCCGCTCGGGCCTCTTGACCTCGGTCCACGCCTTCGCGACCGATCCCGAGCGGGGCCTCTTCATCCTGCTGCTGCTCTGCATCGCCATCGGCGGCTCCCTGGTGCTCTTCGCCCTGCGCGCGCCGATGCTCAAGTCGGGCGGCCTCTTCGCGCCGATCAGCCGCGAGGGCGGGCTGGTGCTGAACAACCTGCTGCTCGCGGTCTGCACCGCCACGGTCTTCCTGGGCACCATGGCGCCGCTCTTCGCCGAGGCTTTCGACTACAAGCTCTCGGTCGGCGCGCCCTACTTCAACCTCTTCTCGGCGATCTTCGGCCTGCCGCTGATCGCGGCCATGGCGATCGGGCCCTTCCTGCCTTGGAAGCGGGCCGACCTGGCCGGTGCGTTCGACCGCCTCAAGGTCGCGGGCGGTCTCACCTTCGGCGCCGCGCTGGTGACCTGGTACCTGCAGCAGGGCGGGCCGGTCCTGGCCATCCTCGCCATGGCCCTCGCCGCCTGGCTGTTCTTCGCCACCCTCGCCGAATGGGCCGACCGGGTGCAGCTCTTCCGGATCCCGGCGGCGGCCAGCCTGTCACGGGCGATGCGCCTGCCGCGGGCGGCCTATGGCATGAACTTGGCCCACCTCGGCATGGCGGTCGCGGTCGCCGGCATGACGGCCTCCTCGGCCTGGAAGTCCGAAGAGGTGCGGGTCATGCGTCCGGGCGAGACCGTCGTGGTCGCCGGCTATACTTACCGCTTCGAGGAAGTGCGCGATATGCGCGGCCCGAACTACTTCAGCCAGGTCGGCCGTTTCACCGTGACCCGGGAGGGCGAGCCGGTGGCCGAGCTGACGCCGGAGAAGCGTTTCTATCCGGTCCAGCAGATGCCGACCACGGAGGCGGCGATCCACACCAACGGCATCTCCGACCTCTACGCGGTGCTCGGCGATTCCGACGGCCAGGGCGGCTGGACGGTGCGAATCTACCACGAGCCGCTGGTGCCCTGGCTCTGGGTGGGCTGCCTGCTGATGGTGCTCGGCGGCTGCGTTTCGCTCAGCGACCGCCGCCTCCGGGTCGGCGCGCCGCGGCGCAGTCGCGCGGCCCCGGCTCCGGCCCCGGCGGCCACGGCGGCCGCCGCGACCTCCTGAGGGCGGCCGGCATGAGCAAGCGGGTCATCCTGCTGCTGCCGATCGCCCTCTTCGCAGTGCTGGTCGGCGCCTTCCTCTGGGGACTGGCGCCCGACCGCGATCCGAGCCAGGTGCCCTCGGCCATGGTCGACAAGCCGGCGCCGGACTTCGACCTGCCTTCGGTCACGGGCCTGGACATTCCAGGCCTGAAGACCGGCGATCTGACCGGCGAGGTCATCCTGGTCAACTTCTTCGCCTCCTGGTGCGTGCCCTGCCGGGTCGAGCATCCGGTGTTCATGGACCTGGCGGCGAGGGGCGACGTCAAGCTGGTCGCGATCAACTATCGGGACGAGCCGGCCGACGCCGTGGCCTGGCTGGCCGAGCTGGGCAACCCCTACAGCCGCATCGGCGCCGACCTCGACGCCCGGACCGGCATCGACTGGGGCGTGTCGGGGGTGCCCGAGACCTACGTCATCGACAGCAGCGGGCGCATTCGCTACCAGCACATCGGACCGATGCTGCCCCGCCACTACGAGGAAACCATCCGGCCCATGATCGAGGATCTCAGGCAATGACCCCTCGCCTTTTCGCCGGGCTTCTCCCCGGATTTCTGACGGCCCTGATCGTGGCCGCCTTCGCGCTGACCGCCCAGGCGGTGCAGCCCGACGAGATCCTCGAGGATCCGGTCCTGGAGGCGCGGGCCCGCGACCTGTCCAAGGACATCCGTTGCCTGGTCTGCCAGAACGAATCCATCGATTCCTCCAACGCCGAGCTGGCCAAGGACCTCCGGGTCCTGGTCCGCGAGCGTCTGGTGGCCGGCGACAGCGACCAGCAGGTGCTCGACTTCCTGGTCGAGCGCTACGGCGACTTCGTCCTGCTGAGGCCGCCCTTCAAGCCGCAGACCTATCTGCTCTGGTTCGGACCGGCCGCGATCCTGCTGCTCGGGGGGCTGGCCGTCGTCGCCTACTTCCGCCAGCGCCGGCGCGAGGCGGGGCCGGCCATGGCTTCGGCCGCACCCCTCAGTGCCGAGGAGCAGAGGCGCCTCAGCGACCTGCTGAGGGAGGATGGCCGCGCCTAGAGCGGGAATGATTTGAAGTCGCCTCGGCTTCCAATCCGAATCCCGCTCTAGGGTCCGGCCGTACCCGCCCTCGCGGACCCTGGTCCCGAGGCCGGCATTTCCTTTTGCACAAAGGGGAAAAGCCGACTACCGTTTGCCGCAAAAGCCCGACAAGAAGGTAACGGCAGGGAGTGATCGTGCGTGGGGCGCAACGGACAGGCAGCGCTCGTCGCGGAAGACATCCATAAGAGCTTCGGCCCCGTCGAGGTCCTGAAAGGCGTTTCGGTGACCGCCCATGTCGGCGACGTCATCGCCATGATCGGGGCCAGCGGCTCGGGCAAGAGCACCTTCCTGCGCTGCGTCAACCTTCTGGAAACACCCGACTCCGGACGCGTCACCGTCGGCGGCGAGACCATCGCCATGACCAGGGACCGCCTGGGCAAGGCGAAGCCCGCGGACCGCAAGCAGGTCGAGCGCGTCCGCACCCGCCTGGCCATGGTGTTTCAGAGCTTCAATCTCTGGAGCCACATGACGGTCCTGGAGAACGTCATCGAGGCGCCGGTCCACGTGCTCAAGGTGCCCAGGGCCGAGGCCCTGGAGCGCGCCGAGGCTCTGCTCCACAAGGTCGGCATCCATGAGCGCAAGGACTACTACCCGGCGCACCTGTCCGGTGGCCAGCAGCAGCGCGTGGCCATCGCCCGGGCCCTGGCGATGGAGCCCGATGTCCTGCTCTTCGACGAGCCGACCTCGGCCCTCGATCCCGAACTCGTCGGCGAGGTCCTGCTGGTCATGCGGCAGCTCGCCGAGGAGGGCCGCACCATGATGGTCGTCACCCACGAGATGGGCTTCGCGCGCGACGTCTCCAACAACGTGATTTTCCTGCACGAAGGCCGGGTCGAGGAGCAGGGTCCGCCGGCCGAGGTCTTCGGCCGGCAGCGGTCGGAGCGTTTTCGCCAGTTTCTGGCGCGGACCCGGGACTGATCGGCGCCGTAGGCGCCCAATACGGCACCAGACTGTTCGAGGCGGTTCTCGCTCGAAGATCTTTGAAGGGAGGAAATCTATGCTTTTCAACAGGTTCAAGGCAGCGATCGCGGCCGGCGCCCTGGCGTTGGGGCTGGCGTCCGTCGCGCAGGCCGAGGGTCCCTTGCGGATCGGCGTCGAAGGCGCCTATCCGCCGTTCTCCTGGAAGGAGGCCGACGGCACGCTGACGGGCTTCGACATCGACATCGCCAAGGCCCTCTGCGAGAACATGGGCCGCGAGTGCGAACTGGTCGAGCAGGATTGGGACGGCATCATCCCGGCGCTGCTGGCGAAGAAGTACGACGCCATCGTCGCCTCCATGTCGATCACCGAGGAACGCAAGAAGCGGGTCGACTTCACCGGCAAGTACTACAACACGCCGGCGAAGTTCGTCGCGCCGAAGAACGCCGGCTTCGAGGCGACCGCCGAGGGCCTTGAGGGCAAGACGGTCGGCGTGCAGCGCGGCACGATTCACCAGTGCTACATGGAGAAGGCCTTCCCTGACGTCGAGCTGAAGCTCTACGGCACCCAGGAAGAGGTCTTCCTCGATCTCGCCGCGGGCCGGGTCGACGTCCAGATCTCCGATTCGATCCAGTCGCTCGAGGGCTTCCTGACCAAGCCCGAAGGCAAGGACTTCGCCTTCCTGGGCGACGACCAGTTCGACCTGGAATGTCACGGCGAAGGCGCGGGCATCGCGGTGCGCAAGGGCGAGGACGACCTGCGCCTGGCCTTCGACAAGGCGATCAAGGCGATCCGCGACGACGGCACCTACGCCAGGATCAACGCGAAGTACTTCGACTTCGACATCTTCGGCGCCGGCTCCTGACGCGAAGGGCTGCGGCCGGGAAAGGCGGCGGACGCGGTCGCGGCCCGCCGCCGCACGGACGGGCTTCTCGGAGCCACCCCAGGGACCGAAGCGAGGGCGAGGGCAGATGGAAACGGTCGTCGACTACATGCCGAGCATCCTGCGCGGCACCCTGGTGACCATCCAGATCGCCCTCGCCTCCATCACCTTGAGCGTCGTTCTGGGTCTGCTCGGTGCCTGGGCCAAGCTCTCCGCGGTGGCGCCGGCCCGGAAGCTGGGCGAGGCCTACACCACCCTGATCCGGGGCGTCCCGGACCTGGTCCTCATGCTGCTGCTGTTCTTCGGCGGCCAGATCCTGCTCAACCGGCTGGGCGAGGCGACGGGCCTTTGGGGCTACGTCGAGATCAACCAGTTCGCCGCCGGCGTGCTGACCATCGGCTTCATCTTCGGCGCCTACATGACCGAGACCTTCCGCGGCGCCTACCTGGCGATCCCGCGCGGCCAGATCGAGGCGGGCATCGCCTGCGGCATGACCGGCGGCCTGGTCTTCCGCCGGATCGTCTGGCCGCAACTGGTCCGCTACGCCCTGCCCAGCTTCGGCAACAACTGGCTGGTGCTGCTCAAGACCACGGCCCTGGTCTCGGTCCTCGGCCTGCAGGAGCTGGTCTACGAGGCCTTCACGGCCGGCCGCTCCCAGCGCCAGCTCTTCACCTTCATGTTCGTGACCCTGGTCATCTACCTCCTCCTCACCGCCGTCTCCGACGCCGGCCTGCGCTGGCTGGAGCGGAAGTACAGCGCCGGCGTGAGGAGGGCCTGAGGCCATGGCTGACGGCGGCGGCTGGCTGCAGGCCCTCACCGAGTTCAGCGAGACCACCTCGCCGATCGACTTCGTCCTGATCGCCCAGCACTACGACCTCTTCCTCCAGGGCCTGACGAACACCGTCGGGCTGGTGTTCTTCTCGCTCCTGATCGGCGGCGGCTTGGCGATCCCCCTGGCCATCGTCCGCGCCGCGCGCCCGCCGGTGCTGAACCAGCTCGTCTGGGCCTACGTCTACGTCTTCCGCGGCACGCCGCTGCTGGTGCAGACCTACCTGATCTACTACGGCCTCGGGCAGTTCGAAGCCGTGCGCGAGAGCGTTCTGTGGCACTTCCTGCGCGAAGCCTGGTGGTGCGCCCTGATCGCCTTCACGCTCAATACCGCGGCCTACACGACGGAGATCTTCCGCGGCGTGATCGAGTCGACGCCCCACGGCGAGATCGAGGCCGCCAAGGCCTGCGGCATGTCGCCCTGGACCCGCATGCGGCGGATCGTCCTGCCCAGCGCCCTGCGCCGGGCCCTGCCGGCCTATTCCAACGAGGTCATCTTCATGCTGCACGGCTCGGTGGTCGCCAGCACGGTGACCATCGTCGACATCCTGGGCGCCGGCCGGACCCTCAACGCCAAGTACTACCTCGCCTTCGAGGGCTTCATCGCGGCGGCCGTGATCTACATGCTCCTGGTCTACCTGATCTCGCGCGGCTTCAAGCTCTGGGAATGGAAGTGGCACGCCCACCTCCGGCCCCGCGAAGTCGAGGCCGCCGCTCCGGCCGCCGAGAAGGCCTTCGGCCTGCGCTGAGCTCCGATTCCCTCCGCTTCTTCAGGCGGGGATGCGGGCGCGCGCGTCTCCGTAACACCTAGCAGATGAAGGCCGGCCTCTGCGGACTGTCTCGGGACCGGGGCAGGGGATCGGGGCGGCGCCGTGGCGGCTCGGCGGCCCCGGGGCCTTCGAGGGACAAGCAGCGAAGGAACGAGACCATGCTGTATCGGCAATCCCTTAAGGCCCGGCTTCTGCTCGCCGCCATGATCGCGGGCCTGACCCTCGCCGTGATCGGGGCCGCGCCGGCGGCGGCCGACGACGATGACGACGACGACCGCTACTACTACTACTACGAAGAGGAGCACTACTACTACGGCAAGCACCGCCACGGCCGGCATTGGCACAAACACCGCCACTACCATCATCACGAGCACAAAAGGCGCAAGCGCAAGGTCGTCGAGCATCATCACCACCACTACTATCACGACGATGACGACGACGACGATTGGCGGCCGCGCCGGCGCGCCTACGTCGAGCGCTGGTCCCAGACCTACGGCCGCGGCATCGGCCACTGCAACACCGGCCTGGTCGCGGGCCTGCTCGGCGGCGGCGCCGGGGCCGCGCTCGGCGCGGCGGCCGGCGAAGGCGATCCCGCGGCCGTCCTGGGCGGCGCCCTGGCCGGTATCCTGGTCGGCGCGACCCTGGGCCAAGGGATCGACCTCCAGGACAGCTACTGCATGGGCGAGACCCTGCAGAACGCCCCGGACGGCTCGACCATCATCTGGAACAACCCGCGCACCGAGGCCAGCTACGAGGTGACGCCCAAGGCCAGCTACGAGCGCGACGACGGCCGCTATTGCCGCGAGTTCATCTCGACCGCGACCGTGGCCGGCAAGGAGCAGGAGGTCTACGGCACGGCCTGCTGGCAGCCCGACGGCTCCTGGGAGATCGTCCAGGCCAAGTGACCCCTCCTTGGTATTACGCCCCGGGACCGGCCCGCATCCGGTCCCGGGGTGCTTCTTTCCGGGGCTCCGGCGCCCGCCGCGCTCTGCTATGCTGGGGCCCTCGGGATCCAGCAGCAGGGGAGGAGGTGCCGGTGCCGCAGCTCGATCTCTCGCCCGGCAACGGGCTCTTCTACGATTACGCGCCGCCGGGCGCCCGGGGCTTCACCTTCGTCTTCGTCAACGCGCTGACCGGCTCGACGGCGATGTGGGAGGCCGGGATCGCCCCGGCCCTGCGCGAGGCCGGCCAGGGCACCCTGGCCTACAACCTGCGGGGCCAGGCCGACAGCCCTTTCACGCCGGGCACGGCGCTCGGCCAGCCGCTGATCGTCGCCGATCTCTGCCGGCTCCTGACCGAAGTGGCGCCGCCGCGCCCGGTCCTGGTCGGGCTCTCGATCGGCGGACTCTTCGCCGCCGGCGCCTACCTGGCGGGCGCGGCGGTCGAGGGCCTGGTCCTGATCAACACCCTGCGCCGCCCCGGGGCCCGCCTTGACTGGATCAACGACGCGACCCTGCGCGCCGCCCAGGTCGGCGGCCTTCGACTGCTCATGGACCTGAACATGCCGCTATTGGTCAATTCGGAGCGGCTGCGGGAGGTCCGCGCCGATTTCCTGGCGCCGCCGCCCTACGAGCCCCTGGATCCCGACCATGGCCACTACAACCTGCTGGCCAATGCCGCCAGGGCCGACTGGGATCTGCCCTACGAAAGGCTGGCTCTGCCGACCCTGGTCATGACCGGGCTGCAGGACCGGGTCTTCCTCGACCGGGACGACCTGGAGGCCCTCTACGCCCGCCTGCCCCGGGCCCGGCGTCTCGACCTCCCCGACGCCGGGCATCTGATCCCGGTCGAGCGGCCCCGGGCGACCATCGAGGCCCTGCTCGATTTCGCCCGCTGGCTCCGCAGGCGGTGATCCGATCGCCTTCGGGTTGCGTAGACAATACCGACAGAGCGTTCCCCTTTCCCTGTCAACGCGCCTCTGGTGCGTTTCCTTCCTTTATCGGGCGCCGCGCCTTTCCGGACGGCGCCCGATTTCTGCTCCCCCTGCATCGAGTGTCACGGCCCACCCGCTTCGGTGTGAAGCGGTCATGTCCCGGAAGATCGCCCGCCTTCCGGCGGGAGCGGCACTCGGCCGGCAGGCAAGGCCGGGACCGCGGCGTCAGTACGGGACCTCAGTATTGGCAGTCGCCGAGCGAGCCCTCGACGCAGATCGCGGGCGCGAAGACCCACTTGGCGCTGGAGAGGTCGGCGCCGTCCAGCTTGGCCTCCGTGAGGTTGACCCCGCGCAGGTTGGCGCCGTTGAGCTTGGCATTGCTCAGGTCGGCGCCGCGCAGGCTGATCCCGCCGAGGTCGAGGCCGCGCAGGTCCGCGCCGCTCAGGTCGCTCCCCTGCAGGTCGGCGCCGATCATCAGCGCGCCCCGCAGGTCGGCCTGGGAGAGATTGGCGCTGCCCAGCTTGGCGCCCGACAGGTCGGCGCTCCGCAGGTCGGCGCCCGACAGGTCCGCGCCGATCAGCCAGGCGACGTTGAGGTCGGCGTGGCGCAGGTCGGCCCCGGCCTTGCCGCAGCCCGACCAGTTGATCTGGGGCCCTGTCTTGCCGAGGCCGTAGTAGGTCAGGCCGCCCCAATCGCTGGGCTGCTGGGCGCAGTCGGCCGCCTGGTAGGCGTCCAGGTCATTCGCGCGAAAAAGCTCGCAGCCCGCCAAGGCGAAGCCGCTCGCCGCCAGGATCGCGGCGGAGATCATCCGCCTCGCCGATCGCGACACCATGAGTCTCTTTCCTCCCTGCTTCGGCGTCCCTCCGAGCGCCCGCCGGCCCGCTCACCCCGGCCCGCTCACCCCGGCTTGCCGGCCGAGAACTCCGCATCCATCTCGCGCTCCAGGCGCTCCAGATCCTCCGGCACGGCCAGACCGAAGGCCCGCATGTTGCCGATGAGCTGCTTCAGGCGCAAATAGATCTCGTGGGCATCCTCGGGCTCGCCCTCCATCTCGGTCAGGAGGATCGAAAGCTCGGCCTCCAGGTCTTCGCGCTCCATGGATACTCTCCCTCCTGCCCTGCTCCTTGGTATTAGCCCAGCACCGAAAAGCTGCTCTCCTTGTTGATCTGCCGGCGCCGCGAATAGAAGCCGACGTCGATGCTGCGGCCGCTGCGTTCCAGCTCGAACTGCAGCGGCGCGCTGTCGTGATCGGCCCCGGCCTCGCAGTAGTCGATCAGCGCCGCCATCATCTTGCCGGCGACCGGGGCGTTCTTGAACTGGTTGCCGCTGGTGCCGATCGCCATGTAGAAGCCGCCGAGCGCCGACTTGTCGTAGATCGGGATCCAGTCGTCCGAGACGTCGTAGAGGTCGACCACGCCCTTCGTCCGGCTGGGAATCCCCAGCGAGGGAATGCGCTGGGCGACCCGCTGCGCCTGCAGCGACCATTGATCGGTGAAGTCCTTGTTGTAGTCGTCCGGGTCGACCCATTCGCGCTCGTCGCACTCCGGATCCTCGCTGCCGATCAGGATGTGGTTGCCCAGCTCGGGACGGCAGTAGCAGCCGATGTCGCTGTCCGAGGTGACCAGCCCGTCGCGCTCGAAGTCGAAGCCCGGGGGCGAAGGCACGTGGGTCACCTCCTGGCGCAGGGCCCGGGTGGTGATGTTCATGTCGCCGGTCACTCCGGCCATCTCGTTGATCTTGTAGGAATGCGGCCCTGCGACGTTGACCACCACCGGTGCCAGGACCTCCTCGCCCGAGGCCAGCCTGACGCCGCGTACCCGCCCGCCTTCTTCGGTCAGGATCTCGGTGACCTGGCGGTTGAAACGGAAGGCCGCGCCCCTGGCCTCGGCGGCGCGCTGGACGTTGTGGGTGGCGAGCTGCGGATCGCTGATGTAGCCGGCGCAGGGGAAGAAGACGGCCCCGGTGACCTCGCCCTCGGCCTCGCCGAAGGCGGGGTCGTCGGGCAGCTTCGGCGGGCCGTAGCGGCCGAGGTCGTAGACCGGCAGCCGCGCCTTGATCTGCTCCGGCCCCCAGGGCTCGTAGGGGATGCCCAGGGCGTCCATGTTCCGGCAGATCGGCTCCAGGAAGCCGTTGGCCTCGGTCCTCATGACCATGGCGCCGGTCTCGTGGAACGCGGCCAGACCGCTCTCGTCCTCGACGCCGATGTAGCCGGGCCAGTCCTTCCAGTAGAAGAAGCCCTCGTAGGCCAGGGCGGCGCCGTCGAGGGTCGAGTAATGGGTCCGGATGATCGCGCAGGAAGCGCCGGTCGAGCCGTAGCCGGCGGCCGGCAGCTTGTCGAGGCTCAAGGTGCGGCGCCCCGCCTTGCTCAGCTCGTAAGCCGTTGCGGCGCCGATGATGCCGGCGCCGATGATGATTGCGTCGTAGGAGTCCGGCATCTCGCGTCGTGCGCTCCCGCCTCGTTTCGCTCTGTTCTCGGCGGTCGAGGATAGACCCGGAGCCCGGGATTCAGATACCTGTTTTTTGAAGGGGGGAGGGGCGGGACCGGCCCGCCCCTCCACCTGCTCCTCCCAAGGAGCTCAGGAGTCGGATGGGGTGATGGCGGCTGCGGCCATCTGGCCGTCTTTCTCCTCTTAGGTGATCACCACCGTGGCCCCCGGCGTCAGGCCTTCGGCCGACCCCCCCTGGGCCAGGACAAAGATCGTGCCGTCCTCCAGCATGATCCTGTTGCCGTCCATGGCCGCGAGCTTGCCGGTGATCTCGGCGGCGTCTGCCAAGCCGGCGGACCCGAAGATCGCAAGTGCCAGGAAGGCTCCAATGACGTATCTCATGCCTTGAGGCTCCTTAGGGTAGGGTCTTGGATCGCAAAACGCCGCGACAACGCGCGCCGGCAGCTAAGGGATTCACACATCGTGTTTGAGTGTCCAACCATAGGGTATGGCTTCGAAACCCGCAGCCAGAACTTGGCCCCTTCGCTCTGCTCGATCCACAGCCCCAGGATCTCCTCGGTGCCGTCCAGGCGGATGCCGATCGCCAGGTAGACCGCCTTGTTCCGGACCGGCCCCTCTTCCGGACCGGCCCCTCGTCACGGATCTTGACCCGCAAGGCGTCGAAGAAGATCACCGGCTAGATTCGGATCCAGCGGCCGCGTCTGCCAGGCCTTGACCTCCTCGATCACCGCATCGGTCACCCCGGCGATCCGCAAATGGTTCGCGCGCCATCCCCGCTGGCACATCCACTTCACCCCGGCCGGCGCCTCCGGGCTGAACCTGGTCGAGCGCTTCTTCGCCCGGCTCGCAGAAAAGCAGCTGCGCCGCGGCGTCCATCGCTCCACACGAGAGCTCGAAGCCGCCATCCTCGGCTACATCGACACCGTCAATGCCGATCCAAGACCCTTCCGTTGGACCAAATCGGCTGATGATGTCCTCGCAACCATCAAGCGCTTCGGCCTGCGCACACTCGAAACCGCTGACAACCAGACCAAGATCATCAAGACTTCGGAAGCAGGACACTAGATCAAGCTGCGCTTGATTGGACTCAATTGAGCGTAGATAATTTGACCTATTCCATAGAGTTGGAGCAGCCCGCGTCCGAATGAACGCGGGCTGCTCTAGTGTCCCGGTTCTGAAATTCGCGAGAGCGAATTGCAGAATCAAAGGGACACTAACTCGTTGAATCTCGTGTGATTCAGCTTCCAAATCTCGGCA
>JAKSBE010000379.1 GCA_022361275.1 Kiloniellales bacterium
GAGGTAGGGCGTGAGCGTCCCGGTGACCCGCCGGGCGGTGATCGCCGCGGTGTCCAGGCCGTACTCCTCGGCCGCGTCGTCGGGCTGGGCGACGTTGGCGCCGTAGTCCACCGACAGCGTGTTGAATTTGACCTCCGTCCCGCCGATCAGGGATTCGGCGCCCCGGTAGGGCGGCGGCTGTCCGGCGTCGAAGACGATGCCGGCCGGCCGGGCCACGTTGACCGGCTTCGCGGCGAGCTGGCCGCGGCAGGTAAAATTGAGCACCGGGATCTGGCGGGCACCGAGGTTCAGCGTGAAGGTCGCCATGGCGCCCTTGATCTTGCGCAGCCGCGACTGCACCGCCGAGCGGTTGGCGTTCTGATAGCCCCACAGGGTCAAGGTCTCGAGGTCGGCCGAGGCCGGCTTGTAGAGCACGTTGGCCGGGATGCTGAAGTTCGTCGCCAGGGTGGGCGCCTCGGTCCAGGGCCGGGCGACGGCGGCGACCTTGGTGGTTCCGTCGTAGGCCGTGATGACGTTGGATTCCCCGCTGCCCGGGCCGCCCGTCAGCTCGATCACCATGCCCTTGTAGAAGTCATCCACGGCGCTGGCGCCGGCGTGCAGGGTGATCGTCTGTGCCGCGCCGGCCTGGGCCGTGTCGGCGACCGGCGCCGCGCTGATGACCTCGGTCAGGCCGCAGGCGCGCAGCAGGCGGCCCCATTCCGGGGGCGTTGCGCCGTCGCCCGAGCCCTTGATCCGGACCCCGAAGGTCGCGGTCATGGCGCCGCCGAGGACGGTCGGCTCGCCGGGGTCCAGCGAGCTGGTGTGCTCGGTATCGCCCGGGTCGGTCTCGAAGGCCGCCGCGAAGCGCAGGTTGAAGACCTTGATCGCGTCGCTCGCCGGCGTCAGCGCCGCCTCGGTGCCCGGGGTCGCCTCGACCCCCGCCAGCAGCAGCTGGTCTTGCGTGAGATAGGCGTCGGTCATGGCCTAGTCCTCCTGCGCCGTCTTGGAAGTCGCGGCCTTGTCGGCGGCCCTGCGCGCGGCCTTCGGCGAACGCCGTTCGCCGCCGTCGCCCAGGACGGCCTGCACCGCCTTGTCGTCGCCGGCCGCCGCCCGGACGGCCGCGGCCGTGTCCGGGTCGTAGGCGGCGCTTACCGGGGCCGGCACCGCGGCCCGATGCTTCGGGGTCTTGCTCATGGATCTCTCCGTTCTAGGGAGCGGTGAAGGGATCGCGCTCGGCGGTCGCGAAGAAGACGTCGAAGGACACCTGGGCGGTGATCGCCGGCGGGGCGCCACTCTCCTTCAGGACCTCGGGGTCGGACATGTCGGCTTGGCGGATGTCCTGCGTCAGGCCGCCGAGCGAGAGATCGGCCTGTAGCGCCTTGACCACCTCGGCCCAGAGCGCGTTGAGCGCGGGCCCGAGCTCGGCGTCGCTCCTGGCCGCGACGTAGATGTCCACGTCGACCGACAGGCGATACTCGTCCTCGCCGGTCTGGTCCTCGCGCAGCTCGTGCCCGCCGTCGAGCATGACCAGGCGCGGCGTCTCGGTCTTGAGGTTCACCTCTTTCGTGCGGTTCCGCTCGACCCGCCCCGGCAGGACCGCGTCCAGCGCGGTCTTGATCGCGGCCAGGACCCGCTCGCGCCGATCGATCATGTCCAGGCCTCCACCACGCGCTCGGCCAGGCGGTTGCGCTCGCGGTCGACGTCGCGCCGGAAGTCCAGCTTCTTCTTGATCCGCACCTTCCGGAACAGCACGCCGAGGATGGTCGAGCGGGTCCGGGTCCTGCGGACCAGCAGCGCCACCCCGGGCTTGACGTTGACGAAGGCCAGGTTCTTGGCGAAACGCACCACCAGGCGCCGCCGCCGGCTGCGGCCGCGCTCGCGCGAGAGGAACAGCCAGCGGCCGCTCTTGGCGCGGATCGTCGCGCCCCGGGTGTGCGGCACCAGGTAGTCGACGAAGGTCCCGCCCTCCTTCCGGCCGAAGCGCGAGTAGACGATGGCCGCCTTCTCGAAGCGGCCGTCGTCGAAGCGGCGCCGGCGGATGGCGTTGCCGACCCGCCGCCGGCGGCCGCGGCCGCCCCGCCCGAAGGCGCGGTTGACCTGGTCGCGCGCCGAGAGCTGCAACGACCGGCTGGTCTGGTCGACGCCCTTGCCGATCGCGCGGTCCAGGGAGTCGAGATCGCGCTTGATCGTGGCGCGCAGCTGGCCGCGCAGCGCAAGCCGGAAGGCGGTCATGGGCCCTCCCGCATGTCCAGGGTCCAGACGAGCTTGTAGGGGTCGAGACGCCGCGGCTCGGCATCGATCACGTAGACCGTGCCGCTCACCGGCGGCCGCTGGATGCCGTCGCCCGCGAGCGGCGCCGCGACCTCCGAGACCCGGAGCTCGAAGAGGTTGGTCTCGGTGACCACCGGCTCGCCGGCGAGGTCGGTCTCGGTGTCGGGCTGCTTGCGCAGGATCCGCACCGGGACCGCGCCGCCGGCGGCCGGCAGGAAGGTCGCGTCCTCGGCCCAGTCAGACTCGAAGAGCGCGTCGAGGACCAGCTGCGCAGACGTGCTCAAGGCGGCACCTCTCGTCTCCAGGGTGGACACACAGGGGCCGCCGGGCCGGCGGCCCCGTCGAGATGGCGAAGGCGCGGCTCAGGCCGCCGGGCCGCCGTCGAGCTTCAGCTGCTCGCCGTGCTGCTTGAGGTAGGCCACGCCCTCGTCGCGCTCCTTGCCCGTGATCGGGTAGCCGAGCAGCTCGGCGAGGGCCCGGGTGTTCGGCTTGCCGTCCGCGGTCCAGGACTCCCGGTCGTCCTTGTCGAGCTCCGGGATCCTGAGCGCGATCGCCCTGGAGAGACCGTCGCCCTCCGGCTTGAGTTTGGCCGCCTGGCTCTCGCTGTCTTTGCCGCTCGGTCTCACCAAGCCGCGCCGCAGCTTGTCCTCGGCCTCATCGGCGTCGAGGCCGATCTTGACGTTGGGCGGCACGTAGACGCCGTCGACCTTCGTCGTGTGCTTGGTCACGACGCTTCGTTTGGAGCTTGCCATCGTCTCCTCGCTGTCTTCAGGGATGGAAGCCCGCCGGCGGGTGCCGGCGGGGCGTTGCTTTCCGCTCGGTGCCGCCTCAGAGGACGGTGGCGCCGAGGCCGGCGTTGGCGCGGTAAGTCACGGGGAGCGGCGCCGCCTGCGCCAGGATCCAGCGCACGGCCGGATCCTTCTCGAGCCACGTCTTGGCGAAGAGCCGCTCGGCCTCGAAGCCGGCCTCCTCGTCGAGGATCGCGCCGTAGCAGCGCGCGCCTTCGAGGCCGCCGTCGCCGTCGCCCGGCTCGCCCATCGCGGCCAGGATCACCTGGCCGGCCGGCATCAGACTCTGCGTCGCCCCGGCTTCGTCCACATAGGTCTCCTGATAGACCCAGATCCGGAAGTCGCCGACGAAGCCGGCCAGGCGCGCCTTGGCGTTGCCCTGGCCGCGGGACTGCGGCCCGAGCTCCATGGTCGCTTCGCTGCCGCGCCGGGTTTCGAGCAGGTCCTTGACGCTCTGCTTGGCGCGGAAGACCTTCCACACGTCCGGCGCCATGATCACCTCCTTCGCGACCGCGCCGGACAGCGCCTGGATCTCACCGGCCCAGTCCTCGATGTCGCCCAGGGGATCGACGTTGGGGTCGCTCCAGCGGCTCGCGCCGGTGAGCACGATGATCAGCGATTCGTGGCGCTGGAAGCTCACGACCACGGTCGGATACTTCTCGCCCGAGACCGTGACCTGGCCCAGCCGCATCGCCTCGGCCGCCATGACCTCCTCGCGCCGGGTCAGGTTCCGGCGCTGGTTGACCAGCGAGCGGGCGATCGCCCGGTCGCGGCGCTGCGAGGGCGACAGGTTGCCGGCGATGGGCTCGCCGAGCGTGCGGCGCATGACCTCCTGCGGCCGCAGCCGGCGCTTGTCCTTGGCGTAGGCCGGCCTGAAGGACTTGGTGTCGTAGCCTTCGTCCTCGACCACGATCCCCTCCACGGTCGGATGCACGAAGGGCGTGAGGCGGGGCCGCTCCTTGTCGAGGTCGAAATGGATTTCCTCGCTGCCCGGCTCGGTCTGGATCGTCGGGAAGAAGCCGTCGAGGAGGAAGGACGACGGCTCGTCGAGAACGTTGATCACGCGCGTAAGCACGGCCGTCGCGGTGGTCTTGATCGTCATAGCCAAAAGCTCCTATGGCTGAGTGAGGCGGTCGAACGACGCCGGTCGCGCGCGGCGCGCTCAGGCGGCCGCGGGCTGGGCCTTCTCGATGAAGATCCCCCGCTCCCGCAGGCCCTGACGGATGCCGTCGATGGTCTGGTCGGCGCCGATCTCCAGGGCGTCCTCGTTGAAGTCGCCGGTGAAGTAGACGAGGACCTCGACGTCGCCGGCGGTCGCGTCGGCGTCCTCGGCCAGGATCGCGTCGGGCGCGGCCGAGCCGTCGACCGCGGCCGCGAGCGAAAGCCTGTACTTGCCGTTTGCGCTGATCCGCCCGAGCGCCGCGCCGCGGCGGCGGACCTCGCCTTGGAGCAAGGTGCGCTTGCCGCTCTTGCGCGGGAAGTCCCCGGCGAAGAGCCGGTCCGGCACATAGCTGTCCTGGTTGGTGAAGCCTGAGGCCGTGCCTACGGTCATGGCTTGGTCCTTTCCTGATAGGTCTGTGGTGGACGTCTGCGCGGGGCGCCGGCCGGGCTAGGCGGTCTGGCCGCGCCGCGGCTGGACGTGGCCCAGGAGCTGCGACGCCGCCGCGTCGACGCTGTCGGCGCCGCCCTCGCTGCCCGCCGGGGCCAGCCCGACGCGCGGGCTTGTCTCGGCCGCCATCCGCTCCGAGAGCGAGCCCCGGGCCGAGGCCTTGGGCGAGGCCTTGAGCAGCTGCTCGGCCTGCGCGACCGACAGGTCCGTGTCGAGGGCGAGGACCAGCGCCTGCGTCTCCCGGCCCTTGGCCGCGCCGCTGCGCAGGATGCCGGCGATCCGGGTCCGCTCGGCGACCCGGGCCGCCTGGGCGTCGTCGCCGGAGGTCTCGGTCTCCTCCTCTTCTTCCTCCTCTTCGTCGTCCTGGGCGCCCTCGCCCTCCGTCTCCTCCTCTTCGTCCTCTTCGGGGTCCTGGGCGTCGTCGGCGCTCTCGCCCGCCGTAGCCGCGGCCAGGAGGGCGGCGGCCCTGTCGACCTCCTCCTGGGAGGCGTCGTCCTCGCGGCCAGCCGGAAGCAGCCGGCGCAGGCCGGCATCGATCGTCATGGCGTTTCCTTTCGCTTGGGGTGCCGCGCTCAGGCGGCGGGAGCGCTCGCCGCGCCGGCGAGCTCTTCGAGCAGCGCCGCGACCACCTCGCGGTCGGTCGCCACGCCATCGGCCAGGCCGGCCGAGATGGCCTCGCGGTCCTCGTAGATCCGCGCCTCGGTGTCCATCACCGCCTGCAGCTCGAGGCCGCGGTTGCGCGCGACCGTCTGCGCGAAGAGCTGCCGGGTCCGGTCGACCCGGCGCTGCATGTCCGCGCGTACATCGTCGGGCAGCGGCCCGAAGGGGTGCCCGTCGACCTTGTGCTGGCCCGAGAACACCAGGCTCACCTTGATCCCCAGCTGCTCGAGGAAGGCCGACTGGTCGACGTGCAGCGTCCAGACGCCGATCGAGCCGACCGCCGCCAGACGCGGCAGGAAGATGAACTCGGCCGCCGAGGCGATCGCATAGGCCGCCGAGAGCGCCATGCCGTTGGCCATGGCCCAGATCGCCTTGCCCTGGCCGCGGTCGGCGTAGATCTCGTCGACCAGGTCGAAGAGCCCGTCGGCCACCCCGCCCGGCGAGCTGATGTCGTAGAGGATCGCCCTGACCTCCTGGTCGGCCATGGCCGCGGCCCGCTGCGCCGACAGGCCCTTGTACCCGGACCAGCCGTAGTAGGGATCGATGAAGCGGTCGTTGAACAGGGGCCCGCGGATCGGGATGTAGGCGATCCCCTCGACCATCTCGTAGAGCCGCTCGCCGCTCTGCCGGCCGCCGAAGCTCAGCGCCTGCACCTGCGCCAGCCGGTCCTTGCTGAAGCGCGCCGCCGGCTCGCGCAGCAGGCTTACGAGATCCGCGGGCGCCCGCTCGGCGTAGCGCAGATCCAGCGGCAGCAGGCCGGCCGGGACGACATGGCTTGACCCGTGAGACATGGTCACCTCGTGCTTTCGGGTTCGTCCGGCGCCGCCGGCGATCCGGCCGCCTGGGCCTGGGTCCAGTCCATGCGCGGGAGGCCCAGGCGCGCCATCTCGTCGAGCTCGCGCTTGCGCTGCGCCAGGACCTCGCGCCAGTCCAGCCCCTGCTCGGCGCATTCCCGCTTGAGCGTCGAGATGCCGGCTTCCATCCGGATCACGGCGCCTTGCGCCTCCTTCACCGGGTCGACCCAGCCCCGGCCCGGGCCGGTCCAGGAGCAGCGCGTCCAGGCCGCCTTGGCGTCCTGGAAATCGGGCGCGCCCGGCGGCAGCTCGACGTCGCCGAGGTCGATCGCCTCCTCCAGCCAGGCGGCGTAGACCGGCCGCGCCGCCTGCTCGGCGAAGTAGCCGCGCCGCGCGGTCATGAACTTCCAGACCTCCAGCAGGCCGGCCCGCGCCGAGGAGTAGTTGGTCTTCGACCAGTCCATGGCGAGCTGCTCGTAGGAGAGCCCGGCCGCGGTCGCCACGTTGCGCAGCGCCGCCTCCTCGAAGGGGGCGTAGGCCTCCGCCGGCCGGGTGGCGGTGTTCATCTTGAAGTCCTCGCCCGGGAAGAGGATCGGGATCCGCACGCCGCCGAGGCGCAGGCGGCTGTCTTCGTGGAAGGCGGCGCGCTGGTCCTGGTAGGCCGGCAGCGCCTCGGTCTGCATCGCGCCGGTCACCATCTCGTGGTCGAAGGGACTGGTGATGAAGGCCGCGAAGATCGCGTTGAGCACGGCGGCCCCGAGCTCGGCCTCGTCGTAGGTGCCGAGCATCTTCAGCTTCTTCACGATCGGCGTCAGGGGCGACTTGCCCCGGGTCTGCCCGGCGCGGTCCGGCTCGAAGTCGTGGATCACGATCCGCCGCCCGAAAGACGTCTCCCTGGGCACCCGCTCCCACTCGAAGCGCCGGCCGACGACGCCGTAGCCGAGGATGTCCCCGGGGTGCGTCTTGCGGATGTGATAGGCCAGCGGCTCGCCGTAGATCCCGAGCTCGATCCCGCCGCGCAGGAACTCCCGGTCGGCGTCGTCGTAGGGATTGGACAGGCGGTCGGGATCGATCACCTGGAGCGTGGTCGCGTAGCGCCCGGCGCCCTGGCGCTCGGCCAGCCAGAGCAGCAGGGCCAAGTTCTCGCCGTCGAGGATCCGGTGCCGGTACATCAGCCCGAAGAGCGCGACCATGGAGCGCTCGCGCTTGGCGTCGCAATGGAAGTCCGGGTCGTGGGCGTAGGAGGTCCAGAGGCTCTCGACCTGCTGCGACCAATCGTCGGCCCACTCCTTGGTCTGCCCCAGGGCCCGCCAGTCCGGCTCGGCCTGGAGCGTGAACATCGCGCCGATCACATTGTCGAGATGCTTTTGCAGGGCGCCGGCGGCCCAGCCGTCGTTGCGGGCCAGGTCGTGGATGCGGGCCGCGATGGTCTCGCGCTCGGGCAGGAAGTCGGCGTCGGCCGAGCCCAGGAAGGGATACCAGTCCGCGAGCTCCTGGCGGAAGCGGTCCCCGGCGTGGTGCGC
>JAKSBE010000554.1 GCA_022361275.1 Kiloniellales bacterium
CCCGATGATCCTGATCAGCGGCTCGTCGGAACGCGAGATCGTCGACCTGCAGCAGGGCGACTACGAGGAGATGGACCAGCTGGCCATCGCCAAGCCGCTCTGCAAGGCGGCCTATCGGATCCTCCACGCCGAGGACATCGGCATCGGCATCGCGCGGGCCATCCGCTCCGCCCTCTCCGGCCGCCCGGGCGGCGTCTACCTCGACCTGCCGGCCCAGCTGCTGGGCCAGGTCATGGACGCCGAGGCCGGCCGCAAGTCGCTGGTCGAGGTCGTCGACCCGGCACCGCGGCAGCTGCCGGCGCCGGAGGCGGTCGAGCGGGCGCTGGAGGTCCTGAAGAGCGCCAAGAAGCCCCTGATCATCCTCGGCAAGGGCGCCGCCTACGCCCAGGCCGACGCGGAGATCCGCGCCTTGGTCGAGAAGAGCGGCTTTCCCTACCTGCCGATGTCCATGGCCAAAGGCCTGCTGCCCGATACCCACCCGCAGTCGGCCGGGCCGGCCCGCTCGCTGGTGCTGAAGGAGGCCGACGTCGTCCTCATGATCGGCGCCCGGCTGAACTGGCTGCTGTCGCACGGCAAGGGCAAGACCTGGGGCGAGCAGCCCAAGAAATTCGTCCAGATCGACATCGAGCCCAAGGAGATGGACAGCAACGTCGAGATCGCCGCCCCCCTGGTCGGCGACATCGGCTCCTGCGTCTCCGCCCTGCTGGAGGGCATGGAGTCCGGCTGGACCCCGCCGCCGGCCGAGTGGACCGGGGCGGTCCAGGCGAAGAAGAACGCCAACGTCGAGCGCATGGCGCCGCGGCTGCAGAACAACAACGTGCCGATGGACTTCCACGGCGCGCTGGGCGCGCTGCGCGGCATCATCGCCGAGCGCCCGGATGCCATCCTGGTCAACGAGGGCGCCAACACTCTCGACTTCGCCCGCAGTATCATCGACATGCACAAGCCGCGGAAGCGCCTGGACGTCGGCACCTGGGGCGTCATGGGCATCGGCATGGGCCAGGCCATCGCCGCCGCCGTTGAGACCGGGCTGCCGGTGCTGGCCGTCGAGGGCGACAGCGCCTTCGGCTTCTCCGGCATGGAGATCGAGACCATCTGCCGCTACCAGCTGCCCATCTGTGTGGTGGTCTTCAACAACGGCGGCATCTATCGGGGCACGGACGTCAACCCCTCCGGCAGCGCGGACGCCGCGACCACCGTCTTCGTCAAGGGCGCCCGCTACGACAAGATGATGGAGGCCTTCGGCGGCGCCGGCTACTACGCGACCTCGCCCGACGAGCTGCGCCGCGCCGTGAACGAGGCCATGGACTCGGGCAAGCCGGCCCTGGTGAACGCCGTGATCGACGAGAAGGCCGGCACCGAAAGCGGCCGCATCGGCAACCTCAACCCGCAGAGCGTGGTGTCCAAGACGTGACCCGGCGCCACCGGAGTAACCCTGTCAGACACAGGAGCACGCGATGAAAGCTCTCGAAGGCGTCCGCATCCTGGACTTCACGCACGTCCAGTCCGGGCCGACCTGCACCCAGCTGCTGGCGTGGTTCGGGGCCGACGTGATCAAGGTCGAGCGTCCCGGCGTCGGCGACGCCACGCGCGGCCAGCTGCGCGACATCCCGGACGTCGACAGCCTCTACTTCACCATGCTCAACCACAACAAGCGCTCGATCACCCTCAACACCAAGAACGAGACCGGCAAGGAGGTGCTGGAGCGCCTGGTCAAGACCTGCGACGTGCTGGTCGAGAACTTCGCCCCCGGCGCCCTCGACCGCATGGGCTTCTCCTGGGAGCGGATCCAGGAGCTGAACCCGCGGATGATCTACGCCTCGGTCAAGGGCTTCGGCCCGGGGCCCTACGAGGACTGCAAGGTCTACGAGAACGTCGCCCAGTGCACCGGCGGCGGCGCCTCGACCACCGGCTTCCTCGACGGCCCGCCGATGGTCAGCGGCGCCCAGATCGGCGATTCCGGCACCGGCCTGCACCTGGCCCTGGGCATCGTGACCGCCCTGTTCCAGCGCGAGCGTTCGGGCCGCGGCCAGAAGGTCCTGGCCGCCATGCAGGACGGCGTGCTCAACCTCTGCCGGGTCAAGCTGCGCGACCAGCAGCGCCTGCAGCACGGACCCCTGAAGGAATACAGCCAGTACGGCCAGGGCATCCCCTTCGGCGCGGCGACGCCACGCGCCGGCAACGATTCCGGCGGCGGCCAGCCCGGCTGGATCGTCAAGTGCAAGGGCTGGGAAAGCGATCCCAACGCCTACGTCTACTTCATCACCCAGGCGGCGGTCTGGGGCAACATCTGCGACCTGATCGGCAAGCCCGAGTGGAAGGACGACCCGGGCTACGCCAAGCCGGAGGCCCGGCTCGACAAGATCCCGCAGATCTTCGACACCATCGAGGACTGGACCAAGACCAAGACCAAGTTCGAGGTCATGGAGGCCTGCAACCCGCTGAACATCCCCTGCGGACCGATCCTGTCGATGAAGGAGCTGGCCGAGGAGCCGAGCCTGCGGGAGACCGGGACCATCGTCGAGGTCGACCATCCGACCCGCGGCACGTACCTGACCGTCGGCAACCCGATCAAGCTTTCGGACTCGCCCTCCGAGGTGATCCGCTCGCCCCTGCTGGGCGAGCACACCGAGGAGATCCTGAACGAGGTCCTCGGCTACAGCGACGAGGAGGTCGAGCGCATCCGGAGTTCGGGCGCGATCGGCGCGCCCACGGCGCAGGCCGCCGAGTGACGCCAGGCATCAACCAGCAAGACCGGAGGGGAAAGGACTCACCATGCGCATCGTCGTCCACGGCCAGCAGGCCTTCGGCAAGGCGGTCCTCGAGGCCCTGCTCGAGCGCGGGGAGAAGGTGGTCGGCGTGTTCTGCGCGCCGGACAAGGAAGGCCGGCCCGAGGACCCCTTGAAGACCTTCGCCCTGGAGCAGGGCCTGCCCCTGCACCAGCCCGCGTCCTGGAAGACGGAAGAGGCGGCGGAGCTGATGCAGGGCTTCGACGCCGACGTCTGCATCATGGCCTACGTCACTCTCTTCGTGCCCCAGAACGTGCTCGACATCCCGCGCCTGGGCACCTTCCAGTACCACCCTTCCCTGCTGCCGCTGCACCGCGGCCCGAGCTCGATCAACTGGCCGGTCATCATGGGCGAGACCAGGACCGGCCTGACCATCTTCTGGCCGGACGAGGGCCTCGACGAAGGTCCGGTCCTGCTCCAGAAGGAGGTCGAGATCGGCCCCGACGACACCCTCGGCAGCCTCTACTTCAACCATCTCTTTCCGATGGGCGTCGCCGCCATGCTCGAGGCCCTGGACCTGGTGCGCGACGGCAAGGCGCCGCGCGTCGATCAGGACCACGACAAGGCGACCTACGAGAGCTGGTGCCGCAAGGCCGACGCCGAGATCGACTGGTCCAAGCCGGTCGACGAGGTCTACAACCTGATCCGCGGCACCAATCCCCAGCCCGGCGCCTGGACCACCTTCAAGGGCGAGGAGCTGAAGATCTTCGACAGCGCCAAGGTCGATGCGACTGGCAGTCCCGGGGGCAGCCCCGGGGAGGTCGTCGCGGTCTCGGACGAAGGTGTCGCCGTCGCCGCAGCCGGCGGCGGCATTCTGATCAAGAAAGTGCGACCGGCCGGCGCCGGCAAGATCGCGGCCGGCGAGTTCGCGGCCGCGCAGGGCCTCGAGGTCGGAAGCCGCTTCGGCGGCTGACGCCCGAAGGGCCGGACCAGGACACCCAGGGGAACCTCGGCGGAATACGGCATCGCCTCAAAGCCCGCCGCAGACAAGGAAGGACAAGGGAAAGGCCATGCCAAAGAGCGACATCGAGATCGCCCGCGAAGCCACGATGCAGCCGATCGCGGAGGTCGGCGCCAGGATCGACATCCCCGCCGAGCACCTGCTGCAGTACGGCCCGCACAAGGCCAAGGTCTCCTACGACTTCATCAAGTCGCTGCAGGACCGCGACGACGGCAAGCTGATCCTGGTCACGGCGATCACCCCGACCCCGGCCGGCGAAGGCAAGACCACGACCACGGTCGGCCTCGGCGACGGCCTGAACAAGATCGGCAAG
>JAKSBE010000289.1 GCA_022361275.1 Kiloniellales bacterium
CAGCTCCCGCACTGCCCGGCCCGACAGCCGCTGTTCAGACTGACCCCGTTGGTCTCGGCCAGGTCGAGCAGGCTGCGCGCGGCCGGGCTCCAGTCCAGGGTCTTGCCCGACTTCTGGAACGAGATCTTGACGCTGTCCTGCCTGCCGCCCTGCCGGCCGCGGGTCTGGAGCGGCGGGGCGGCGGGTTCGAGGGACGCCGGGCCGAAGGCCTCCATCTTGATGTCGACCTCCGGCACGCCGCTGTCCTTCAACCCCTCGGTGATCGAACGGATCATGGCGCCGGGGCCGCAGAGGTAGAATTCACAGCCCTTGAAGGGCAGCAGGAAGCGCATCAGCGGGACCGTGACGTGGCCCTTGTGGTCGTAGTCGCGGCCCTTCTTGCAGGTCGGCGTCGGCCGGCTGTAGCAGACCACGAGGTGGAAGTTCTTGTGCTTGCGCCGCAACTCCTGGAGGTGGTCGTACAAGGCGTGGTGGTTGCGGTCGCGCACGCCGTAGAACAGATAGACCTCGCGCTTCAGGCCGTAGTTGCAGATCGTGTTCAGCATGGAGAGCAGCGGCGTGATGCCGATGCCGCCGGCGATCAGCACGACCGGACGGGCCCGCCGGACGTCCAGGAAGAACTGTCCGCTCGGGGCGCGGACGTTGATGGTCGCGCCTTCCGGCAACTCGTGCAGGCGGGTCGAGACCACGCCCGCCGGCGAGCCCGGGCCCTTCACGCCCTCGCCGATGCGCTTGACCGTAATGCGGTAGAAGTCGCGCGAGCCGGGCGCGTCCGACAGGCTGTAGCAGCGGACCTGCGGTTGCGCCTTCCCCGGCATGGCGACCTCGACCGTCAGGTACTGGCCGGGCACGAAGGGCGGCAACGGTTTGCCGTCGTGCGGCTTCAGGTAGAAGGAATAGACGCCGGCGGCCTCGCGGACCTTGCGCTCGATCGAAAACTTCCGCACGCCGGTCCAGTTCTCGATCCGTTTCGCCGGCTTCGGCCCGGCCCGGCCGACGGCGCGCCGGGCGCGATGCACGAAGCCTTCCAGGGCCAGCGCCTCGCGCCGCCTGACTTGGGCGCTCTGCCGCGCCACCCGGAACAACAGGGCGGCGGCCTGGATCATGGCGCCGCCCAGGACCACTGCACTGACGGCCTGTAAAACTTCCTCCATCCGTTCTCTTACTCCGCCCTCTTGAAGTCTCGTATGTCCCGCAGCGTTCCCTTGCCTGGGACCCTCATAATCTTCGTTCGACGCTCAGCGCCCTGCGGCCCCTTCGCTTTTTCCGACCCCCGGTCCTTGGTTCCCCCGGTCCTTGGTTCGACGGCGCGCCGCGTCGCGACCGCCCAGACCTTCAGCTTTTTCGGAAGCCGCAACTCCGCAGGCAGATCGATCGCAACGTCACCTCGTGCACGCCTTCCAATCAGTGTTTCCAGCCAGCCGCGACCGCCTTACCGACGATCCTGATGGGACGTCTGCCTCGATCAGCTCACGTGGCGCAGTGTCCCTCTTATTCCGGGGCCATGGTGCGTTTTTCCGGTGACAGAATTCGGAACGCTTCGGCAGCTTTCCGGGGCCTGCGCGAGGACGGACGTCGTCGTCCCGCCGCCGCCGCGCCGGGGATCGATCCGGGGATCGATCCGGGCATCGATCTCGCCGCCGAGGCACCGTCCTTGCCCGCGGCAGCGGCGGCCTCCGGGGAGTCCGGCGCGGCGTTCCGGCTCTACACAGAATTCACACAAAAACGCCGGGCGGGAGCGCATAGGATGTCGGGATTGAAGGCACTGAAGATATTGAAGGCTAAGGGCTTCGAGCGGTCCGGGAAGCGGTCCAAGAAATCGAGTAATCGCGCCATGACAGGAAAAGTCGGAAGGAATCGCGCGCTGCGCGGGCAGCGCCGTCAAGAACCTGCGGCCTGCGCGCGGCCTGCCTGCGGCAAGCTTCTTGCCGGGCGGGCCGCCGGGATGGTCGCCGGCCTGCTCGTCGCCCTCGTCGTCACCCTCGTGTCGCCCGGGCAGGGGGAGGCCGGCGAGGTGGCCTGGGAGCGCTATTCGGAACTCGGCCGTCAGGCCCTGCAGGCGAAGAACTACCCCGAAGCCCGCGAGATGTTCGAGGCGGCGCTGCGCGAGGCCGAGCAGATCTCGCCCTGGGACATGCGCGTTGGCCACAGCCTCAACGACCTGGCTGCGACCTACTACGCCGAGGGGGCGCACGCCGAGGTCGCCGAGCTTCTCTCCCGGGCCTTGCGGGTGATCGAGGTCGGGCTCGGACCGGATCATCCCGATGTCGCGCAGGTGCTGAAGAATCTCGCGGCGGTCCAATACCTGACCAACGACTACGCCTCCGCCGAGACCAACATGGTGCAGGCGGTCGAGATCTGGGAGGCCAGCCTGGGCAGCAATCACCAGAGCGTGGCCGCCGCGCTGAACAACCTGGCCGGGATCTACGAAGCGCAAGGGCGCCACCCCGAGGCCGCCATCGCCCTGGAGCGCTCGCTCCTGATCTGGGAGGAACTGGTCGGCCCCGACCACGAAGCGGTGGTCGAAAGCCGCCGACAGCTGAGCGAGCTGCAGCGCATCCACGGGCTTCTGCCCTCTGCCGTCGCCGCACAGCGCCCGGCCCGCCAGGTTGCCTCGGCGTCCAGCGGCGGCGCCGGTCTCGCGCCGCCAGCAAGCTCCCGGCCCGAGCCCCAACAGCAGCCCCCGCAGCGGCCCGAGCCGCAAGCCGGGCCCGCCGCCGCGCCGCCGGAGCCGGCGCGCGCCGCGCCTCTGACCGCGAATGCCGCGCCGGACAGGATCCTACTGCAGCCGACGGGTGAGGCCGTGTCGGTGACGATCGACGCCGCGGCCGGCCGCGCCCCCGAAGCGGAGCCGGTCCAGGCCGCCCCTGTCCAGATCACCCAGGCCGCCCCGGCGGCCCGCCTGATCAATCTTCACCTCGGGTCCTACCGCTCCCAGGCCTTGGCCGAGGACAACCGCAGCCGCTTCCTCGACAGCTACCAGGACCTTCTGACGGCGCAGGAGCTTTGGGTCGAGCGGGTGACCGTCGGCCCGCGCGGGGACTTCTTCCGCATCATGGCCGGTCCCTTCGAAAGCGCCTCCGCGGCCCAGGACGTCTGCAGCCGCCTGCAAAGCCTGCGCGAGGACTGCTTCCTGCGTCAGCGATAGTCGTCCGTTCGTCTCGATCTGCTTTGATGGTGGCTTAGAACCCGGTCGCCCCTCCCCGGGGGCGGCCTGCGTTCATGCAAAGGCGGACTGCCCCGGCTCGATCAAGGGGTGCGAAGAGGTCGCTGCTCGATGGCCGGCCGCCTCCGGTCTCAGGCTTGGCGCGGGGACGGACCGCTGCGGCCGCTGGCGCGGCGGCGCTACTGCAGGCGCTGGAGAACCCGACGGGCCTCGTCGTTGCTCGCCGAGCGCTGCTGCAGCCACTTGATCAGCCTTTCCAGGCGCGGCACGGCGCCGGCGTCGCCGGCATCGATCGCGCGCCGGTACCAGGTCACCGCGTTTTCGGGGTTGGGCGTCATCCCGACGACCCCTGCCTCCTGGTAGTAGACGGGGTCGTAGGTCAGCGCGATGCCCGAGGCCGCCGTGGGGTCGCCCTGGTTGAAGGCCTGCTCGTAGAGCAGGCGGGCGGAGGAGAAGTCGCCCATCCTCAGGAATTCCTGCGCCCGGGCGGTCAGGGGATTGCTGCTCCGAAGCGGCGGTACGGTCGTGGCGCCGATGCCGCCGCCGGTGACGCCGACCGGCTGGCCCTGCAAGGCCGGCGGGGTGGCGGCGTCGAGCGGCAGCCTGACGCTGGGCGACACCCGGTCTTCGGCCTGGGCCGCCGCCGGCACGGCCGCGAGACGGTCCAGCAGATCGCTGGTGATCTGCCCGGTCGGCTCCAGGCCGGCGGAGATCTGATAGGCCCGGATCGCGTTGCTGGTCTCGGGCCCCATCTGGCCGGCGATGTCGCCGGGCCGGAACCCGGCTTCGCGCAGGCGCCGCTGGACCATCGCGACGATCTCGGGGCTCGCGCCGGTGGCCACCGGC
>JAKSBE010000111.1 GCA_022361275.1 Kiloniellales bacterium
CGACGCCCTGACCCTGGGGGAGGACACCGCGAAAAGCCTGGGCTTCGATCTTCGCGGCGTCAGGCGAAGGCTGGTCTTCGGAACCGCGCTTTCGATCGGCGCCGCCACCTCGGTCGCCGGCGCGATCGGCTTCGTCGGCCTCGTGGTGCCGCATCTGCTGCGGCCGCTGGTCGGGCACCGGCCGAGCGCGCTGCTGCCGGCGAGCGCCCTCGGCGGCGCCCTGCTGACCCTGGGCGCGGACGTGGCGGTCCGGCTGCTCTCTCCGGGCCGCGAGCTCAAGCTCGGCGTATTGACGGCCCTGGTCGGCGCGCCCTTCTTTCTCTACCTCCTGCTGCGCCTGCGGAGGCAGCTCGCGTGACCTTGCTCGGCGCCAAGTCTCTCTCCCTGTCGCTGGGCGGCGTCCCGATCCTGGCCGGGCTGGACCTGTCGGTCGCGGCCGGAGAGGTGGTCGGCCTGATCGGGCCCAACGGCGCGGGCAAGACGACGCTGCTGCGGGCGCTAGCGGGGCTGCTGCGGCCAGACCGCGGCGAGATCCGCCTCGAGGACGGGGAACTCCAAGGGCTCGAGCGGCGGCGCCGCGCCCGGACCCTGGCCTACCTGCCCCAGGGCGGCACGAGCCACTGGGCGGTGACCGTGGAGGCACTGGTCATGCTGGGCCGCCTGCCGCACTTCGGTCCGTGGCGGAAGGCGTCGGACGAGGATCGCGCTGCGGTCGCGCGCGCGCTGACCGCCTGCGACGTGGCGCAGTTCAGGAAGCGCGTCGTGGCGCGGCTCTCCGGTGGCGAGCGCGCCCGCGTCCTCCTGGCCAGGGCCCTGGCCTGCGAACCGCGCGTGCTGCTGGCCGACGAGCCGGTGGCCGGCCTCGACCCGGGACACCAGCTCGACGTCATGGCCACGCTGCGGCGGCTCGCCGCGTCAGGGGCCGCCGTGGTCGTCGTCCTGCACGACCTGACGCTCGCGGCCCGCTTCTGCGACCGTCTGCTTCTCCTGCACGGCAAGCGGATCGCGGCCGAGGGCGATCCCTCCGAGGTGCTGTCGCCGGACAACCTGGCCCGCTGCTACGGCATCCGCGCCCATCTCGGCTCGGCCGAGGGCCAGGCCATCGTGGTGCCCCTCGGGCGGCAAGACGCGGACGAAGCGGTCCGCTGAGCGTTTTGGCCCTCCCCCTCTCATGCGCGAGGCGATAGGGTGGTAGCCGCGGCCGACGGATCCGACCGGCGTGCCGATACCCTTCGAGTTCACGGACCGAACAGGCGGCCGCCATGGCGCAAGACTCCGAGATCCGGCGCGTTCTCCGCGAACACCTGCATGACCCGAGCAGCAGCTTCAGCATCGGTTCCTTCGGCGCCATCGCCGAGTTCCACCGCGCCCCCGGAGAGCCGCTGGTCCTGGACGAGCCGAACGAGCTGACCATCGCGACCGAGCGGGGCGGGCTCAGGATCGAGCTGGCCGATAGGGTGACGCCGCTCGCCTACGAGATGCTCAGCCGCCGGCCGGACCGCTGGCAGCAGGGCGTGGTGTTCTGCCTGCCGGAGCCGACGGCCGCCTCGCGCGCCCGATCGGCGCTCACCGAGCTCGGGCCCGACGCGGGCGCGCTCCGCCCCCGTGACCGGGCGGCGATCCTGTTCGACATGGGCCTTTCGGCACGGAACGTCGACTTCTGCATCCGGACGGAGGATCCGGGATTGGAGGCGCTGCTGCGGCGGCATTGCGGCCGATCGCTTCTCGAGCCGGGCAATCCGGCGATGGGCGCGATCCTCGAGGCCAGCCCTCACAGGATCGCCCTGTCACGGCTGGGCCGCGTCGAGGTCTATCAGGCCATTGGCAAGGTCAAGACGCCGGAGGGACCGCACACCCACGTGCTGCCGAAGTTCCTGAGGAGCGGCCGCACCCACTCGGCGAACATCCCGGTGCCCCGGGATCAGCTTCCCTGCCTGAGCCTCTATCCCGCCAATCCTCTGGTCGATGGCCTGGGCCGGAGCAAACCC
>JAKSBE010000520.1 GCA_022361275.1 Kiloniellales bacterium
CCGACCTGCAGCGAGATGCCGTCGCCCACGTTGCCCTCGCCGGCGTCGATCACGCCGCCGCGGAAGTTGTTGACGGCGTAGTCGTCGGCGGTGTTGTCGGCGTAGACGGTGCCGTTGCGCTGGTTGTCGGTGCCCAGGATGTCGCCGTAGTTGTTCAGCGTCACCCCGGTGCCGTCGATGTTGACCGCCCGGCTGTCGCTGGAGATCAGGCCGGTGTTGAAGACCTGGGCGTCGTGCTCGCCCTCGCCGAAGTAGAGGCCGTTCTGGGCGCCGGCGATCTCGCCGGTGTTGACGACGCGGCCGTCGAAGTTGACGCCGTTCTGGATGCCCAGGCCGGCCTGCGGGCCGGTCACGGACTCGGAGGTGATCCGGCCGGTGTTGACGATCCGGCCCTCGAAGTTGGCGTTGCCTTCGGAGGCGCCGTTGAAGAGGCGGATGCCGTTCGACTGGATCGGTCCCGCCGCATCGCCCGGGCCGCGGCCCACGACCGTGCCGTGGTTGACGACGGACGCGCTGACGTCGTCGCCGACCTGCAGCGAGATGCCGTCGCCGTTGTTGCCCTCGCCGGCGTCGATCACGCCGCCGCGGAAGTTGTTGACGGCGTAGTCGTCGGCGGTGTTGTCGGCATAGACGGTGCCGTTGCGCTGGTCGCCGGTGCCCAGGATGTCGCCGTAGTTGTTGAGGGTGACCCCGGTGCCGTCGATGTTGACCGCCCGGCTGTCGCTGGAGATCAGGCCGGTGTTGAAGACCTGGGCGTCGTGCTCGCCCTCGCCGAAGTAGAGGCCGTTCTGGGCGCCGGCGATCTTTCCGGTGTTGACGACGCGGCCGTCGAAGTTGACGCCGTTCTGGATGCCCAGGCCGGCCTGCGGGCCGGTCACCGACTCGGAGGTGATCTCGCCCGAGTTGAAGATCACGCCCTCGAAGTTGGCGTTGCCTTCGGAAGCGCCGTTGAAGAGGCGGATGCCGTTCGACTGGATCGGCCCCGCCGCATCGCCCGGGCCGCGGCCCGCGACCGTGCCGTGGTTGAAGACCGCGCCGCTGACGTCGTCGCCGACCTGCAGCGAGATGCCGTCGCCGTTGTTGCCCTCGCCGGCGTCGATCACGCCCGACCTGGCGTTGACGATCGTGTAGTCGTCGGCGGTGGCGTCGCTGTAGACGGTGCCGTTGCGCTGGTCGCCGGTGCCCAGGATCTGGCCGAAGTTCTCGACCCGGACGCCGTCGCCGCCGATGTTCACCGCGCGGCTGTCGCTGGAGATCACGCCGTTGCGGCCGTTGACCAGGGTGCCGGAGGACTCGCCGCCGTTGGCGAAGTTGACGCCGTTGAAGCCGCCGGCGATCTCGCCGGCGTTCAGGATGATGGCGTTGGTGCCGTTGACCTGGACGGCGGTCTCCTCGGCCGTGATCTCGCCGCTGCGGAAGTTCTTGACCACGTCGCGGTCGCCGTCGAGCTGCAAGGTGGCGGTGTCGCCGGTGGTGGCGGCCGAGCCGGCGTTCTTCAGGACGACCCGGTCGTCGGCGAAGGTCAGGACCGGGGCACCGTCGACCGTGGTCGAATCGCCGGCGTTGATGACGAAGACGTCGCCGTCGTTCTCGCTGGTCCGCGGGGTGTCGTCGCCGTCGGGGATGACGGTGACCTCGGCCGAGCGGCCGAAGGCTTTTCTAACCGACCCCGACAGGAAGTGGAGCAGGTTGAAGGGTTGGGACACTGGACTTCTCCTCGTATGAAGCAAGTTCCGGTTTCGCGCCCGGCGATCCGGGGCGCCCATTAGATCTGGATTGGTTCTAACTCCCGGGAATTGGACGAAACCGCAGACCGCCTATTCAGATCTGAATAGGCCCAGACGCATCTGCAGCAAGTCTCTGAACCCAAATGCGCTTTCGGGCGATCAGCAGAATTGGCCGTTGATTCACAGAGCCGAGATTGCGGCTTGAGGACGGACGACGCTTGGCCGCTTCTCGTTCATTTGAACGCGGATAAGCTGCGCTCTCTATATGAAGTGGATCAAGTTATCTGCGCCCAATCGATGCCAGTTCGGCACAGTTTGATCTGGCTTGCGGGTCCGGTGCGCTCGACTTCCGTTCCCTCGTGCCGCCCCGAAGGAAACAGTCGCTGGCCAAGGGGGCCGGCTTGTCCGACACCGTCCGGGGGCGACTGCCCCGCGTGACCACTCTGTCTGCGGAGTCGTCGTCCCGGGTCTTGCAGGGCGACCTGCCTGCCGCAGGTGCTCAAGCCGCTGGGGAATTTCTCCTTAAGCCGGTGCCGGGCCATCAAGCGACTGCCGCGAGATCGCGGCAGGATTGCAGTGCCTTTTTCGTCACCACTGCTTCACACCGCTGAAATGCAGGATCGGCGGCTTCGTCCCAGCCCCGGCCGCGCTCCGGAACTCGCTGGAATGGGCTGTGATCTTGTTATGTCATTCGGATTAATTGCGAACGGGCTACAAATATCAGTTGTGCAATTTTTGCGATTGCATAACATGATGCGCACACGGGGAGTTTGTGAGCTGTTCGTCCGAAGAGGGCCCGGCAATGGCCAAGGTTTGAGCGACCATTGGCTGGCCCTGATAGGTCGCGTCTACGACGCATCGCTTGGAAGCACCGCTTCGGGAGGGGAGGCGTTACCGGCTCACTTGGCAGATCTGCGCCAGTCTTTCGGAGGCCTCGCTTTCGTCAGGAGTCGTCTCGTTCCTTTGGGGGAGGACATTTGGGACCTTTGCCATGAGACCACTGATTCTGGTTGGGACCGATGACATCGAATTCTATCTGCTGCTGGATTACGTGCTCGACGCGGAAGGCTTCCGATCCATGCTGGCGACCAGTGCCGAGGAAATCCAGGACGTCTCGTCGAAGCAGGCCCCGGACGCAGTTCTGCTGGATTGCCGTCCGCAGTCGTTTTCCTGCCTCGAGGTCTTCAGCGGCCTGAGGCAAAGACGCGAGACCCAGTCCATTCCGGCGATCGCGCTGATCAGCCCCGGTGCCGAGGCCGATCACGTTCAACTCCTCAAGTGCGGCATCGAGGATGCGATCACTAGGCCGGTATCGCCGGCCAAGATCGTCGAACGCATGCGCCTGATCGTCGTCGGCAAAGGACCCGGCTTGGGCCGAAAGAACGGTGCTCTGAAGTACGCCGACGTCGAAATGGACCTGACCACGCATCGCGTGCACCGGAACGGAAAGGAGATCCACCTCGGGCCGATCGAGTACAAGCTCCTCCAGCACCTCCTGCAGGCGC
>JAKSBE010000093.1 GCA_022361275.1 Kiloniellales bacterium
CCCGGCGGCATCAGCGGCATGGCGCTGAACCTCGAGGTCGACAACGTCGGCATCGTGATCTTCGGCGACGACCGCGACATCAAGGAAGGCGACACCGTCAAGCGCACCGGGCGCATCGTCGACGCGCCGGTCGGCAAGGCGCTGCTGGGCCGCGTGGTCGACGCGCTGGGCAACCCGATCGACGGCAAGGGCCCGATCGAGGGCGCCGAGCGCAAGCAGGTCGAGGTCAAGGCGCCCGGCATCATCCCGCGCAAGTCGGTGCACGAGCCGATGCAGACCGGCCTCAAGGCGATCGACAGCCTGATCCCCATCGGCCGCGGTCAGCGCGAGCTGATCATCGGCGACCGCCAGACCGGCAAGACCGCGATCATCGTCGACACCATCCTGAACCAGAAGTCGATCAACGCCGGCGGCGACGAGTCGCAGAAGCTCTACTGCATCTACGTCGCGGTCGGGCAGAAGCGCTCCTCGGTGGCGCAGCTGGTCAAGACCCTGGAGGACAACGGCGCGCTGGAATACTCCATCGTCGTCGCCGCGACCGCCTCCGAGCCGGCACCGCTGCAGTTCCTGGCGCCCTACACCGCCTGCGTCATGGGCGAGTACTTCCGCGACAACGGCATGCACGCGGTGATCTTCTACGACGATCTCTCCAAGCAGGCCGTCGCCTACCGCCAGATGTCGCTCCTGCTGCGCCGCCCGCCGGGCCGCGAGGCCTACCCGGGCGACGTCTTCTACCTGCACTCCCGCCTGCTGGAACGGGCGGCCAAGATGAACGACGACCAGGGCGCCGGCTCCCTGACCGCGCTGCCGGTCATCGAGACCCAGGCCGGCGACGTCTCGGCCTACATCCCGACCAACGTCATCTCCATCACCGACGGCCAGATCTTCCTCGAGACGGCGCTCTTCTACCGCGGCATCCGGCCGGCGGTGAACGTCGGTCTCTCGGTTTCCCGCGTCGGCTCGGCGGCCCAGATCAAGGCGATGAAGCAGGTCGCCGGCACCATCAAGCTGGAGCTGGCCCAGTACCGCGAGATGGAGGCCTTCGCTCAGTTCGCCTCCGACCTCGACGCCTCCACCCAGCGCCTGCTGGCGCGCGGCGCGCGCCTGACCGAGCTGCTGAAGCAGTCGCAGTACTCGCCGCTCTCGGTCGATGAGCAGGTGGTGGTGATCTACGCCGGCGTCCGTGGCTACCTCGACGGCATCGGCCTGGGCGACGTGACCCGCTTCGAGCAGCAGCTGCTCGCCGAGGTACGCGACAAGGGGGCCGAGCTGCTGGAGACGATCCGCAGCGAGAAGGCGATCAGCGACGCGACGGAGAAGAAGCTGAAGGCCTTCATGGACTCCTTCTCCAAGACCTTCGCGTAACCGACCGCCGCGTAACCGACCGCAGGACCGAGGGCGAACGAGCTTCCCATGCCGAGCCTCAAGGATCTCAGAGTTCGCATTGGCAGCGTCAAGTCGACGCAAAAGATCACCTCGGCCATGAAGATGGTGGCCGCGGCCAAGCTGCGCCGCGCCCAGGAGCAGGCCGAGGCCTCCCGTCCCTATGCCGAGCGCATGGAGCGCATGCTGTCCTCGCTGGCCGAGGGCGCGGCGGGCCAGCCCGGCGCACCGGCGCTGCTGGCCGGCAGCGGCAAGGAGGAGGTCCACCTCCTGGTGGTCGCGACCGCCGACCGCGGCCTCTGCGGCGGCTTCAACTCGAACATCGCACGCGAGGCCCGGCGGCGCATCGACGCCCTGATCGAGGAGGGCAAGACCGTCAAGGTCCTCTGCGTCGGCCGCAAGGGCCGCGACCAGCTGCGCCGCAGTTACGACCAGCTGATCATCGAGACCCTGGAGAACGTCACCAAGCCGAACGTCAACTTCGACGCCGCCAAGACGATCGCCGGGCGCATCACCCAGCTCTTCGATGCCGGCGAGTTCGACGTCTGCACAATCATCTACGCCCGCTTCAAGTCGGCGATCTCGCAGATCGTGACGCCGCAGCAGCTGATTCCCTTCGCCCTGCCGGAAACCGAGGAGGGCGAGGCGGCGGCCGAGGCCAGCGCCATCGCCGGCGGCGCGGTCTACGAATACGAGCCGGAGGAGCAGGAGATCCTGGACGAGCTGCTGCCGCTCAACCTGTCGATCCAGGTCTTCAAGGCGCTTCTGGAGAACAACGCCAGCGAGCACGGCGCGCGCATGACCGCCATGGACAGCGCCACCCGCAACGCCGGCGAGATGATCGGCTCCCTGACCCTGCAGTACAACCGGGCGCGTCAGGCCGGCATCACCAAGGAACTCATCGAGATCGTATCCGGCGCAGAGGCCCTCTAGAGGCCGTCGCCGAGACAGAGGAGAAGGCACGCAATGGCCAATGTCGGCAGCATCACGCAGGTCATGGGGGCCGTGGTCGACGTTCAGTTCGAAGGCGACCTGCCCGCGATCATGAACGCCCTGGAGACCGACAACCAGGGCAACCGCCTGGTCCTGGAGGTCGCTCAGCATCTGGGCGAGAACACCGTGCGGACCATCGCCATGGACTCCACCGAGGGCCTGGTGCGCGGCGGCGAGGTCACGGACACGGGGGCGCCGATCAACGTGCCGGTCGGCCCCGAGACCCTGGGCCGCATCATCAACGTCATCGGCGAGCCGATCGACCAGCGCGGCCCGGTCGAGACCAAGATGACCTATCCGATCCACCGGCCTGCGCCGGAATACGTCGACCAGTCGACCGAAGCGGAGATGCTGACGACCGGCATCAAGGTCGTCGACCTGCTGGAGCCCTACCAGAAGGGCGGCAAGATCGGCCTCTTCGGCGGCGCCGGCGTCGGCAAGACCGTCATCATCATGGAGCTGATCAACAACATCGCGAAGGGCCACGGCGGCTATTCGGTCTTCGCCGGGGTCGGCGAGCGGACCCGCGAGGGCAACGACCTCTATCACGAGATGATGGACTCCGGGGTCATCAACCTGGAGGGCGACTCCAAGGCGGCCCTGGTCTACGGCCAGATGAACGAGCCGCCGGGAGCCCGTGCCCGGGTCGGCCTGACCGGCCTGACCCTGGCCGAGTACTTCCGCGACGAGGAAGGCCAGGACGTGCTGTTCTTCGTCGACAACATCTTCCGCTTCACCCAGGCGGGCTCCGAGGTCTCGGCCCTGCTCGGCCGGATTCCCTCGGCGGTAGGCTACCAGCCGACCCTCTCGACCGACATGGGCACCCTGCAGGAGCGGATCACCACGACCAAGAAGGGCTCGATCACCTCGGTGCAGGCGATCTACGTGCCCGCGGACGACCTGACCGATCCGGCGCCGGCGACCTCCTTCTCGCACTTGGACGCCACCACCGTGCTATCGCGCCAGATTGCCGAGCTGGGCATCTACCCGGCGGTCGACCCGCTGGACTCGACCAGCCGCATCCTCGACCCGCGGGTCATCGGCGAGGAGCACTACAACGTCGCGCGCGAGGTCCAGCGGGTGCTGCAGAGCTACAAGGCGCTGCAGGACATCATCGCGATCCTGGGCATGGACGAGCTCTCGGAAGAGGACAAGCTGACCGTGGCCCGGGCGCGCAAGATCCAGCGCTTCCTGTCGCAGCCTTTCCACGTGGCCGAGGTCTTCACCGGGGCGCCGGGCGTCATGGTCTCGCTGGAGGAGACCATCCGCGGCTTCAAGGGCATCGTCGCCGGTGACTACGATCACCTGCCGGAGGCGGCCTTCTACATGGTCGGCACCATCGACGATGCCGTGGCGAAGGCGCAGAAGATGGCGGCCGAGGCCGCCTAGATCAAACTGCGTTCAATTGATCCCAATTGAACGCAGTTTGATCTATTCCATATAGTTAGAGCAGCTTATCCGCGTTCGAATGAACGCGGGCCGTTCTAGGGACAGGGAGGTCCGCCCCATGGCCGAGGGCAAGGTTGCATTCGAGCTGGTCTCGCCGGAACGGCTTCTGCTGTCCGTGCAGGCCGACATGGTGGTCGTGCCCGGCGCCGAAGGCGACTTCGGCGTGCTGCCGCGGCACGCCCCTCTGGTCTCGAGCGTGCGGAGCGGGGTGATCTCGGTCCACGACGCCGGCCAAGTCACCGAGCGGATCTTCGTCGCCGGCGGCTTCGCCGAGGTGATGCCCGAGCGCTGCACCGTCCTGGCCGAGCGGGCGGTCGCGGTGGCGGACATCGATCGCGCCGAAGTCGAGCGCGAGCTGAACGCGGCACGCGAAGAGCTGGCCGACGCCACGAGCGACAACGAGCGCCAGGCGGCCCAGCGCCAAGTCGCGGAGGCCAGGGCCCTGCTGGACGCCGCCAGCGGCTGATCCGGCCCCGCCGCCTCGCGCGCCGGCCTCTCCGAAAGTTCAGCCTTGGCGCGAATCCTTTGACGGTGGCGACCTGAGCCCTTGCCTCAAGCTAGTTGCGATCCAATCTCATTCAAAACGCCGAGACTGCTGCCGGACTGGTCATGAAGCACTGGACGCTTGACGATATCCCCTGGGATCGCTTCGAAGCCGACAAGGTCGACCCGGAGATCCTCCAGATCATGAAGGGGGCCAGTCTTGTCGAGCACAACGGCGGCGACTACGCGACCTATCTCTGCAACGTCTTCCATGACGATCCGGACTTCCAGGATGAAGCCCGTGCCTGGGCGGCGGAAGAGGTGCAGCACGGCCGGGCCCTCGGCCAATGGGCCGCGCTCGCCGATCCCGACTTCGACTTCGAGCGCGCCTTCGCCCGCTTCGTCGCCGGGTTCCGCCCGGACGTCGAGGCCACGGCCTCGATCCGCGGCTCGCGCTCGGGCGAACTGGTCGCCCGCTGCATCGTCGAGGTCGGGACCAGCTCCTACTACGCCGCCATGTCCGAGGCCTGCGACGAGCCGGTGCTGCGGGAGATCTGCAAGCGGATCGCCGCCGACGAACTGCGGCACTACCGGGTGTTCTACAAGGCCCTGAGGCGTTATCTCGACCGCGAGGGGATCGGCCGCCTGCGCCGGCTCTTCGTGGCCCTCAGCCGGATCCGGGAAACCGAGGACGACGAGCTGGCCTATGCGCATTACGCCGCCAACGGCGCGGCCGGCGAGGCCTACGACCGTCAGCGCTCCAGCGATCTGATGCACGGCATCGCCTTTCGGCACTATCGGCCGAAGCACGTCGACCGGGTCGTCTCCATGATCCTCAAGGCGGCCGGCCTCAATCCCCAGGCGGCCTGGGCGCCCTGGGTCTCGCGCCTGGTCTATCGCCTGATCCGGCGCCGCGGCGCCAAGATCGCCGGAGCGCTCGGCGCCTGAACCGGCGGCTGCCCAAACCCGCCCTTGCTGCGAGCGCTGCTGCGGCTATAGGCTTTCCCGGTCTTCGGCAACCCAGGGATGCGGCGGCGCCGTGCTTCGCTTCGGCTTTCTCTTCCTTCTGATCCTGCTGCTGCCGGGCCAGCTTTCGGCCGATCAGGCCATCCTGTCGCCCCGGGACATCTTCCATCCGGTTTTCGGCGCCCAGGGCATGGTCGCCACGCAGGAAGCGACGGCGACCCGGATCGGTCTGGACGTTTTGAAGCGCGGCGGCAATGCGGTCGATGCCGCCGTGGCCGTCGGCTTCGCCCTGGCGGTCACCCTGCCGCGCGCCGGCAACCTGGGCGGCGGCGGCTTCATGCTGATCCACATGGCCGAGGCGGGCGAGACCCTGGCGCTCGACTACCGGGAGGAGGCGCCGGCCGCGGCCGGGCGCGATCTCTTCCTCGGCGCAGAAGGGCCATCGGGTGGTGGTCAAGAACGCCATGGGGTCCACGCAGTCCCTGCTGCGCATCGACGGCGGCTGGACCGGCGCCTCGGACCCGCGCCGCCCCGGCGCCCTGACTCTCGGGTATTAAGGGCCCCCGGGGGCTGGTAGGTCCCTGGAGTCCCGGTCCGGGGCGCCGCGCTTCGTTCGGCGATGCCTGGACAGCGCCCGCGTCGGGTCCTACTACTACCCCCGTTGGGGGCCGCCGGATCTTCTGCAGCCTTTAGGTCAAGAACCCCGGGACTCTCCGGGGCGGCGGAGCGGGCGGACGAGGGGAACTCAGGGATGCCGTTTCCGCCGAGCCAGGACGGGCTGGGCAGCGTAAAGGCGGTCGCGCCGACCCGCTCCGAGCCGAAGGCCACCGCCAAGCCGCAGGGGCCGGCCTGGCATCCGCCCCTTCCGGTCTGGCTCTTCCTGCTTCTGCATGTCCTCAGCTTCGGAATCTACACCGCCTTCTGGGTCGGCCATGTTGCCGGCGACATTCGCCGGCACCTGGATCCGCAGGCCAGGGCGTGGCGCTATGTCCTGGGCTATCTGGTTGCCTTCGTGCAGCCCTTCGTCGTGGTCAAGCTCGGCCGGCACTTCGCCGCCTTCAATGCGCGGCAGGAGCGGACCGTGGGGCCGCCGATCTGGATCATGATGAGCCTGGCGGCGCTCAACATCCCGCTCTACTTCGTTGCGGCGGGGCTCGGCTACGGGGAGCGGGCGCTCCGCGACTTCCTGGTTTTGACCGCAGTCTTGGCCGTGGTCAGCCTGCCTTGGCTCCTGTTGCAGAGTCAGTTCAATGTCTTCAAGGCGGGGCTTGAGGATGTGGCCTGGACCGCGCCGCCCCGCCGCGTCACGGTGCCGCAGTACTTCCTGCTCAGCTTCGGCCTGCTGCTCTGGGGCCTCACCATCTTCGGGCTTCTGATCGAGCGCTACCACTTCGACCCTGCCCCGGCCGGGGTCGCCCTGGAGCCCGCCGCCGAGGTTCGCGGCGACAGCGGCCTCTACGCGCTTTCGGTGCCGGGGCCCGGCTGGCGGCGTACGCCGAAGGGCCACATCACAGCGGATGCCGACCTCGAGCTGATCGGGCCCGGTCCTGGTACCCGGCTCGTGGTCTACGTCAGCCCGGACGAGGACCAGAGCGTGGACGACTTCGTGGACTACCGGCGCCGGTCGCTGCGGGCGGGGGCGGACAGCCTGGAGGCCGAAGAAGTCCGCCGCCTGCTCGACGGCTCCATGGTGCCGGTCTCCTTCGCCCGCTACCGAAGCCGCAGCGCGCTCTTCGGCGAGGTCGAGATCTACTGGGTGGCGACCCTCCGCAGCGACAAGGCGATGATCGAGGTCATCGGCTGGTCGGATCCGCGCGGGCCCGGCCCGGCCGCCCTGGAAAGCCTGGTGAAGAGCGTGGTGCCGCTGGCGCCGGCGCCTCAGCGCAACAGCTCGGCGAACTCGGCCAGCACGTCGCGGTAGAGGGCGCGCTTGAAGGGCACGATGAGGTCGGGCAGCGCGCCTGGCGGCAGCCAGCGCCAGGACAGGAACTCGGGCTTCGGCGTCTCGAGGTTGATGTCGCCGTCCCGGCCCAGGAAGCGCAGGGCGAACCATTTCTGCCGCTGGCCGCGGTAGCGGCCTTTCCAGACCTTGGGGACCAGTCCGGGCGGCAGGTCGTAGGTCAGCCAGCCGCGGCTTTCGGCCAGGATCTCGGCCCTGTCCGTGCCGATCTCCTCGACCATCTCGCGCAGCGCCGCCGTGCGTGGCGTCTCGCCCTCGTCGATCCCGCCCTGAGGCATCTGCCAGGCCTCCTGGCGGGTGTCGATGCGTTGCGCGACGAAGACCTCGCCGGCGCCATTCAGCAGGAAGATCCCGACGCCCGGGCGGTAGGGCAGCCCGGCGTAAGGGGGGTGCCCATCCTTCCCGAAGGCCGTCATGATGCTCGCGCTCCCAATCCGCTCAGGCCGGGTCCGGCTGCGGCACCAGGGCGGAAACCGGCGCCAGCGCGAAGCCCCTTGCGCTGAGGCCCTGCGCCCAGCGTGCCAGCTGCGCCACGGCTTGCGGATAGGGCCTGGCGATCGCGACCGCCTGACCGCGGGCCAGGGCCAGGCTCTCGACCTCGGCGAGGCGCGCCTGGATCACGGCATCGCTCGCCTGGTTGTCGTCGAGCGACCGGTCGTTGACCACCCAGGCCGTGCCCAGCGAGGCGGCCAGTTCCGCGGCGATACTGTCGCGGCTGCTGGCGTTGTCCAGGTAGATCAGCCCCTTTGTCTTGAGCGCGCGCAGCAGGATCCGCATGTCGGGCTCGGAGGTCGCGAAGCGCGACCCGAGCGCGGCGGCGACGCCGATGTAGCTCGAGCCGCGCCCGAGGATGTCGTTCAGCTTCTCGAGGTTCTCGCGATCGTCGGCGCCGGTCATCAGCGCCAGGGGCCCGGGATCGCTGCGCGGAAAGTCGAGCGGCTCCATGGGCAGGTCCAGCATGACCTCGTGGCCGTCCACCCGAGCGACCGTGATCCAGCGGTTCAGGTCATTGGCGTAGGGCGTGAAGGACAGGGTCACCGCCGCCGGCAGGCTCTGCACCGTCCGCCGCGTCGCTTCGCCATCCAGGCCGAGCCCGGTGATCACGATGGCGATCCGTGGCCTCGGGTCCTTGCGGTCGAAGGCCGCGGCGAAACGCCGCCAGGTGGGCGGCGGCGGTGTCGCCCCCTGGCGGCGGAGCCGCTCGGCCAGCTCTTTCGGCGAAGGGCCGGGCTCCGGCCTCGGCGCGGCGACGGGGGCCGCCGTCTCGGCGGTAGCCGACGCTCGATCGCCGTCCGCAGCCTGCGGTCTCTTCTGTGGCGTATCCCCGGTCCGCTCTACCTGCGGGCTGCTGCGGGCGTCGGGGTGCAGGTAGAAGACCCAGGCGAAGCCGGCGCCGATCAGGCCGAACAGCAGGAACCAGGCGGCGAAAAGCGCTGCTAAGCCACCTTTGCCGCTGGGCGGAGCGTCATCCTGCGGCCGGGCCATCGATCGGCTCGGCGGCCTCTAGGGCCGCCGCATCCTCAGTTCACGACACGTTCGCTGAACAGACGCAGGCCGCGCAGCAGGTCCAAGGCACGGGTCAGCTGGTAGTCCTGCGGCGGTTCGGCCTCGCTGGTGCCTTCCGCCGGGGTCTCGCCGCCGTCTTCCGACTGCTCCTGGCCCTCGGGGGTGTCCAGGGCCCCGCGCAGATCGGCCTCGCGGCTGCGCCGGCGGGCTTCGATATCCTCGATCCGGGCCTGGTTGACCTCGATGTCCGGCTCGATCCCCTTGGCCTGGATCGAGCGGCCCGAAGGCGTGTAGTAGCGCGAGGTGGTCAGCCGCATGGCGCCGTGACCCGGCATCGGGATGATGGTCTGAACCGAGCCCTTGCCGAAGGACGGCGTGCCCAGGACGATCGCGCGCCGGTGATCCTGCAGGGCGCCGGCGACGATCTCGGAGGCGGAGGCCGAGCCGGAGTTAATCAGGACCACGATCGGCAGGCCCTCGGCCAGGTCGCCGGACCGGGAGTTGAAGCGCTGTCCCTCCTCGGCGTCGCGGCCGCGGGTGGAGACGATCTCGCCCTTGTCGAGGAAGGCGTCGGAGACCGCGATCGCCTGGTCGAGCAGGCCGCCGGGATTGTTGCGCAGGTCGATCACGTAGCCGATCAACTGGCTGCCCAGCTCCTTCTTGAACCTCTCGATCGCCTGCTCCAGACCCGGCTTGGTTTGCTCGTTGAAGGTCGTGATCCGGACGTAGCCGACGTTGCCTTCGACACGACCGCGGACCGACTGGATGGTGATGATGTCGCGGGTAATGGTCACGTCGAAGGCGTCGCGGCCTTCGCGCCGGACCGTCAGGACGATGTCGGTGTTCACCGGCCCGCGCATTTTCTCCACCGCCTGCGGCAGGGTCAGGCCGAGCACGGCCTCGCCGTCCAGGTGGGTGATGTAGTCGCCGGCCTGGATTCCGGCGTCGAAGGCCGGGGTATCGTCGATCGGCGAAACCACCTTCACCAGGCCGTTCTCGTCGAGGGTGACCTCGATGCCCAGGCCGCCGAACTCGCCGCGCGTCTGCACCTGCATGTCGCCGAAGCTCTTTTCGTCCAGATAGCTGGAGTGCGGGTCGAGCGCGGCGAGCATGCCCCTGATCGCCGACTCGATGAGCTCCTCGTCCGAGACCTCTTCGACGTAGTCCGCGCGGACTCTCTCGAAGACGTCCCCGAAGAGCTTGAGCTGGCGATAGGTTTCGGAGCGGTCGGACTCGGCCCAAAGGGAGGCGGCCGGGGTGATAAGGAGCATCAGGACGGCGCCCAGCGCCGCAAATCGGAACTCACGCATTAGCCTTGCACCTTGTCGTCGATGTTGGCGAGCCACGGAAGCGGGTTGATCGGCTGCCCGGTCCGTCGCAGTTCGTAGTAAAGCTCTGGCTTGCCGCTCTGCGGACGTCCCATGACGCCGACCGGTTCACCGGCAAGCACCCATTGGCCGACCGCCGCGTTCAAGCGCTCGACCCCAGCCAGCAGGCTATGATATCGCCCGCCGTGCTCGATGATCAATAACTGGCCGTAGCCTCGAAACTCCCCGGAATAGACGATCCGGCCGTCGTAGGGAGCGACGACCTGCGCTCCCGCCCGGGTTGATACCATGATTCCCTTGGAGGTCGCGCCCGCGTTGCCCTCATCGCGATCGCCGTAACGCAGGGTCAGGCGTCCGCGCGCCGGCACCACCAAGCTCGCCGGCGCCGAGGGGAAGGGCCGGATGTCCAGCGGCTTGGCCAGCGCCGCGATGGTCGATTCCTCCGGCGCGGCGCCGGCCCCCTCTTCCTGCTTGGCCGCCTGCGCGCGCGCCAGGGCTTCCTGCTCCAGGCGCTCGACCAGCCCGCGCAGGTTCTCGGCCTCCGCGGCGTGCTTGGCGGCACGCTCCAGCGTCTCGTCCAGCTCGCGGCTGGCCTTTTCGTAGACCTCCTCCTTGCGCTTGGTCAGCGCGGCCAGGGACTCGGTCTCGGCCTCCAGCTCGCGGGCCACCTTCTGCAGCTCCTCGCGGCGCAACGCGATCTCGGAGCGCAGGCTGCGCAACTCGTCGAGCTGGTTGCGCAGGACCTCGGCGCGCTCGTCGATCTCGGCGACCGCGACCTTGAGCAGCATGGCGCTGCGCACCGCGTCCAGGGGGCGTCCGGGTATGGCGAAGGCCAGTTCCGGCGGCTGCAGGGCGATCCGCTGCAGCGCGCTCAAGGTGCGGACCATCTGATCGTGGCGGCCCTCCAGATCGCGCAGGTTCAGCTGCTCGTCCGCCTGCAGCCGGGCCAGGGTCGTCTCCACCGCGGAAAGCTGATCCTCCAGCTTCTGCGCGCTGCGGCCCTTGCTGACCAGCTCCTTCTGCAGGTCGCCGACCTCGGCTTCCAGGGAGGTCGCCTTCTCGCCCAGCGCCTTGGCGCGGTTGCGGTCCGCTTCCAGCTCCTGCTCGATCTGGCGCAGGCGCTCGCTCTCGGCGCCGTCGCCCTGCTGCGCGGCGGCCGGCCCGGAGGTCAGCGCCGTGGCCGCCAGCAGCAGGACCGCGAGGCCCGTCCCGGCATGCTTCCGCGGTCTGAAGCCGGGCGGGGGCTCGAGGGTGGCTGCCGCGGTCAAGCCGGCTACTCCGCCGCCGCTTCCGCCGGATCGCGCAGCAGGCTTCGCCCGGTCATGGCGGCCGGCTGGGGCAGGCCCAGGAGGGCGAGCAGGGTCGGCGCGATGTCGGCCAAACGCCCATCGGCAAGGCGCCCATCGGCAAGGTTGAAATCGGCGCCTGCGACGGCCTCCGTGCCGAACAGCAGGATCGGGACCTTGTTCATGGTGTGCGCAGTGTGACGCTCGCCGGTTTCCGGATCCTTCATCCTTTCGGCGTTGCCGTGGTCGGCGGTGATCAGCAGGCAGCCGCCAGCCCGCTCGACCGCCGAGGCCAGCGTTCCGAGACAGCGGTCCACCACCTCGACCGCCTGGATCGCAGCGGCCAGCTTGCCGGTATGGCCGACCATGTCGCCGTTGGCGTAGTTGACCACGATCAGGTCGAAATCCCCGGACTCGATCGCCCGGACCAGGGCCTCCGTCACCTCGAAGGCCGACATCTCGGGCTTGAGATCGTAGGTGGCAACCTTGGGCGAAGGGATCAAGATCCGCTCTTCCCCCTCGAAGACCTCTTCCCGGCCGCCGTTGAGGAAGAAGGTGACGTGGGCGTACTTCTCGGTCTCGGCGATCCGCAGCTGCTTCAGGCCTGCCTTGGCGACGGCCTCGCCCAGGGTGTCGCGGATCTCGACGGCCGGGAAAAGCGCCGTGAGCCAGCGGTTGTGCGCCTCGGCGTACTCGACCATGCCGGCCGCGGCGGCGAAGCGGATGATGCGGTCGCGCCGGAAGCCGTCAAAGGCGGGGTCGAGCAGGGCGGCCAGGATCTCCCTGGCCCGGTCGGCGCGGAAGTTCGCCATCAGGACCCCGTCGCCGTCGTCCATGCCGGCGTAGCCACCGATCACCGCCGGTTCGACGAACTCGTCGGTGACCTCCTTCGCGTAGCTCGCGGCGATCGCGGCCAGGGGATCTGCGGCCGCCGCGCCCTCGCCCGAGACCAGGGCGCGATAAGCGCGCTCGACCCGGTCCCAGCGCTTGTCCCGATCCATGGCGTAATAGCGGCCGCAGATGGTGGCGATCTCGGCCTCCGGAGCCGCGGCCTGGAAGTCGGCGACGTCGTCCCGGGCACTGGCCGGCGGCGTGTCTCGGCCGTCGAGGAAGGCATGGACCTTCACCGGGACGCCGGCGGCGGCCAGGATCCGGCAGAGGGCGGCGATCTGGTCCTGATGGGCGTGCACGCCGCCGGGCGACATCAGGCCCATGACCTGGGCCGTCCCGCCGGAGGCCTTCAGCTTGTCGATGAAGCCGCGCAGGGCGGGGTTGGCCTCGATCTCGCCGCTGCGGACCGCCTGGTCGATGCGCGGCAGGTCCTGCAGCACGATCCGGCCGGCACCGATGTTCATGTGGCCGACCTCGGAGTTGCCCATCTGCCCCTCGGGCAGGCCGACCTCGTGCTCGGAGGCGTCGATCAGGGCTTGCGGGCAGGACGCATAAAGCCGGTCCAGCGTCGGCGTCCGGGCCAGGCGGATCGCGTTGTCGTCGCTGGCGTCGCTGTGGCCCCAGCCGTCGAGAATACAGAGGACGACGGGGCGCGGTCTGGCATCTCGGGTCATCTAAGTCCTTTGTTCTAGGCTGTATATAGGCGATCTTTCCGCCGCGGGACAGCCTCTTCAAGCCCGGTGATAAGGATGACCCGTAAGGATCGATTGCGCGCGGTAAAGCTGTTCGGCCAGCATGACCCTGACAAGAAGATGTGGCCAAGTCATGGCACCGAAGGCCAGGCGCCGCTCGGCGGCGGCCCGCGCCTGATCCGAAAGCCCTTCCGCCCCGCCGATCAGGAAGGCGAGGTCACCGGTTCCGGCGTCCCGATAGCCCCGGATCAGGTGGGCAAAGCCTTCGCTCGTCAGGGATTGGCCCCGCCCGTCCAGGGCGATGACGCTGGCCTGCCTCGGCAGGCTCTGCAGCAGCAACTCGCCTTCGCGGCGCTTCAGCGCCTCCGGCGGCATCTGGCGTTTTTCCTCGACTTCCTTGACGTCGTGGGGCCAAGTCAGGCGGCGCAGGTATTCGGACAAAAGATCCTGCATCGGGCCCGCCCGCAGGCGCCCGACCGCGGCGATGGTGATCCGCATCACGTCATGACGGCCCTGGTCCAAGCACTTGATCTGGAAGCGCCCGACCGGAGCCGGCCGCGCTCACAGGCCGGCGCTGCTGCGCTCGGGCTCCGGCAAATCCATGCCCCACATCTTCTCGAGGTTGTAGAAGGCGCGCACCTCGGGCCGGAAGAGGTGGATGATCATGTCCCCACCATCGATCAGGACCCAGTCGCAGCGCTCCGCGCCTTCAATGGAGGGCGACTTGACCCCGGCATGCTTGAGCTTCTCGCGGAGATGCTCGGCCATGGCGCCGACGTGGCGCTGCGAGCGGCCGCTCGCAATGACCATGGAATCCGCAAAGCTGGTTTTGCCGGAGAGGTCGATGACGACAATGTCTTCGGCCTTGTCGTCTTCGAGAGAGGTTTTGACGAGGCCGAGCAGGCCTTCGCCAGAAAGCGACCCGTCTTTAAGCCTTCGGGTCTCCAAGGCTTCGCTCGTGACTATGACCGCAGTCTCCTTTCCCATTCATCGCCATAGGCCCACGGACCCGGAGATCCGCGCGGCCCTGATGCGGGTCGCCGACTGGGCTGACAAGGGACCATGAAGAAATACCCAGGCCGGCGGCTCCATCCCCGGCAGGCATCGGGCTGCGCGTTCCGGCTTGCGCCATCTGGAAAAGCGCCGCGCCGCCATGCCGGCAAGCGCCCCTAAAGCATAGGAGGGACGATCCAGGATCGCAACGGGGAGTAAATGAAATATTTGCGGCCAGTCTTTCCAGGCCTGAATCTGCCGAAGATTGTCGGCCCCCATCATCCAGACGAAGGAAACCCTTGGTAATCGGCAGGTTAAGGCACGCAGCGTCTCGGCGGTATATTGTGTCCCCAGGGCCGACTCCAACGCCGTTACCCGGATTCTCGGGTGAGCGCCGACCCGCCGGGCAGCGTCGATTCGCTGGGCGAGGCCGGCCATGCCTTCGGCGGGCTTCAAGGGGTTCTGGGGCGAGACCAGCCACCAGACCTCGTCCAGGCCCAGACGTTTCAGCGCTTCGACGCTGATCATCCGGTGGCCTTCGTGGGCCGGATTGAAGGAGCCGCCCAGGAGGCCGACCCTGTACCCCGGCGGCGGCAGGAAGCCGCCCAGGGTCCGGGCCAGGGTCGGCGACGAGATGCTGCTACCCTGGGTCGCTTTGGTCATCGCCGGATCGCCGTTTGCGCGCTTTCGCGTCAGGACCCGCTGCGGGTCGCCGAGAAGCGGGCATGGCGCGGCAGGCCGTCGTCGATCCCGAGCCAGGGCAGCCGCTGCGACTCGAAGGCGTGGTGCCGGGGCGGAAAGGACTCCGGTTCGTCGAAGGCGCCGAGGAAGAAATAGATCATGCCGGGCAGTCCTGCGTCCTCGTAGGCGATCGGGCTGCCGCAGCGCGGGCAGAAGCTGCGCCGGACCTCCGGCGAGGAGCGATGGACCGCCGGTTCCGCCTTGCCCTCGAAGCTCACCCCGGCGCCGGCCGCGCCGACGAAGACGACGACCGGCGCCCCGCTCGCCTTGCGGCAGTCCCTGCAATGGCAGTAGGAAATCCAGTCCGGACGCGCGTCGAGCCGGAAGCGGACGGCGCCGCAGAGGCAGCCGCCGGTCACCGGGCCCGCGTCGTCGCCGGTCACGGCGCTCAGGGCCGGGTCTGGCCGCTGCCGCGCACCAGATACTTGTAGCTGGTCAGCTGCTCCAGGCCGACCGGGCCGCGGGCGTGCAGTTTGCCGGTCGCGATACCGATCTCCGCGCCCATGCCGAATTCGCCGCCGTCGGCGTACTGGGTCGAGGCGTTGTGCAGCAGGATCGCCGAATCGACCTCGGCGAAGAAGCGCGCCGCGGCCGTCTCGTCGCGGGTCACGATGGCCTCGGTGTGATGGGAGCCGTGACGCGCGATGTGCTCGATCGCGCCGCCGACGCCCTCGACGACCTTCACCGAAAGGATCGGCGCCAGGTACTCCGTGTCCCAGTCCGCCGGCTCGGCCTGCTTGGCCCGGGGCTCCCGGGCGCAGACCGCCTCGTCGCCGCGGATCTCGCAGCCGCCCGCGATCAGGTCGTCGAGGATCGGTCCGAGGTGCGTCTCCACCGCCCCGCGGTCGATCAGAAGGGTCTCCGTGGCGCCGCAGATGCCGGTCCGGCGCAGCTTGGCGTTGACCGCGATGCGGCGCGCCATGTCCGGATCCGCCGCGCCGTCGACGTAGGTGTGGCAGAGCCCTTCCAGGTGGGCGAGCACCGGCACCCGGCTTTCCTGCTGCACCCTTTCGATCAGGCCCTTGCCGCCGCGCGGCACGACGATGTCCAGATAATCGCTCATGCGCAGCAGGATGCCGACCGCCGCGCGGTCGCTGGTCGGGACGCGCTGGATCGCCGCCGCGGGCAGCCCGGCTTCTGCCAGGCCGTGCTGCAGTCCGTCCAGGATCGCCGCGGCGGAATGGAAGGATTCCGAGCCGCCGCGCAGGATTGCCGCGTTGCCGGACTTGAGGCAGAGGCCGCCGGCGTCGGCGGTGACGTTGGGCCGGCTCTCGTAGATGACGCCGACGACGCCCAGGGGTACCGCCACCCGGGCGATCTTCAGGCCGTTGGGCCGTTCCCACGCGGCCAGGGTCCGGCCGACCGGGTCTGGCAGGCGGGCGATGTCCTCCAGCCCCTTGGCCATGGCCTCGACACGCTCCGGGGTCAGCTCCAGCCGGTCCAGCAGCGCCGGGGTCAGGCCCTTGTCGCGGCCGGCCGCCATGTCGCGGGCGTTGGCCTCGCGGATCGTGTCGCTCTCGGCGCGCAGCGCGGCGGCCGCGGCCTCCAGCGCGGCGTTCTTGGCCGCCGTGGTCGCGACCGCCAGCCCCGCCGCCGCGGCCTTGGCAGCGGCGCCGATCGCCTCCATCTCGCTCTGCAGGTCCGCGCGCAGGACCGCGGCTTCGGCGTTCATTCCGTCTCTCCTTCCGGCTTTCTCTCCCGGGTCTCGCCGGTCGCCTTGGTCAGCACCAGATCGTCCCGGTGGATCAGCTCCTCGCGGCCAAGGTAGCCGAGAATCGCCTCTATTTCACCGCTCTTGTGGCCGCGGATCCGGGCCGCGTCGGCGGCGGAATAGGCGGTCAGGCCGCGGCCCAGCTCCGCGCCGTCGGGGCCGCGCAAAAGGACCGCGTCGCCGCGCTCGAAACGGCCCTCGACGGCGGTCACGCCGGCCGGCAGCAGGCTCTTGCCGGCGGCGAGCGCGCGGACGGCGCCGGCGTCGAGGGTGATCCTGCCGACCGGCTTCAGGGCGCCGGCGATCCAGCGCTTGCGCGCGGTCAGCGGCTCCAGCTTGGACAGGAACCAGGTGCAGCGGGCGCCGGCGGTCAGGGCGGCCAGCGGGTTCAGCCGCCGGCCGTCGGCAATGGCCATGCGGCAGCCGGCGGCGACCGCGATGCGGGCCGCGGCCAGCTTGGTGATCATGCCGCCCGAGGAATAGCCGGGCGGCGCCTTGCCGGCCATGGCCTCGATCTCCGGCGTGATCTCGGGCACCTCGGGCACGAAGGCCGCCGCCCCGTCCTTGCGGGGGTCGGCGGTGTAGAGGCCGTCGATGTCGGACAGCAGGACCAGGGCCTCGGCGTTGATCATGGCCGCGACCCGGGCCGCCAGGCGGTCGTTGTCGCCGAAGCGGATCTCGGTGGTCGCCACGGTGTCGTTTTCGTTGATCACCGGGACGATGCCGAGCCGCAGCAGGGTCGCCAGGGTCGCCCGGGCGTTGAGGTGGCGCCGGCGCTCCTCGGTGTCGTCCAGGGTCAGCAGGATCTGGGCCACCGAGATGCCGTGCCGGGCCAGGCTCTCCTGGTAGGCGTGGGCCAGGCGGACCTGCCCTGTCGCGGCGGCGGCCTGCTGCTCCTCCAGCTTCAGGCCGCGGCGGGTCAGGCCCAGGTGGCGGCGGCCGACGGCGATGGCGCCGGAGGACACCAGGATCACCTCGGTCCCCCGCCGGCGCAGGGCGGCGACGTCGTCGGCCAGGGCGTCGAGCCAGGCGCGGTGGATTGCGCCGCTGTCCTGCTCGACCAGCAGGGTCGAGCCGATCTTGACCACCGCGCGCCTGGCGCCGGCCAGGGTCGCCCCCGCGGCGCTCCGCAGTTCGGCGGTCACGGCTGGTAGGCCGCCCGGGCGGCCTCGGGCAGCTCGTCGCGCGGCGGCGGCAGGTGCGCCACCAGCGCGCCCAGGATGGCGTCGACCCCCTCGCCGGTCGCGCCGGCGCAGAGCAGCACCGGCCGGCCGCTGGCCTCGGCCAGGGCGGCCTGGCGGGCGTCCTGCGCCTCGGCGGTCAGCAGGTCGACCTTGTTCAGGGCCACCACCTCGGTCTTCTCGGCCAGGCCCTGGGCATAGGCCTCCAACTCTTGGCGCACCGTGCGATAGGCGCCGGCCACGTCCTCCTGGCTGCCGTCGACCAGGTGCAGCAGCACGCCGCAGCGCTCCAGATGGCCGAGGAAGCGGTCGCCCAGGCCGGTGCCCTCGTGGGCGCCCTCGATCAGCCCGGGGATGTCGGCCAGGACGAACTCCCGGTCGCGGAAGCCGACCACGCCGAGCTGCGGGTGCAGGGTGGTGAAGGGATAGTCGGCGATCTTGGGCCGGGCCCGCGA
>JAKSBE010000499.1 GCA_022361275.1 Kiloniellales bacterium
CGGCCGGCGCCCGATCGGGGGCCGAGGCCGCCTGCCGCTGCGCCTCCTTGCGCCGCGCCCAGCGTCTCAGAAAGGCCCCGCCGCGGTCGGTCTTGTCGCCGCCGCCAGCCATCAGCCCTTGCCCCGGCCGTTGCCCCGGCGGTTTCTGGCCGCGCCGGGCGGCGGCCGCCCGAAGCCGACGTCCTGCGGATCGTGGCGCTTGCGCTTGCGCTTGTAGAAGGGCTCCTCGACGTGATGGCGGTCGCAGTAGGCCTTGACGAAGGCGGCCACGGCATCAGGCATGACCACCACCTCGACCAGGTCCTCGCCGGCGTCCAGGTAGTCCTGCGCCTCGTAGGGACAGACCGTGATCAGAAAGGGCGCCAGATCGTGCGGCGACTCCGGCTCCTCGACCTGGCGCAGCACGACGAAGATGCGCGGCGGATCCTGGGAGAGATTGACCTTGTAGCCCTCGGTCTCGCGGCGGAACAGCTCCAGCGGCAGGGTGCCGGCGTGGAACTGGACCCAGCCCTCGCCCTCGGTCAGCCGCCGCCACGGCCCCAGGGGATCCAGGGGTGCCGCTCCGACGATCATCGCCACGGCGTGCCAGCTGTGGTCGATCCAGGGATTGTCGGTCTCGCGCCGCTCCAGCACGACGCCCAGGTCGAGTGTCTCCTTCCGCTCGCTCACCGCTCTCGCTCCTGCCCGCTCGCACCGGCCCGCCCCCACGCTGGCCCGCCCACGCCGGCCCCCATGCCGGCCCCCATGCCGGAAAGCGGGCCGCGCCCGCCGATCTCCTGAATCTAGGCCCCGGGAGGCCGAATGTTAAGTCGCCTCCTGTTCGGTCCCCGCACACCCCGCAGCGGAAGCCACGCCGAAGCCCCCTGACCGCACCGCGGGCCTCGGCGCTTCGTCCGACGTCCGCTTCGTGCTACTGAGCGGGCCAAAGCGCTCGGTCGCAGGCGCGACCGGCGCCAGGAGGCCCGGGTCCGATCGGCCCGGACCGCAGCGGTCCATGCCGTGAATCTCGATCTATTCCGACGGGTCAGAGCGGAGGGACGACGCCCGATGCAGCCAGCCGACCACCTCCCGCTAACGGATTTCCGGGAGTACCCGCAAGATGGAATGCGGGCCCGGGCCGAAGCCTTCTACCGCGAGATCCGCCGCCGCCACAGCCTGCGCGACTTCTCCGACCGGCCGGTGCCGCGCGGGATCATAGAACACTGTCTGCGCGCCGCCGGCACGGCACCCAGCGGCGCCAACCATCAGCCCTGGCACTTCGCGGTGATCGGCGACCCGGCGGTCAAGGCGCTGGTGCGCGAGAAGGCCGAGGCCGAGGAGCGCGCCTTCTACGGCGGCAAGGCCGGCGCGGCGTGGCTCGAGGCCCTGGCCCCGCTCGGCACAGACGCCGAGAAGCCCTTCCTGGAGACCGCACCCTGGCTGATCGCGATCTTCGCCCAACGCCGCGGCGGCCCAGAGGCCGGCATGGACCTGAAGAACTACTACGTCAGCGAATCCGTCGGCATCGCGACCGGCTTCCTGATCTGCGCCCTGCACCACGCCGGCCTGGCCACCCTGACCCATACGCCCAAGCCCATGGGTTTCCTCAACGAGGTCTGCGGCCGGCCGGAGAGCGAACGGCCCTTCGTCCTGCTGGTCACCGGCTACCCTGCCGCCGACGCAACCATCCCTCGCCACGCCACGGTCAAGAAGCCGCTGGAGGAGATCACGAGCTTCCTTTGAGGGCGTCTTGTCGGGCGGCCTGCGATCGGCCGCTCAGTCCGCTTCCGGCCGCTCGACCCGGATGTAGGTGACGTAGCCGCGCCACAGCGTGACCGCCTTGAGCGTTGCCCCGACCTCCGCCGCCGCGGCCTGCATCACCGGCATCAGGGTCTCGCGCGGCGAGACCCGGAACTTGGCGAGCCAGGCGTAGAGGGCCCGGCGGCACCAGTCGGGCCAGCCTTCGCAGAGTCCGAACTCGACCACCGAGAAGGCGCCGCCTGGCGCGGTCAGGGCCATGGCATGGCGGACCGCATGCGTCCAGGGCGGAATCATCGAGATCGAGTAAGAGGCGAAGACCCGATCGAAACTCTGGATTCCGAGGCTGGCCACCGGATCGAAGAGCGTGGCGTCGCCCTCGATCAGGGTCACCCGGCCGCTGAGCCCGGCACGGCGCACCGCGGCCTCCGCGGAGCGCAGCATCTCTCGCGATATGTCGAGGCCGTAGAAGCGGGCATCGGGATAACGCCTGGCCGCCGCGACCAGGTTGCGTCCGGTGCCGCAGCCGATTTCGAGGACGCGGCCACCCGGCGGCGGCGCGAGCTCGGCGATCATCCGGTCGCGGCCGATCAGGTAGTATTTACGGCTGATATCGTAGACATGGCGCTGGACCCTGTAGAGACGGTCCATCGCAGCCGCGTGCGCGGCCGAGTGCGACGACATGTTGAGGCTTCAATCCCTTAGCTCGTAGAGATGGAAGCCACCATAGATCGACGAACGGTCCTTGGCCACCATATCTCGGCAGGCGGCCGGGTCGTAGGCCCAACGCTCCAGGGTTTCCGCGGGAAGCGCCGATTCGAGCGGCGACTCCTCGCCGGCCGTCCGGAAAACGACTCGGGCGCCGGGCCGTGCGCAGCGTGTGATCTCGGCCCAGAGATCGCGCATCTGCGCCGGGGTCATCCAGTCCTGGGCGTCGAGCAGGACGAAGCGGTCGCAACTCGCCGCCGGCTGCGCGGCGAGGAACTCGGTCATCGAGGCCAGTTCGACCCGGACCGAAGAGGCCCGGTCGCGGATCGTCTCGTAGTCGGCGCCCCGCAGGTAGGGCGGCACCGCGCCGCGGCCCTCGCGGTCGTAGCGCCGGCCGAAGGCCTGCCAGGCGAAGTAGTTGTCCTCGAAGGAGAAGTCGCAGGCCAGGCGGCCCAGGCGCTGGCGCAGCACCAGCGCCATGTCGCCGCCGCCCGAGGCCGCCAGGGCGTCGTACTGGGCCGGCGGAATCCCGAGCCCGTAAAGCGAGACCGGCAGGCGGCAGAGGAAACGGATCAGCCGGGTGTCGAAGAGCGGCGCGAGCTGGGTCTCGAAGAGCCGGCGCTGCTCCTCCAGGCTGCGCGCGGTCAGCATGCGCCCCGGGTTGCGGCCGTAGAGCTTGGCCAGGAGGTGGACGATGCCGATGAAGCGGCCGAGCAGGCCGAAGCGGTAGACGTTGCGCGCGAAGAGGTTGATCCGCCGGCCCTTGAGAGTGCGCCGCGCCTCCCAATAGGCCCGGCTCTCCGGGTCCAGGTGGTTGCGGATGAAGCGGTCGTAGGCGCGGACGTTGGCCTTCTCGTCGGCGTGGCCGAAGAAGCGGAAGAAGGCCTCGTGGTTCGGCAGACGGCGGACCGCCGCCAGCTTGAGGCGGGTCAGGGCGACGTGGGCCGGATTGAGGTCGACGGCCAGGATCTCCGCCGGCCGCGCGGCCAGGTAGCTCATGACGTTGCAGCCGCCCGAGGCGATGGTGACCAGCCGCTGGCCCGGGCCGAGCTTCAGGGCCGCCATGTCGAGCTCCGGATCCTCCCAGATCTGCGGATAGACCAAGCCCGAGAAGGCCCAGACGAAGAGCCGCTCGAGCATGCCGCGCTTGGATTTCAGGGACTGCTGGTGAACCGCCGTCTTCAGTCGGGTCGCCGTGTCGGCCATATCCGGGTCCGGTCCTTTTCTGGGGGCTGGCGGTCGCTCGAGGCGGGGCGCCTTGTTCGGCCGTTCGGCGGCGCGGGGCGACGAGGCCAGATCACCCGATGGCTATACCCCACGCCCATGACACTTTGATGACGGCTGCCGTGACCGTCCTGCGGCAGAAGCGCCGCCGCATCAAGGAGTTTCCGGCCGGCCCGGCGCCGCCGCAGCGGTCCTTCCCGACGGTCTCAGGCGAGCAAGGCCGCCAGCCGCGCCGCCTCCTCCAGGTCCTCGGGGCGATTGGCATTGAAGAAGGGGTCGAGGGGCCCCTGGGGCGTTTCGACCTCGGGAAACTCGGCCGTCGCCAGGCGGTGGCGCGCGGTCCAGCGGTCGACCTTGTGGATCTCCTCGTCGCGCATGGCCGCCTCGAGGTCGGCGCGCAGGCCGAGCGGCCAGAGCCCGAAGACCGGGTGGGCGCGGCCGCGCGAGGCGGCACAGGCCAGCTCGGCGCCCTCGGCCTCGACCGCCGCCAGCATCCGGGCGACCAGGTCCTCGGGCAGGAAAGGCGCGTCGCAGGCGAAGCTGGCGAGCCAGCGGCAGCCGGGCAGATTCGCCTCCGCCCAGGCGAGGCCGGTCAGGATGCCGGCCAGCGGCCCGGCGAAGCCCTCGACCACGTCGGGCGCGACCGGCAGGCCGAAGTCGGCGAAGCGCGCCGGATCGCCGTTGGCGTTGAGCACCAGGGCGGCGACCTGCGGCCGCGCGCGGGCGATCACGTGGGCCAGCACCGGCTTGCCGCCCAGCGGGCGCAGCGACTTGTCCCCGCCGCCCATCCGCCGCGACAGCCCGCCCGCCAGGATCACGCCGGCAACTGTGGTCATGGCCTAGAGCCCAGGGGCGTTGATGCCAGTGACACCCCCCTCCCCAGCCCGCGCGTACACGCCCCATAAGGGGGGAGAGCCGGGGTGGGGGTGATTCTCTGTATTGTGCAAGTAGGCACTGGTCCACTCCGAAGTCGTCGAAGAAGGCGGCCTCTGGGGCAGACTTTTTGTGGTCTGACCCCGATCTGATCCACGACGACCGCCTTGATCCGCAACCAGACCTCATCCAGTTCGACGCTGTCCAGACCCATGCGCGATCACCCTGCTTCGGCAGGATCGCGAAAGCGCTCGCGCGGGATCTCGGCGATGGCGGTGATCTCGATCAGGAGGTCCGGGTGGTAGAGCCGGCGCACCTCGACCGTGGTGGTGACCGGGAAGGGCTCGGCGAAGAAGGCGGCGCGGATCGGCCCGCAGGCCATGAAGGCCTCGATGTCGGTGGTGTGGTGGGTCAGGGAGATCACGTCGCCCGGCAGGCCGCCGAAAGAGGCCAGGACCGCCCGGATGTTCTCCAGCACCTGGCGGAGCTGGGCGGCCATGTCGCCGGGCCCGACGACCCGACCCTCCCGGTCCAGCGCGACCTGGCCCTTGAGATGGAGGACCTGGCCCTCGCCCTGGACGACCGCCAGGGAGAAGGCGCCGAAGGGCTGCCAGACCCCGGACGGATTGAAATGCTGCGCCACCTGCCGCGAGGCCTCCTCCGCCCCTAAGCTAGTCCAGGCCGAGGTCGGCGACGATCCGGGCCGCGGGCACCACCCGCTCGGGACCGAGCCCGTGGTCCTTCTCGAAGATGCGCTGGATCCGCTGCAGCACCGCCTCGCCGCTGACACCGCCGGGGCCGCCGCCCTTGCGCTCCAGAGACGAGACCACGAAGTCCCGCAGGTCACCGACCGTGGTGATCTTCTCCGCCGCCTCCGGCGGGATGTCGATGTCGAACTCCTCCTCGACCGCCATGACGAGTTCGACCGTGTCCAGCCCCATGCCCCCCTTACTCCCGGCTGCTCTTGCGTTGATGCTTCGGGTCCTCCTCGCCGACCGCCGCCGGGTCGGCGTCGTAGAGGATTCGCGTCTCGCCGGCCAGGGCGACGAAGCGCTTGCCCTTGGCCCGGCCGATCAGGGTCAGGCCGGCCTGGCGCGCCAGATCGACGCCCCAGGCGGTGAAGCCGGAGCGCGAGGCCAGGATCGGGATGCCCATCTGGACGGTCTTGAGCACCATCTCCGAGGTCAGGCGCCCGGTGGTGTAGAAGATCTTGTCCTCCGGCGCGACCTTGTTCAGGAACATGTAGCCGGCGATCTTGTCGACGGCGTTGTGGCGGCCGACGTCCTCCATGTAGACCAGCGGCCGGTCCTCCACGCAGAGCACGCAGCCGTGGATCGCACCGGCCTCGAGGTAGAGGCTGGGGGTCATGTTGATCTTGCGGCTGAGGGCGTAGAGCCAGGAGGTCCTGAGCACCGCGTCCTCGGACAGCCGCGCGTCCTCGAACTTCTCCATGACGTCGCCGAAGACCGTGCCCTGGGCGCAGCCCGAGGTCCGGGTCTTCTTCTTCAGCTTGTCCTCGTAGTCGGTCTCTCGGGCGGTGCGGACCACGACCAGCTCCAGCTCCTCGTCGTGCTCGATGGCGGTGATCTCGTCGTCGGGCCGCAGCATGTTCTGGTTCAAAAGATAGCCCACGGCGAGCAGGTCGGGATGGTCGCCGATGGTCATCATGGTGACGATTTCCTGCCCGTTCAGGAACAGGGTCAGCGGCCGCTCCATCACCACCGCGGTCGCCACCGGCCGGCCGTCCTGGTCGAAGCCGGCGACCTGCCGGGTCAGATGGGGGTCGGCCGGATCCGGGCGCAGGGCGTAGTCGTCCAGGGCCGCCGCGTCGGCGGCGCTCGGCCGGGCCCGGCGCAGGGGCGTCGCACGTCGGGGCTGTCTGGAATCACCGTCCATGCACGCAAATATGCGCCCCCGCCCGGGCAGCGACAAGGTGGGCCGAGCGCATAATCCCGGCTTCCTAAGGCTTTTCGTCTGATCGAGATCACCGGGCCGCTGCGCAGCCGGCTCGACGCGCAGGGGCTGCGCGACGGCCTGCCCACCCTCTACCTCCGGCACACCCCGGCCGCGCTGCTGATGCAGGAGAACGCCGACCCCGACCTCCGCCACGGCCTGGAGCGCTTTCTGGCCGGGATGACGCCCGAGGATCCGGCGCTCTACCGCCATACCGCCGACGGCCCGGACGACATGCCCGCGCACATCAAGACGGCCGTGACCCGGACCCGCCTCGGGATTCCCCAGCAGGACGGCCGGTTGGCGCTCGGCACCTGGCAGGGCGTCTAGCCCATCGAGCACAGCCACGCGGCGCTGCGCCGCGAGATCGCGCTGCATCTGATCGGCGAGTAGCCGCGTATACACCTGCGAGATGCCGCGGACCGGACCTTGAGCTACCGAAAACAAGCGACTGGACGCAGGCGCCGGGCCGCCCCACATCTCTGCTGAGCCAAGCCAAAGGGAGGTTTGAAACATGGCAGTCGCGACCTTTGCGGCCGGATGCTTCTGGGGTGTGGAAGCGGCCTATCGGCGAATCAACGGCGTGACCTCGACCGCGGTCGGCTACACGGGCGGCCATACCGAAGCGCCCAGCTACAAGGCGGTCTGCAGCGACACCACCGGCCACGCCGAGGCCGTGCAGATCGAGTTCGACCCGGCACGGGTGACCTACGCGCAGCTTTTGGACGTCTTCTGGAACATCCACGACCCGACCCAGCTCAACCGCCAGGGACCCGATTTCGGATCGCAGTACCGCTCCGCGATCTTCGTCCACGACGCCGGGCAGGAGGCCGCGGCGCGGGCAAGCAAGACGAGGCTGGAGGCCGAGGAGCGCTTCAACGCCCCGGTCGTCACCGAGATCGTTCCGGCCCAGACCTTCCACATGGCCGAGGACTATCACCAGCAGTACTTCGAGAAGCAGGGCTTCCGCCGCGGCGGCCATTTCTAGACCCCACCTCCGGCGCACACTTGGCTTAGAGCGGGATGACTTGAAGCCGACGGGGCTTCGAGTCGTTCCACGTTGTTTCAACGTCTTAGAACAGGGCCTGAGCGGTCTCGCCGCGGTCAGGGCGTGCCGCCGGTCCGAGAGGAGTCGGCGGAGGTCATCTTTTAATGGGTTGAATTTAAATAAAAATTTAGTCGATCCTGCTAGCCTTTCTTAGCGCTTCGCGAGTAGATTACGGCCTTCTCGGGACAGCAGAGAACCATGGGCAAACTCGATCCGACCCTGCTCCGCACCTTCGTCGAGGTCGCGCGCCAAGGCGACGAAACCGCCGCCGCGGAACGCATGAGCCTCTCGAACGCCGACATCAACCGCCGGGTCAAGGCCCTGGAGTTGCACCTGGGATACCCCCTGTTCGAGCGCCGGGGCGGGGACCTGACCATGACGCCCAAGGCGCGCCTGCTCTTCGATCACCTCGACGCCGGCTTCGCCGCGGCGGACAGGGCCGAACTGCGCCAGCGCGAAGCGGCCGGCCGGCAACGCCTGATCGTCTCGGCGCTGGGCACCTTCGCCAAGGGCTGGCTGACCCCGCGGCTCGCCGGGTTCACCCGGGCCCACCCCGAGGTCGCGCTCCGGGTCGACGCCGACTTCCGGCTGATCGACTTCGACAGCGAGCGGGTCGACCTGGCGATCCGCCACGGCTTCGGCAGCTATCCCGGGCTGGAGAGCATCCGGCTCTTCGCCCCGGAGATGCTGGTCGTCGGCAGCCCGGAACTGCTGAGCGTCGGCCCCTCGATCGACGAGCCCGCCGACAGCATCGCCTACCACCTGCTACAGGCGGAGGGCTGCCCCTACTGGCGGATGTGGCTGCGGGCCAACGGGATCACCAACCCGGAGACCTTACGCCTGGCCAGCAGCGGCCCCAACTTCGCCCGCAACCGGGATCTCCTCGAGGCGACCGCCAAAGGCTCGGGCCTGGCCCTGGTCGAGGCCGACCTCGCCCGGCCCGAGATCGAGGCCGGCCGCCTGGCCACGGCGGCGAAGACGCAGTGGCCGGACAGCTTCGCCTACTACCTCGTCGGCAAGCCCACGGCCTTCAAAACCCGAGTCGCGGCGGCCTTCCGTGATTGGATCGTCAAGGAAGCCCGGCACTGAAGCCCTCCGTCCCGGCAAGTTGGTGCAGCCTCCGGAGGCCGGGCGGCAGGATCCTGCCGATTCGCCCCCTTGCGCCCAGAGGATTCGCTTCAGAGGATTCGCCCCAGAGGATTCGCCAAGGTTGCATAGGCCCCAGCGGGCCGGTTCCGGCCTATCGGACCATGCCGGAAGGCTTGAGACGGCGCGTGCAGCGCGCCGGCAGCAGCGATCTTTCTTGCGGATAAAATACCGAATTAGAACAATCGCATAAGCAGAGTTATCCCCTGCCGGAACGGGTTCCTTTCGGGCCGTTTACAGCCCGTTAACGTTACCCGGGCAGTCTTGGGCCACAACCATGGCGGGGCAATTCAAGCGGCGCGACGGGAGTCGAGACGACAAGAAGGTCTCTCCGGCTCAAGCCTGCAGACGCCCTTGCAGGTAGTTCTGAGCGGAGCGCCGCCGCACGACGGCCCCGACGCAAGTACACCACGACCGCCCCGACTCGGGGCGCCCCGCGGCCTTCATGACCGAGCGGGCCGAGCAGCTTGAGTTGCGCAGGGCACAACTGTTGCGCCGAAGCAACGGCACCGCCTGAACTTCGCCAACCGGGAGAGATTCTTTGCGAATAAATAACAAGACAAAGCCTATTCTGCCGGCAGTCGGCCTTTCGCCCCACGGGGAAGTAATGGGAAGGGGGTCGGCATCCATGGCGGCAGTTTTCTTTCGTCCCAGGCGCTCGGAGAACTGCAATACAATGAAAAGGTTCAATCCAGTTGTTTGCTTCCTTTCACGTTTTCTGACTGCACTTTCCCTGGCCACGGTCAGGCCCTCCCTGGCCGCTGCGGTGCTGGCCTTGTTCGCCCTTTCGGCCTGCGCGGGGGGCTCGGCGACCGAGAACTACGAACTGCAGCGCACCTGGGACAACGCCATGGTTCTGATCAAGGACGAGAACCTCGGCGTGGTCGCGGGCCGGATGAACAACCGCGGCATGAAGTGGGCCCTCAGGCAGCTCGAAGCCGGTGACAACCGGCCGGTCATGATCTATCTCCACGGCTGCGACGGCCTCTACTGGAACAACGGCCCCAGCGCCTTTCGCGAGCTGGCGGGGCGCGGCTACGTCATCATCGCCCCCGACAGCTTCGCCCGCGACTACCGGCCCGAGCAGTGCGGCTCCCAGAACAACTGGACCGCCGCCGCCCGCTTCGGCGAGATCCGCCACGCCCGGGCGCAGCTTCAACAGCTTCCCTGGGTCGACCAGGAGAACGTCTTCCTCGCCGGCGGCAGCGAAGGCGGCTACTACGCCGGCGCCTACGCCGGCAAGGGCTTTCGCGGCCGGATCGTCATGAGCGCACCCTGCTGGTTCGGGATCGGCGACATGCCGAACACCCTGGCGGTCTGGTCGAAGCGCGATCCCTGGATGCGCGGCTACCACTGCGCCCAGGCCAACCGCAAGGTGGTGCTCGACAGCGAGGAGCACAACGTCCTGATGTTCGAGGAGACCGCGGAA
>JAKSBE010000601.1 GCA_022361275.1 Kiloniellales bacterium
ACACTGGCGCTGGTCGCCCAGGCGCTGGCCCGCGGCAACAGCAAGACCGAGGGCTTCAAGTCCCGTATCCTGCCCATCGGCGGCAAGGTTCCGCATGCCCTGGGCGCCAGGCGCGCCGAGCTGCACGAACTGGCGCAGGCACAGGTGAAGGCGATCGAGAGATTCCACAAGGCCCTTGGCTATGCCTTGGCGCTGACCGCCGCCGGCGGTGATCGTGACAGGATCAAGAGGGACCACTACGGCCATGCCCGCGATGCCCAGAGGCGCTTCGATCGGGCGGCGGACACGATCTTCTTTCCGCACCTCTGGGATCGCTTCGACGCCCAGGAAAAAGGTGACGACGCGTTGAAGGCGGAGGAGAAGCGCTTTGCCAGGGCGCTTTTCCACGAGGCGCGAGCGGTCTTCGAAGCGGCTCTTCCCGCCGTCCCCTGCGCCGGCATTTTCCGTCCCCGCGCCGAGGCGCGCGCCGAGCGGGCCTTCTTGGGGGCGATATGGCGCGACTTCCCCGAGGTGCGCGAGACGCCGGATCGAGAGGAGAGCGAAGATGTCGCTTGAACAAACCGTCGAGTGCCTGTCGAAGGAAATGAGCCGGCTCGGCACCGGGCCGCTCGCCGAGTTGCGCCGCATGGCCGTGGACGGGCCGGGCACGGCGGACTTCTGGCGCCTCGCCGCCCGCTGCGGCTTCCTCGAGTACTCTACCGACTCCTGGATGCGGATCGTCAAGATCATGGCGATCCTGACGTCCAGGGGGGCGCCCGCCGGGCGGCGTCCCCTGCACGACGCGGAACGCCCCCTGGGCGGAGTCCTCTGCGACGGCGGTCATAAGGACTGGCCCGCGGCCGGCGCCGCGCCGCGCCCCTTTCTCTCCGAGACGCGCCTCGCGCGCCTCCTGGCGCAGCGGCCCGATCAGCGCGCGGAGGCGCTGGAGCGCATAGCCAGGATGCTGGCGGCTAAACGCAATCCTGAAGACGGGATCAACTGCGCGCAGATCGCCGCCCTGCTTCTGTTCCCCGACAACGAGGTCAACCTGCGCAAGCTCGCCAGCGCTTATTACCGGCGCCTCGATACCGCAACCCGCAGAGCCGAAGCCGAAGAGGAGGAAACCGCCGCATGACCGCGCCCCGCTTTCTGCAGATCCACACCCTGCATTCCTACACCGCCGCGCTGTTGAACCGCGACGATACGGGCCTGGCCAAGCGCCTGCCCTATGGCGGCACCATGCGAACGCGCATTTCTTCCCAGTGCCTCAAGCGCCATTGGCGCATGGCCAGGCACGACCCGCATGCCCTGGACGCCATCGACGGGGCCGAAGAGGCTTACCGGTCGCGCGAGCTGGTCACGGAGATGGTGATCGGACCGCTCAAGGGCAGATACCCCGACGAGATCGTCGCAGCCCTCGAACCGGAGTTCCAAAAGGCCGTCTACGGCGACAAGGCCGACAAGGGCAAGAAGAGCCGCCAGACCCTGCTTCTGGGGGCGCCGGAGATCGCCTGGCTGGCCCGCGAGGCCGAACGCCTCGCCGCCGAGGTGGACGACGCCGACATGGCGAAGGAGGCGCTGGCGGAATGGGCCAAGGCCTTCAAGGACAACATCAAGGCCCTGCGCGAGGCGACGGCGCTGCCCGGCGGCCTGGCGTCCGCGCTGTTCGGGCGCATGGTGACCTCCGACCCGGCGGCCAACATCGAGGCGCCGGTCTATGTCGCCCACGCCTTCACGGTCCATGCCGAGGAGGCCGAGGGCGACTACTTCACCGCCGTCGACGACCTGAAGCGGGAGGAGGACGACAGCGGTGCCGACACCATCCAGGAAACCGAGCTCACCTCGGGCCTGTTCTATGGCCACGTGGTGATCGACTTGCCGGGACTGATCGCCAACTGCGGCGGCCAGCGGGACCTGGCGGCGCGCGTCGTCCACAACCTCGTCCATCTCATCGCCGAGGTCTCGCCCGGCGCCAAGCGCGGCTCCACGGCGCCCTTCGGCCGGGCCGATCTGATGCTGATCGAGGCCGGGGATCGCCAGCCGCGCAATCTCGCGACCGCTTATCGCGAGGCCATCCCCCATGATCGCGAGGAAGCCGTTCTGGCTTTGGACCGTCATCTCGCCCGGTACGACGAGACCTACGAGACCGGCGAGACCCGGCGCTATCTCTCGCTGGCCGAGGCGCCTTTGACCGGGCCGGAGGAAAGCGGGCTCACAAAGCTTTCTCTCAAGGCGCTGGCCGCCTGGGCGGAAGGGCAAGTCAAGGACGCGCCCGATGCCTGATCATCGCTGGCTCGTCCTGCGGCTTGAAGCGCCGCTTCTGGCCTTCGGCGGCGTGGCCATCGACCAGGTGGGCGTCACCCGCGACTATCCCGCCGCGTCCATGCTGACCGGACTGCTGGCCAACGCGCTGGGATACCGGCGCACGGAATGGGAGAAGCATCAGGCCTTGCAGGACAGGCTCATCTTCGCCGCGCGGCGCGAGCGCGAAAGCGCGTCCGGTCCGCTCACCGACACGCAGAACGCCCAACTGGCCAAAGCGGACAGGGGCTGGACCACCTGGGGGACGCCCGAAGGCCGCGCCGGCGCGAGCTATGGCGCTCCTCATCGCCGCCAGCGCGCCTACCACGGCGACGCCTGCGTGATCGTCGCCCTGCGGCTTGAGCCGGCCGGCGCCGGGCCTGATCTGGAGGCGCTCGCCGCAGCACTCGATCGCCCGGCACGTCCGCTCTTCATCGGCCGCAAGTCCTGTCTGCCGTCCGCGCCCTTGCGACAGAAAGACGGTGTCACGGCGCCGGACGCCTATGCCGCCCTGCAAGGTTTTCCGCTGGAGCAGGGCGCCCCCGAACGCCGGCGGACGGCCATGTGGCCGCTGGGTGAGGGGCCATCATCGGGCGAGATGGTGAGCCGCATCCTCGACCTGCCGGATTTGCGCAACTGGCGCACCGGCCTGCACGGCGGCGTGCGCAGGGTCGTCGAAGGGACTGTTGCCCCGGAGAGAGCGGCGGCATGAGCCGGCTTCATCTCGTCAGCCTGCCGCTCGACCTGAAGCCCCTCCGGCAATGGGCGGCCCGGCGCGGCTTGGGCATCGATGAGGGCCGCGCGCTGCACCATCTGCTCAGCGAGACCTTCGGCAAGGGGGCGCTGCAGCCTTTCCGCCTGATGGTGGCGCCGGGGGCCGGCATCGGCACCCTTTACGCCTATACGACGTCGGATCAGGCGTCGCTCCGACAGACCGCGCGGGAAAGCGGGCTGCCGGATGCGCTGGCCGTCTGCAACCCGACCCGGCTTGCCGTCAAGACCATGCCGGAGAGCTGGGCCAAAGGCCGCCGCCTCGCCTTCGATGTGCGCACGCGGCCGGTCAAACGTTTGCTGAAACCCGCCGGTGTCTTTCCCAAAGGCGCGGAGGTGGACGCGTTTCTGGTAGAGGTCTTGCGCCGCTTCCCCGACGGCCCGCCGGCAAACGACGGAATCGGGCGGGAAAAGGTCTATCGGCAGTGGCTCGCCGAACGCCTGGGAGCGGCTGCGGTGGTGACGCAGGCGCGGATCGTGCGCCTGGAACGCAGGGCCGTGCAGCGCGGCGGCAAGAGCTTGGACGGACCGGATGTGACCTTCCATGGCGAGCTTGCCGTCGCCGATGAGACGACCTTCGCCGAAACCTTGGCCAAGGGCGTCGGCCGGCACACCGCCTATGGCTACGGCATGCTGCTCCTGCGTCCCGCGCGATAGGAGGGGTGTGATGCTGGTCGGGCGTTTGGGACTGGAAAAGGCGCGCATCCCGCACGCCGACCGGCATGGGCTGGTCTGGCTCGACCGGGGACGGCTGGAAGTGGAGGACGGCTGCCTGCGCTTCGTCACTGCCGGGGGCGGGGACCTCGCGGCCGGAGACTACCAGATTCCCCATCAGGGGATTTCCATTGTCTTGCTGGGGCCGGGGGCGAGCGTTACCCATGACGCGCTGCGCCTGCTGGCGCGGCACGGCTGTGCGCTCGCCGCCATCGGCGACGGCGCGGTGCGCTTCTATACCGCGCCGCCCCTCATGCCCGACACCTCGGCCATTGCGCGTGCGCAGGTGAGGCTGTGGGCCGATCCGGAGAGCCGGATGGACGTGGCACGCGCCATGTATGCCATTCGGTTTGGCGAGATCGTGCGCACGCGCGATATCGAAGTGCTGCGTGGACAGGAAGGCGCCCGCATCAAGCGCAGCTATCAGCTCGCCGCCGAGCGCCACGGCATCGCCTGGCGCGGCCGGCACTACGACCGAGCCGACCCGAACGCCGGGACGCTCCCCAACCAGGCGCTCAATCATGCCGCGAGTGCCATGAGGGCGGCGGCTTGCGTTGCCGTCGCGTCCCTCGGCGCCATCCCGCAACTGGGGTTCATCCACGAGGAGTCCGGACAGGCCTTCGTGCTGGATATCGCCGATCTCCACCGGCACGACGTGACCTTGGACATTGCGTTCGGCGCGGCAAAGGAAGCCGAGAAGTCGGGAGACCCGATCGACCGGCTCACGCGCAGGCGCGCCGCAAGACTGTTCCGCCAGCGCGGCGTCATACCCTCGATGATCGACAGGATAAAGATGCTGATCACCCCCGAGCCGGACACGGCGGAAGCAGGGCAGGCCGACTGATGCCGATGGTCGTGATCATCACGCGTGACGTGGAGGCACGCTACCGCGGCTTTCTCGGCTCAGCCATGCTGGAACTGGCCCCCGGCGTCTATGCCCATCCACGGATGAGCGCCGGTGTGCGCAGACGTCTATGGTCGGTGCTCGACGACTGGTACGGTCAACTGCAGCGCGGTAGCATCGTCATGACGTGGGCGGACAGCGCCGCCGACGGCGGCCTGGGCCTCGCGACCCTCGGGGCGTCGCCGAAGCAGATCGTCGCCCATGACGCCGCGCTGCTGGTGCGCCGCCCACTGCCGGACACGCGCCCGCGGGGATAGGTCCCTCCGCTGCTATTGGACATCGTGTATCAAGCAATGTGAATGGCTTAGCTGCCAGAGGTTCCCCCGCACGCGCGGGGATAGACCCGCCCCCAGCCACTACCGCCTGCCGGACGGCTGGGTTCCCCCGCACGCGCGGGGATAGACCCTTGGTCGACCCCTACCTGGCCGAGCGCGACTTGGTTCCCCCGCACGCGCGGGGATAGACCCGCCTGTCCCGGCCGACGGCAATCCCAAGACGAGGTTCCCCCGCACGCGCGGGGATAGACCCGGGCCGCAGGACACGGCCAAGCTCTACTTCGAGGTTCCCCCGCACGCGCGGGGATAGACCCCTCAAGCGTTTCGCAACCTGCCGCCGTCGGCCGGTTCCCCCGCACACGTGGGGTTAGGGGATCCTATGCCGTCGGGCGCTGCATCCAGACGGCTCGGGCATCAAATCGCCACCGCCACCGCGCTCGGTATGTCATGGCGGCGCCGGGTTGACCGAGGTCTGCGCTTGGTTGGCGGCAAATACCGGCGCCGCGCCGACATCGATCGCGGTTGCCATCGAGGTGCCGCATGGTCCGGTAGTTGAAGCGCTATTGGAGCACGGGTTTCAGGTCTACGCGCTCAATCCCAAGCAGCTTGACCGCTTCCGCGATCGCTTCAGCCTCGCCGGCGCCAAGGACGATCGCCGGGATGCGCTTGTCCTGGCCGATACATTGCGGACCGACCGCCAAGCCCTGCGGCACCTAATGCGTCAACGAAGGGCAGGGGCGCAGAGTCCCGAACACCGCCTTTCCGGTCCATTCGGCTGAAGGACGGCCGCAAAGGTCGAGCGGCGCGGCCATCGCTTAGGGTCGCGGTTCCTCCGCGCCGGACACCACCGCCTCGAAGTCGTCGAGCCGTGCGATCTCGTGTCGCGCGGTGCGGTCGAATTTGGCCCGGGTCGCGAGCAGAAAGGACCGGGCGGCGACGCGCATCGCCGTCTTCTTGATCGCGACCTTGCCCGGATCGAAGTCCATGACCCGCCGCCCGGCCTCGATCCCGGAACAGCCGATCAGGGCATAGTCGAGGGACAGCTCGGAAAGCGCCAGCGCGGCCGTCTCCCCGGTCAGGGACCCGTCGCGGCCGCGCAACTGGCCGCCGAGCACGTGCACGCCGTGGCGCTCGTGATCGAGGTGCAGGGCGACCCGCAGGCTGTTGGTGAAGACCGTGAGGCCCCGGCGTCCGCTCAGGGCTCGGGCCACGGCTTCCATCGTCGTGCCGACGTCGACGAAGACCGCGGCCTCGTCGGGCACGAGGCCGGCCGTGCGCTCGGCGATGGCCCGCTTCTCCTCGATGTCGAGGGTCGCCTTGCGTTCGCGGCCCAGGCGCAGCGTCTCCTGTGCGGCCTTGGTGCCGGCGCCGCCGTGGAAGCGCTGCAGCAGGCCGGACTGGTCGAGCGCGATGATGTCCCGCCGGACCGTCTGCGCCGAGACCTGGAAGCGCGCCGAGAGCTGGTCGATGGTGACGAAGCCCTGCGCCTCGGTCAGCTCGAGAATCTCCCTTTGGCGGTCGGATAGTCCCGTCTGGTCCACGGCCTGGCCCGCTCCGTTTCACCGTAACGTCACATATGTAAGTTATCTTCCAGTCCGGGGAGAGGACAAGGACGGATCATGCCGGCAGGTCTGATTTTCGATCCGCGGGGCGGGCTTTGGGACGGGCAGGGGCGGCGCTTCGACGCCTGGAACTGGTCGTGGAGACCGGGCGGCGAAGCGCCGCAAGGCGCCGTGCCCGTCTCCGAAAGCGAAGCCCTGCGCCGCATCTGCAAGGAGCTGGGCGCGCGGCGCGTGCCCGTCGGCGTGATCGGGCCGCGCGAGGCCACGGCCGGGCAGGTCACCGCGGCCGGGCAGGTCGGGAAGCTGCTTGCCGCGCACGGGCTGACGCTGGTCTGCGGCGGCCGCGGCGGGGTCATGGCGGCCGCGGCCGAGGGCGCGCGGCAGGCGGGCGGGCTGACCATCGGGCTGCTGCCGGGCAGCGACTGGCGGGAGGCCAACGCCGGCATCGAGATCCCGATCGCCACCGGCCTGAGCGAGGGGCGCAACATGGTGATCGCCAAGTCCTGCGCCGCGCTGGTCGCCGTCGGCGGCTCCTACGGGACGCTCAGCGAGGTGGCCTACGGGCTGCACTTCGACAAGCCGGTGTTCGGGCTTGCCGGGGCCCCGGACGTCCCCGGCGTGATCCCGGCCGCGGCGGCGGCGGAGATCCTGCCGCCGCTCGCGCGCTACCTGATCTTTGGAGCAAAACCGTCATGACCGCGCGGTCTGCAATCCTCTTTTGGTCGTTTTCTTACATCGCCGGCGGGCCGCGGCGATGATGGAGCTGCGCGACGTCCGACGCCGCTTCGGCAAGACCGAGGTCCTGCACGGCATATCGCTGCGCGTGCCCGAGGGCTCCTTCACCTCGCTGCTGGGGCCGTCCGGCTGCGGCAAGTCGACCGCGCTGAGGATCATGGCCGGGCTGGACCGGCCCAGCGAGGGACAGGTGCTGATGAACGGCGCGGACGTCGCCGAGCTCACCGCGGCCCAGCGCAACGTCGCGATGGTCTTCCAGTCCTACGCGCTCTACCCGCATATGACGGTGGCGGAGAACATCGCCCTGCCCCTGGCGATGCGCCGGATGTCCCGGGTGGAGCGCCTGCCGCTGCTCGGCCGCCTGCTGCCCGCCGCCCGGGCGAAACGCGCGCAGCAGGCCGCGAAGGTCGCCGAGGTCGCGCGGACCCTGGGCCTCGAGGGCCTCCTGGCGCGCAAGCCCGCGCAGCTTTCCGGCGGGCAGAAGCAGCGCGCCGCGCTGGGCCGGGCCCTGGTGCGCGATCCCTCGATGTTCCTGTTGGACGAGCCGCTCTCGAACCTCGATGCCAAGCTGCGCGTCGAGATGCGCAGCGAACTGACGTCGCTGCACCGGCGCAGCGGCTGTCCCTTCGTCTACGTCACCCACGACCAGGCGGAGGCCATGAGCCTCTCGGACCAGGTCATCGTGATGATGGAGGGGCGCATCGCGCAGGCCGGATCGCCGCGCGAGCTCTACGAGACGCCCCGGCACCGGGACATCGCCGCCTTCATCGGCGGCCATCCGATCAACCTCTTCGATGCGAAGCTGGACCGGGGCCGGCTCACCGGGCCCTTCGCGGGCGTGCCGCTGAGGGCCCGGGCGGATCGCGCGATCCTGGGGCTGCGCGTCGAGGACGTCTGGCCCGACCCCAAGGGACCCATCGAAGCCCGGGTCAGGCGGCTCGAGTACCTGGGCAACGAGGTCGTCGTCCACGCGGTGCTGGCCGACGGCACCGCGATCCGCGCCCTGGCGCCGGGAGGCTTCGCGCCCGCCGGCCCCGATACCATCCTGCGCCTGGCCTGCGCGCCCGCGCGTCTGCATCTCTTCGACGCCGGCTCGGGGATCCGGCTGCCGACGCGCGGCGAGAGCGCCGCCGCATGACGGCCCTGTCCCGCAGGACGCGCGAGACGCTGACGGACCTGTGGCTGACCGGTCCGGCCGTGGCCGCGATGCTGCTGCTGATCGTGATCCCGGTCGTTCTGGTCGCCGTGTTGTCCTTCACCGACTACCAGTTCGGCGCCCGGCGCTTCGACTGGATCGGCTGGGACAACTACAGGGAGCTGTTCACCGACCCCATCGGCCGGCGGGCGATCACGAACACGCTGATCTACGTCGCGATCGTGATCCCCTTCTCGATGGGCCTGGGCCTGCTGGTCGCGCTCGGCCTGCATCGGATGGCGCAATGGGCGCCGCGCCTGTCGGATGCGCTGCGGGCCGCCTACTTCCTGCCGGTCGCCGCGACGCTGGTGGCCATGGCGGTGGCCTGGCAGATGCTGCTGCACCCCTCGCTCGGGCTGATCAACGCGGCGCTGCGCGAGCTCGGCCTTCCGGGGCAGAACTGGCTCTCCGACCGCGGGCTCGTCCTCTACACCCTCGCCGTCATCGGCGTCTGGCAGAGCGTCGGCTATACGATGGTGCTCTATCTCGCGGGGCTGGCGGCGATCCCCGGCGATCTCTACGAGGCCGCCGCGGTGGACGGGGCCGAGCGCGGGTGGGAACGTTTCTGGACCGTCACCTGGCCCCTGCTGGGGCCGACGACGCTGTTCGTCGCCGTCATCACGGCGACCAACGCCTTCCGGGTGTTCGAGACGGTTGCGACCCTGACCCGCGGCGAGCCGGCCTTCGCCTCGGACACGCTGGTCTACGCCCTCTATCGCGAGGGCTTCGTCTACTTCAAGGCGGGCTATGCCAGCGCCATCACCATGGTGTTCTTCGTCTTCGTGCTGCTGGTCACGCTGATCAAGTTCCGGGTGCTGGAAAGCCGGGTGCACTACCGATGATCGGGCGGGCCGTCGCGACTCTGCTGCTGTGCCTGGGCGCGCTTGCGGTCCTGCTGCCGTTCTTCTGGATGCTGTCGATCTCGCTGAAACCGGCGGACGAGATCTTCTCGCCCGAGATCTGCCTGCTGCCCGGCGCGCTCGAGTGGCGCAACTACGTGACGGCCTTCACCGAGGTCGAGCTGGCCCGCTTCCTGTGGAACGGCGCCGTCGTCTGCCTGGGCATCCTGGTCTTTCAGATCCTCTTCGCGGTGCCCTGCGCCTATGCCCTGGCGCAGCGGCGCTTCCGGCTGCGGACGCCGGTGTTCGGGCTGGTGCTGGCGGGGCTGCTGGTGCCCTTTCACGTCACGGCCATACCGCTGTTTCTCGGCTTGGCGCAGCTGAAGCTGCTGAACAGCTACGCGGCGCTGATCCTGCCCTTCGTCGCGTCGGTCTTCGGCATCTTCCTCTTCCGGCAGTTCTTCGCGCAGCTGCCGCAGGACCTCTTCGACGCGGCCCGGGTCGACGGCCTGTCGGAGACCGCGATCGTGTGGCGGATCGCGTTCCCGCTGGCCCTTCCGGCGGCCTCGGCCTTTGCGGTCTTTTCCGTCACCGCCCATTGGAACGATCTCTTCTGGCCGCTGATCGCCACCACCGACACCGCCCTGGCGACCCCGCCGCGGGGCATCGTCTACTTCAAGGACGAGGAAGCGGGCGCCCAGCTCGGCCCCCTGATGGCCGCGGCGGCCGTGGTCACGGCCCCGCTCGTCCTGGCCTTCCTGATCGCCCAGAGACGTTTCACCGAGGGCCTCGCCATGCGCGGGCTCAAGGGATGAAGAAGCCGCTGGAACGGCATGCGAAGTGGGGATTTGAGGTTCACCGACCAAGGAGACGATCCATGAGAAAACTGCTTCTGGCCGCCGGATTCGCCCTGGCGGCGGCGCCCGCGCTCGCGGAGACGACCGAGATCCGGGTGCACTACGCGATACCGACGATCTGGGCCGACACGCAGGAGAAGCTGGCCGCCGCCTTCATGGCCGCCAATCCCGATGTCAAGATCACCATCGACGGCCCGGCGGAGAGCTATGCGGAAGGCGTGCAGCGGCTGCTGCGCGAGAGCATTGCCGGAACCCTGCCGGAGGTCGCCTATGTCGGCCTGAACCGCTGGCGCATTCTGGAAGACCGTGGCCTGACCCGGCCTCTGGACGCGCTGATCGACGACGGCGCCTTCGCCAAGGCCGGCTACACGCCGGCGTTGCGCTCGCTGGGTCAGTTCGAGGGCAAGCAGCATGCCCTGGCGACTTCGGCCTCGACCCTGGTGATGTACGTCAACCCGACCCTCGTGGAGCGCGCCGGCGGCTCGATGGAGACCTTCCCGACCACCTTCGACGGCGTGATCGAGCTGGCCGGGAGGATCGACGCCTTGGGCGACGGCATCGACGGCATCTGGGTCGACCGCCATGACTGGCGCTTCCAATCGCTCCTGGGCTCCTACGGCGGGCGCCCGATGACCGAGGACGAGAGCGACATCACCCTCGACAGCGCGGCCGGCATCGCCGCGGCCGGGCTCTACGGCAGGTTCGTGAAGGAAGGCGGCATGAAGAGCTACATCGACGACGACGCCCGCCAGGCTTTCCCCGCCGGGACGCTCGGCATCATGCTGGAGAGCTCTTCGCTGCTGACCCGATTCACCGAAGCCGCCGGCGATCGCTTCGACGTGACCGTGAAGCCGCTGCCGGTGGCCGCGGAAGACAAGAGCAGCGTCTACTTTCCCACCGGCGGCTCGGCGATCGTGCTGCTGACCGAGGATCCGGCCAAGCGCGAAGCGGCCTGGAGATACATGCGGTTCGTGACCGGGCCCGAAGGTGCCAGGATCGTGGTCGAGAACACCGGCTATGCCCCGACGAACGCGCTCGTGCTGAAGGACGACGCCTATCTCGGCGCGTTCTATGCCGACAACCCCAACGCCAAGACCGCCCACGCCCAGGTCGCCGCCTATGCGGGTCCATGGTATGCCTTCCCGGGTGCGGAAGGCGTGGCGGTGACCGACCTCATCGCCGCCGCGCTGGTCGACGTCGCCGAAGGGGCCGACCCCAAGGAGAGGATCACGACCCTTGCCGAAACGCTGCGCGACGAGCTGGACATGAAGTGACGTCTCCGCGCGGCAGAACCACAGCGTACCGCGCTCGGCGCGGGACGCTGTGGTTCCGCCCGAACGGCACCGATGCGAAGACCCAGACCTGGCACAACTCGCCTCGGCCGGCTGTGCGTTGCTGTCTTGCGATGGGCCTCACCGCGATTTGGACGAAGCATCGGGTGACGGCGCCCTCGCCGCGATGAGCCATCCCAGGAGGGTCGCGGCCCCGAGCCACATTACGAAGGCGGCGCCCTCGCCGACGACCAGGAGGGCGACGCCCGGCGCGACGACGAGAAGGCAGGCGGGCAGCGCGAAGCGGCGGCCGCGGGGCGGCAGCTTGAAGGCCCGTCGGCGCTTCGGGTCGCGGGCGGTGAGATAGGCGAGCCCCGGCAGCGTCGCCGCAAGGGCCGCCAGGGTGAAGAGCGCCGTCACTCCGCGGCGACCCGGTCCGGCACCCCTGCCGCTTCGGGGCCCGGACGGCGCAGGCCGGCCGCGGCGAAGGCGAAAGCGGCACCGAAGACCAGCAGCGTGACATCGAAGGCGACCACGGCCGGGTTTCCGCCGGCCAGCAGGCTCCCCCAGTCCGGGCCGCCCAAGGCCATCCGCAGCAGCGGCAGGGCGAGGAGGGCGCCGCCGAGCACGGCCTGGTAGGCCCGGGCGCGCGTCCTGTCCCCTGGAATGACCAGGCCGGCCGCGATGGCCAGGGCCGCCGCGATCAGGAAGCCGGCCGGGGTCCAGAACAGGGTCCGCTCCGCGGGCAGGCTGAGGAAGAAGCCGATCCCGCTGCCCGCCATGGCGATGGGCAGGCCGTAGCCCATGATCGGCACCGCCCGGGCCAGGCGGTGCCACAGCCGCTCCTCCGCCCGCCGCTGCAGCCAGAGCTGCAGTCCGGTCAGGGTGACGTAGCACATGGCCAGACCCAGCGCGAACCAGACCACACGCGACAGCAGGCCGCTGAAGGTGCCGAAGTGCAGCGGCGGTATCAGGCCGAAGGCCGCACTGCCCATGGAAGGCTTGGTGCCGAGGGCCGGCTTCGGACCCAGATAGGCGCCGCTGGTTCCTTCGAAGACCTGCTGCTCGGCGGTGAGATCGCCTTCGGCCGGCAGGTGGAAGACCGTCACGGTGGCATCGGCCTGGCCCCAATGGTGCACGGAGAAGCCGCGCGGCGCCGAGCCTGAGACTTCGGCCGCCCCGGCGAGCATGGCGTCGATATTGGCCAGCGGCGCCGGGGTCGGGTCGTCGGCTTCGCGCACGCCGATGAGTCGCTCGAGAAAGGCCATCTGGTCGCCGCCGAAGGCGACCTTGCCCATGGTCGGCAGCCCGAGCGCGATGGCGAAGCTGAGGAAGGCGCCGGTGAAGGCCAGCACGAAGGCGAAGGGGAGGCCCCAGCTGCCCGCCAGGTTGTGCCGGTCGCGCGCGTTCAACAGCAGGCTGGACAGGCGCGGCGCGACGAAGAGGTCCTTGATGACGTGGCGATGGATCAGGATCCCGGAGATGGCCGAGGCCAGCATCAGCAGGCCGAGTACGCCGGTGGCATAGAGACCCCAGGGGTCGGGCAGGTGCAGGTTGACGTGCAGCTCGACCAGGAACTCGTCCAAGGCGCCCCAGGGATCGGCGCCGAAGACCTCCGATCCGAAGCCCTCGCGCCGCGCCAGCACGGCGTGGGTCTCGGGGTGCAGCTCGAACAGCACGCCACGTTCGTCCGGATCGCCTGCGGCGTTCAGCGCGTGGGTGTGCAGAAAGGCGACGACGTGCCCGGCGGAGTTCGAGAAGACGCTGACGTCGTCGCGATATTCGGCCGGCACCTGCTCGACCAGGGCGCGCAGCGTGCCGTCGAGCGGCCGCGCGAAGGGCTGGTGGGACTTCACGCCGCCGGCCGACCAGGAGCCGATCTCGAAGGCGAAGACCGCCACCGCGCCGGTCAGCAATACGACATAGAGCAGCAAGCCCAGGATCGCCCCGGACCAGCCGTGGATCGCCACCAGCCGCCTGGTCCGCGCCTGCGACAAGGCCATCATGCCGCCGTCTCCTCCCTTGACGATGTCGAACGCCGGATCACGGCCCGCCCCAGACCGCCCAACCCGCGGCGGCGCCGTTGACGAGCAGCGTTCCTATAAGGATGACGCCGGCGCGGCCGAGATTTTCAGCCAGGCAGGCGTAGAAGAAGGCGGCGGCCCAGATCGCCGGGAAGAGGATCAGCGGCAGGACCAGATGGTCGATCCCGGACGCCCCTTGCGGGAACCACAGCGGCATGGCCGCCATGACGACAAAGGCCACCGCCAAGGCCACCGGGCCGGCCAGCACCCAGCGAAAGGCGGCGGATCGCGGCTTCAGCATCCCTGTTCCATTCCGGCGCTTACGGTCGATCATGGTTCTGATACATCAGAAGGAGACGCGGAGTCCCACGCCATATTCGCGCGGCGCGCCGGCAATGGCGGCTCTGCCGGCGTTGGTGTCCCGCTCTTCGATCAGATAGAACTCGTCGAAGGCGTTGTTGACGAAGGCATAGGCCTCGAAGTTCTCGTAGGCGTAGCTGAGCTGGAAGTCCGCGACGACGTAGTCTCCGGCCTCGAACTGTCGAGTGTTGTCGATATCGCTGAAGTACCTGCCGACGTAGCGCAGGCGGCCGCCGAGCGTGAGGTTGTCGATCACTTCGTAGTCAGCGCCGGCCGACAGCGTGACATGGGGTGCGCGCGCGAACTCATTGCCCTCGATGTTGGGGTCGGCCGAGTCGGAAAAGTCCGTGATCTCGGTGTTCTGCAGTCCCAGCCCGCCGAAGACGCGCAGATCCTCGGTCGCCTGGAAGTCGGTGCTGAGCTCCAGGCCGAAACTGACGGCTTCGTCCGCATTGCTGGCCTCGACGACGGCAATCCCTCCCGGCATGAAGTCGACGACGGTAAAGAGCTGGAAGTCGTTGTAGATCGCATAGAAGGCGTTGGCGTTGACGGCGAGTCGGTCGTCGAGCAGCCGTGCCCGTCCGGCAGCGCGTCGGTCACGTCGTAGCCGATGGCGAACTTCGGCAGGAGGGCATCGAAGGTCTCGTTGAAATCGACCGTGAAGGCCCCGAGATTGCCGTCGCGATCCTGCTTGTCACGCTGATAGCGCAGGCCCGCCGTCACATCGAGCCGGTCCGTCACCCGATAGGTGGCTTCGCCGAAGACCCCGAGGCTGGTCTGGGTATCTTCGAAGTCTCCGAGTCCCAGGCCGAAGTTGCTGAAATCACTGGTTTCGTCAGACCTGTCGTTCTCGTAGTAGACGCCGGCCAGGCCGCTCAGACCATGATCGGTCACCTGCCAGTTCAGGGTCGTCTCGTTGGTGAGCTGAAGCCCGGATCGGTGAAGCGTTCGTTCTCGGTGGTGGTCATCGAGAAGCGGTTGCTGATCTCCAGGCTGTCGGAAGGGGCATAGATGAGGTCGTGAAGGCCGGCATAGGCCACCGTACGCCATATGACGCTGCGGTCGGATTCGAGATCCCTGAAGGGTACACCGACGAGTTGCGTCTCGGTCCCTTCGCTTTGCGTGAAGCTGAAGGTGAGCTTCGTGGAGAGATTCTCCGGCTCCCACAACAGTTTGCCGCGGGCGACGAGGTTCTCGAACTCGTTGGGATCAGGGCTGTCCTCGGGCCTTGCATTGAAATCGACGAAGGAGTCACGGCCCTGGAAGTCGACGGCGACACGGCCGGCCAGCTCCTCCTCGACGATCGGACCGGAGGCGGCGGCCGACAGCCGCCGGCGCTCTTCGTTGCCGATCTCGGCCTGTGCCTTCACCTCCGGCTCGAAGGTCGGGTCGGCGGTCACGACATAGGTCGCGCCGGCAATGGAGTTCACGCCCTGGGCGCTGGTCTGCGGCCCGCGAAAGACCTCCACGCGCTCCAGGTCCCACACCGAGGTCTCGCCGTAGATGAACTCGTTGAAGCCCAGCGGACGCCCGTCGACGGTGATGGAGGCACGCGGACGCGCACCGCCGAAGAAGGCCGTGCCGGCCGACAGCAATCCCGTCGTGTCGATACCGCGGATCGTCGCCCCGTTGAAGGATGTGCCCCCGGTGACGATGTTTGGAACGGCATCGAGAACATCCTCGACGTCGTTGAAGGCGGGTGTCCGCTCGATCTCTTCGCCGGTCACCACGGCGACCGAGGTGGGGGTGTCGAGGACTGTCCGTTCGATCCGCTCGCCCGTGACGATTACCGGCCCCAACCGCATCGGTCCCTCGTCCTCCTGTGTCGCCGCGCGCGCCAGCGTCACGGTGTTGTCGGCGGCAAAGCGGTAGACCAGCCCGGTGCCGGCCAGGAGCTGCCGCAGGGCCGTCTCGACGGTCATGGTCCCGCTCACGCCGGCCGTGCGCAGATCCCGGACCAGGTTCCCG
>JAKSBE010000263.1 GCA_022361275.1 Kiloniellales bacterium
CCGCCAGCGATGAAGGAGACCGGAAGTGAGCGTCCGTATCGTCAGCAAGGGCGGCGGACCGCGCCGCCCCTTCTTCCGCCGCCGCAAGAGCTGCCCGTTCTCGGGCCCCAAGGCGCTGAAGATCGACTACAAGGATACCCGGCTGCTGCAGCGCTTCCTGTCGGAGCGCGGCAAGATCGTGCCGAGCCGTATCACGGCGGTGTCCACCAAGAAGCAGCGCGAGCTGGCGCAGGCGATCAAGCGGGCGCGCTTCCTGGCGCTGCTGCCCTACGTCGAGAGATAAGCATTCGAGGCGGCGCGGTAAGCGGCACGACGCTTCGTTCGCGCCGCTCCGGCCGCCGGAGGAAGTCCGATGGAAGTGATTTTGCTGGAACGCATCGAGAAGCTCGGCCAGATGGGCGACGTCGTCACGGTCAAGCCGGGCTATGCGCGCAACTATCTGCTGCCGCAACGCAAGGCCCTGCGGGCGACCAAGGACAACCTGACGGTCTTCGAATCGCAGCGCGCGCAGCTCGAAACGCAGAACCTGGAGCGCAAGCAGGAGGCCGAGAGCGTCGCCGAGAAGCTGGACGACCTGCAGGTCGTCATGATCCGGCAGGCCGGCGACACCGGCCAGCTCTACGGCTCGGTGACGGCGCGCGACGTCGCCGAGGCGGTGACCCAGGCGGGCTTCACGATCGAGCGCAGCCAGGTCGTGATGGACAAGGCGACCAAGATGCTGGGGCTGCATCCGATCAAGGTCCGGCTGCACCCGGAAGTCACGGTGACCGTGGTCGCCAACGTCGCCCGTTCCGAGACCGAGGCCGAGGGCCAGGCCAAGGCCGGACGCGTCGTGACCTTGGAGGAGCAGCTGGAGGCCGAGGAAGCGGCTCTGGAAGCGACGCTCGCCGAGATCGAGGCCGAGGAAGAGACCTCCGAGCCGGAAGCCGCGGCCGAGGCGGCATCCGGCGAGGACGAGGCCAAAGAGACGCCCTGACGCCAGTCGCACGCACATCGCTCACATCAAAAGGCCGGACGCTGTGTCCGGCCTTTTTTCCCGCGCAAGAGAGCGCCTCGGTTGAGCACCACGTAAGAGCGCCGTAATCTTTCTGCGGCGACTCCGATCTTGCGCCGCGACATCGCAGCGCGCGACGACTGGGCCCGGCACGCGATGGCTTTGCGACTTATCCCCGTCTTCCTTCTGTTTATTGCGGGAATTCCTGCTGGGCCAGCGGCGGCGGCTTTGCTAGCTTCGGCGCCTTGCTCAGTGAGGGGGTGGTAACTTGGCCTTGCAATTGCGGGAGAGGGTCGAGCCCGGCGACTACCGGAGCCCGCCGGTCAACTACGAAGCGGAACAGGCCCTGCTCGGCGCGATACTCGCCAACAACGCCGCCTTCGAGAAAGTCTCCGAGTTCCTGTTCCCCGACCACTTCGCACACGCGACGCACGGCCGCATCTTCGCGGCCTGCGGCCAGTTGATCGAGCGCGGACAGATCGCCGACGCCGTCACCCTGAAGGGCTACTTCGAACGCGACGAGACCCTTTCGGAGGTCGGCGGCGCGCAGTACCTGGCCCAGCTCATCGCCGCGGTGCCGTCGATCATCAACGCGGTCGACTACGGCAAGGTGATCCACGACCTCTACCTGCGCCGCCAGCTGATCGCGCTCGGCGAGGACATGGTCAACGACGCCTTCGACGTCGAGCTGGAGCGGGACGCCAACGACCAGATCGAAACCTGCGAGGAGCAGCTCTACCGCCTGGCCGAGGAAGGCCAGACCGAGGGCGGCTTCCAGGAGTTCAAGACCGCGCTGACCACGGCGCTCGACATGGCCCAGGCCGCCTTCAAGCGCGACGGCGGCCTCTCCGGCGTGGCGACCGAGTTCACCGACCTGGACAAGCTGCTGGGCGGCCTGCACCCCAGCGACCTGATCATCCTCGCCGGCCGTCCCTCCATGGGAAAGACCGCGCTGGCGACCAACATCGCCTTCAACGCCGGGCGCAAGCACCTGGAGACCAAGGGCAAGGACGGCGCCGTGATCGGCTTCTTCTCCCTGGAGATGTCAGCGGAGCAGTTGGCGACCCGTCTGCTGTCGGAGGAAAGCCGGGTGCCTTCGGAGAAGATCCGCCGCGGCGAGATGTCGAACGAGGACTTCGGCGCCATCGTGCAGGCCAGTCACAAGCTGGAGCGGGTCCCGCTGTTCATCGACGACACCCCGGCGATCTCGGTCAGCCAGCTGCGGACCCGCGCCCGGCGCCTGAAGCGGCAGAAGGGCCTGTCGATGATCGTCGTCGACTACCTCCAGCTGATGCGGCCGACCGCGGGGCGGGCGACCGAGAACCGGGTCCAGGAGATCTCCGACATCACCCGCGGCCTGAAGGCCATCGCCAAGGAGCTGAACCTCCCGGTGATCGCCCTGTCGCAGCTGTCCCGCGCGGTCGAGCAGCGCGACGACAAGCGCCCGCAGCTTGCCGACCTCCGGGAGTCCGGCTCGATCGAGCAGGACGCCGACGTGGTGATGTTCGTCTTCCGGGAGCAGTACTACCTGGAGCGCAGCCAGCCGGGCCAGAAGGCCGAAGAGAGCGAGGAGAAGTTCCACCAGCGCTTCCAGGCCTGGCAGGAGCGCTGCGAAAAGGTCTACGGCTTGGCCGAGGTGATCATCGGAAAGCAGCGCCACGGACCGACCGGAACGGTGCGCCTGGCCTTCGAGGGCAAGACGACGAAGTTCAGCAACTACGTCGACCCAGAGCATCTGCCCCATGGCTCCTACTGACGGAAGCGACGCCGACTTCCTCCGCCACGGCGCCCTGCTGACCATCGACCTGGGCGCGATCCAGGAAAACTACCGCGGGCTCCGCGCCCGGCTGAGAGGCGCCGCCTGCGCCGCCGTGGTCAAGGCCGACGGCTACGGCCTGGGAGCGGCAGAGGTCGGGCCGGCTCTGGCCCGGGCCGGCGCCCGCGACTTCTTCGTCGCCCTGCCCTGCGAGGGCCTGGCTTTGCGCGAGGCCCTCGCGGGCCTGGAGCCGGCGCCCCGGATCTTCATCCTGAACGGCTTCGCGGCCGGGCTGGGCACCGACTTCCTGGCCGCCGGCCTGATTCCGGTCCTCAACAGCCTCGGCCAGATCGCGGCCTGGCAGGACACCGCCCGGAGCGCCGGGGCCGCCCTGCCGGCGGCGATCCACATCGACAGCGGGATGAGCCGGCTCGGCCTGCCGCCGGCCGAGCTGGACGCCCTGGCCGGCGATCCCGGCCGGCTGGACGGCCTGGAGCCGCTGCTGGTGATGAGCCATCTGGCCTGCGCCGAGGAGGCTGAAAACCCCAAGAACCGCGAGCAATTGGACCTGTTCCAGGCGGCGCGGGCGCGCCTGCCGGCGCTGCCGGCCAGCTTCGCCAATTCCTCGGGGATCTTCCTGGGCCCCGGGTTCCACTTCGATCTCGCCCGCCCCGGGGTCGCGCTCTACGGCGTCAACCCGACCCCGGGACAGCCCAATCCCATGGCGCAAGTGGTTCGCCTGCAAGCAAGAATCCTGCAAATCCGCGAGATTGACGCCCCCACGACCGTTGGATATGGTGCCGCCTTTCGCGCGGCGGGGCCGACCCGCATCGCAACAGTCGCGGCCGGATATGCGGATGGCTACCTCAGATCGCTGTCGAGCTGCGGTACGGCCTTTCTGGCCGGCATCGCGACACCGGTCGTGGGACGGATATCCATGGACTTGATCACGCTGGATGTGACCCAAGTGCCCGCGGAACGCCTCCACCCCGGTGCGCTGGTCGACCTGCTTCAGCCCGGCGACGGCCTCGATCGCCTGGCCGAAGAGGCCGGCACGATCGGCTACGAGATCCTGACCTCACTCGGGCGCCGCTATCGGCGCGTTTACCGCAGCGCGTGACGCCATGCCGATCCTTCAACCCATCGGGCGCACCTTCCTGTTCTTCCTGGCCGCGACCGGCCGCTTGACGATCTTTTCCCTGACCTCGATCTTCAGCTGCTTCCGGCCCCCGCTCTACCCCCGCCTGATCCTGCGGCAGATGGTCGAGATCGGCTACTACTCGCTGCCGGTGGTCGGCCTGACCGCGATCTTCACGGGCATGGTGCTGGCCCTGCAGAGCTACACCGGTTTCGCCCGCTTCTCGGCCGAGAGCGCGATCCCCAACGTGGTCGTGGTCTCGATCACCCGCGAACTCGGCCCGGTGCTGGCCGGCCTGATGGTCGCCGGCCGCATCGGCGCCGCCATGGCGGCCGAGATCGGCACCATGCGGGTGACCGAGCAGATCGACGCCCTGTCGACTCTGGCGACCAATCCCTACAAGTACCTCATCGCCCCGCGGCTGATCGCCGGCCTGACCATGCTGCCGGTCCTGGTCCTGGTCGCCGACATCATCGGCGTCTTCGGCGGCTACGTGGTCTCGGTCTACAAGCTGGGCTTCAACCCCTCGACCTATCTGTCCAACACCATCGACTTCATGGAGGCCCAGGACGTGATCTCGGGCCTGGTCAAGGCCTCGGTCTTCGGCTTCCTGGTCACTCTGATGGGCTGCTACCACGGCTTCTACTCGCGCGGCGGCGCGCAGGGCGTGGGCACCGCGACCACCAACGCGGTGGTCTCCGCCTCGATCCTGATCCTCAGCTTCAACTACATCATCACCGAGGCCTTCTTCGCCCGATGAAATCACCCGACGTGCCAAAGATCAGGATCCGGGGCCTGCACAAAGCTTTCGGCGACAAGCACGTCTTGAGGGGCCTCGACCTCGACATCGGGGCCGGCGAATCGGTGGTGGTGATCGGCGGCTCCGGCACCGGCAAGTCGGTTCTGCTGAAGTGCATTCTCGGCCTGCTGGAGCCCGACGCCGGGAACATCGAGGTCGACGGCCGGAACGTGGTCGGCCTGCGCGGCGCAGAACGCGACGTCGTCATGCGCAAGTTCGGCATGCTGTTCCAGAACGCGGCGCTCTTCGATTCCCTGCCAGTCTGGGAAAACGTCGCCTTCGGCCTGATCCAGGGCGAAGGGATGGATCGGGCCCCGGCCAAGAAGATCGCCCTGGAGAAGCTGGCCGCCGTCGGCCTCGGCGCGGACGTCGCCGAGCTCGGCCCGGCCGAGCTCTCCGGGGGCATGCGCAAGCGGGTCGGCCTGGCCCGGGCCATCGCGACAGAGCCCGAGATCATCTTCTTCGACGAGCCGACCACCGGCCTCGACCCGATCATGGGCGACGTCATCAACGATCTGATCGTCAAATGCGTCCACGAGCTGGGCGCCACCGCCCTGTCGATCACCCACGACATGGCCAGCGCCCGCAAGATCGCCCATCGCGTCGCCATGCTCTTCGAGGGTAGGATCATCTGGGCCGGGCCGGTCGCGGAGATCGACAAGTCCGGCAACGACCACGTGGACCAGTTCATCAACGGGCGGGCCGAAGGGCCGATACGCATGGCCGTCGAGCCGCTCTAGGCCGGCGGCGGCACGACTCGTCACAATCGCGGATCAGAAGGTCTTGGCAAAGGCTGCGCCACGCTTCGTCTGTCAATCCTGCGGCACCGCCCACGTGCGGTGGTCGGGCCGCTGCGAAGGCTGCGGCGAATGGAACAGCATCGTCGAGGAGACCGGGCGCGACAGCGCGCCCGGCGGCCTCGGCCGCGGCCAGCGCAAGGCCGGGCGGCCGATCGAGCTGGTCGGTCTGGCCGGCAGCGAGGCGCCGCTGCCCCGGCGGTGCAGCGGCATCCTCGAGTTCGACCGGGTCTGCGGCGGCGGTCTGGTGCCGGGCTCGGCGATCCTGGTCGGCGGCGATCCCGGCATCGGCAAGTCGACCCTGCTGCTGCAGGTGGCCGCGGCCCTGACCGGGGGCGGGTCCGGCCGGGAGGCCGGTCTGGACTGCGCCTACTTCTCCGGCGAAGAGGCGGTCGACCAGATCCGCCTGCGGGCCGAGCGCCTGGCTCTGGCCGGCAGCCGGGTGCAGCTGGCGGCGGCGACCTCGGTGCGGGACATCCTCGCCACCCTGGACAACGCCAGGGCGCCGCAGGTCGTGATCATCGATTCGATCCAGACCATGTACGCCGACAGCCTGGATTCGGCGCCCGGCACGGTCTCCCAGGTCAGGGCCAGCGCCCAGGAGCTGATCCGCCTCGCCAAGCAGCGCGGCTTCGCGCTGCTGCTGGTCGGCCACGTCACCAAGGACGGCGTGATCGCCGGCCCCAAGGTGCTGGAGCACATGGTCGACGCGGTCCTCACCTTCGAGGGCGAGCGCAGCCATCAGTTCCGGCTGCTGCGGGCGACCAAGAACCGCTTCGGGCCGACCGACGAGATCGGGGTCTTCGAGATGACCGACCGGGGTCTTCAGGAGGTGGCGAACCCTTCCGCCCTTTTCCTGGCCGAGCGCAACGCCAATATCTCGGGGGCGGCGGTCTTCGCCGGCCTGGAAGGCACCCGTCCGGTCCTGGTCGAGATCGAAGCCCTGGTCTCGCCCTCGCCGCTGGCGACGCCGCGCCGTGCGGTGGTCGGCTGGGACGGCGGTCGCCTGTCGATGGTGCTGGCGGTGCTTGAGGCCCGCTGCGGCCTGACCCTGGCCGGCAAGGACGTCTATCTCAACGTCGCCGGCGGGCTCAGGATCACCGAGCCGGCGGCCGACCTGGCGGTCGCGGCCGCCCTGGTCTCCTCGGCCCGGGACCGCGCCCTGCCCGAGGGCTGCGTGGTCTTCGGCGAGCTCGGCCTGTCCGGCGAAGTCCGGCCGGTGAGCCAGGCCGAGGCCCGCCTGAAGGAGGCGTCGAAGCTGGGCTTCACGACCGCGCTGCGGCCCGCCCGGCGACGCAAGGACAAGCCCGAGGGCTCCGGAATGACCCTGAGGGAGATCCGGCACTTACTTGATCTGTTCGACTTTTTTGCGGAGTTGCCGGAGTAGCGTCGGGACAGTCCCGCGACGCCGGCATTGCCACCGGGGACCTTTCTGCGCTAGACGGTGCCCAGCGGGAGAAGGCGAGAGCCCATGGAGTCCTTCCCGATCAACCTAACCGACCTGGTCGTGGTCGCGATTCTCGTGCTTTCGGGCCTTTTCGCCTTTCTGCGCGGGTTCGTCCGCGAGTTTCTCGTGCTGCTGTCCTGGGTCGTCGCGGGCGTCGCCACCTACTCCGGCCTGCCTCTGCTGCAGCCGCTGATGCGTCAAATGATCTCCATCGAGGTGGTCGCCGATATCGCCGGCGGCCTGATCATCTTCCTGACGGTGCTGATCGGCCTTTCGATCATCGCCCACTTCGCATCGCGGCCGATCCACAGCAGCGAGCTGCAGCCGCTGAACCGGAGCCTCGGCTTCATCTTCGGGATCCTGCGCGGCGCCCTGATCGTCTCGGCGCTGTGGCTGGGGATCGACTATTTCGTGCCCTCGAAGGATTGGCCGCCGACCCTGCGGGACGCCCGGACCATGCCGCTGATCCAGCACGGCGCCGGGTTCCTCGCCGATTTCATTCCCGATGAGATCCGCAAGGAGAGCAGCAGCTTCGGCGCCCTCCGGGATGACGCCGAGGCGGCCGAGCGCGCCTACCGGCTGCTGATCGCGCCGCCTTCCAAGGACGCGGCCGCGGATGAAACCCCAGGCTATCGCGACGCTGAGCGGGCCAACATGGAGCGTCTGATCGAAAGTGCCCAGTAAATATCTTCCCCCGGCGAAGGCCGACCCCTTCGACGACGACAAGCTCCGCGAGGAATGCGGCGTCTTCGGAATCTTCAGCGCCGGAAGCGACGCGGCCGCGCACATCGCGCTGGGCCTGCACGCGCTCCAGCATCGCGGCCAGGAGGCGGCCGGCATGGTGGTTTGCGACGGGACCCAGTTCCGCAGCCATCGGGACCTCGGCCAGGTCGGCGACATCTTCTCCAGCGAAGCCCTGATGGCCCGCCTCGCCGGCCCGATCGGCATCGGCCACGTGCGCTACTCGACGGCAGGCGAGACCATCCTGCGCAACGTCCAGCCGCTCTTCGCCGACCTCGAGTTCGGCGGCTTCGCCCTGGCCCACAACGGCAATCTGACCAACGCCCTGCAGCTGCGCCGCGAACTGGTCAAGCGCGGCTCGCTGTTCCAGTCGACCTCCGACACCGAGGTCATCGTCCACCTCATGGCGACGTCTCCGTCCGGCGGTATCCTGGACCGCATGACGGACGCCCTGCGCCAGCTCGAAGGCGCCTACTCGCTGGTCTCCATGACCGAGACCGCGGTCATCGGCGTGCGCGATCCGCTGGGAGTCCGCCCCCTGGTGCTGGGCCGCCTGGGGGAGGCGCACATCGTCACCTCCGAGACCTGCGCCCTCGACATCATCGGCGCCGACTACCTGCGCGACGTCGAGCCCGGCGAGATGGTGGTCCTGGACGAATCGGGAATCCATTCCATCAGGCCCTTCCCGGCCGCGGCCAGCCGCTTCTGCATCTTCGAGTACATCTACTTCGCCCGGCCCGATTCGGTGGTCGAAGGGCGCAGCGTCTACGAGGCGCGCAAGCGCATCGGCGCCGAGCTGGCGCGCGAGAGCCGGGTCGAGGCCGACGTGGTCATCCCGGTGCCCGACTCCGGGGTGCCCGCAGCCATCGGCTATGCCGAGGAGGCGGAGATCCCCTTCGAACTGGGGATCATCCGCAACCACTACGTCGGCCGCACCTTCATCGAGCCCACGGATCAGATCCGGCACCTGGGGGTCCGGCTCAAGCACAACGCCAACCGGGCCTTCATCAAGGACCGCCGGGTGATCCTGGTCGACGATTCCATCGTCCGCGGCACCACCTCGGCCAAGATCGTCGAGATGGTCCGGGCCGCCGGCGCCAAGGCGGTCCACATGCGGATCGCGGCGCCGCCGACGACGCAGTCCTGCTTCTACGGCATCGACACGCCCCAGCGCGAAGAGCTCCTGGCCTCGCGCTACGACGTCGCCGGCATGGCCGAGTACATCGGCGCCGATTCCCTGGCTTTCGTCTCCCTGGACGGGCTCTACCGGGCCGTGGGCCAGCCGCGGCGCGATCCGGAGCGGCCGCAGTTCTGCGATGCCTGCTTCACCGGCGCCTACCCGACCCGGCTGACCGACCTGGCCGACAACAGCCCCGGACAGCTCTCGCTGCTGGCCGAGCTGGCGTGATCCCATGACGGCGCAGAGCGCACAGGGGCGCCTCGAGGGTCGCCTCGCCCTGGTGACGGGCGCCTCGCGCGGCATCGGCGCCGCCGTCGCCCGGCGCTTCGCGTCCGAGGGCGCGCAGGTGGTCCTGACCGCCCGTACCGTCGGCGGGCTGGAAGAGGTCGACGACCAGATCCGCCAGGCCGGCGGCCGGCCGGCAACCCTGATTCCCCTCGACCTGCGCGACTTCGACAAGATCGATGCCCTGGGCGCCTCGCTCTACGAGCGCTTCGGCAAGCTCGACGTGCTGGTCGGCAACGCCGCGATCCTCGGCACCCTCTCGCCGCTGGGCCACGGCGATCCCGAGACCTGGCAGGCGGTCATCGACGTCAACCTGACCGCCAACTTCCGGCTGATCCGCAGCCTCGACCCGCTGCTGCGCCGTTCGGACGCGGGCCGGGCGATCTTCGTGATCTCGGGCGCCGCCGCCCGGCCGGTCCCCTACTGGGGCGCCTATGCCGCCTCCAAGGCGGGACTCGAGATGCTGGCCGGCATCTACGCCGCCGAGACCGCCAAGACGAAAGTCAGGGTCAACCTGATCGACCCGGGCGTCGTGCGCACGATCATGCGCGCCCAGGCCTTCCCCGGCGAGGATCCGGAGAGCCTGAAGCCACCGGAGGCGATCACGGAGGCCTTCGTCGAGCTGGCCTCCGCCGCCTGTACGCGCCAGGGCGAGACCCTGGCCGCGGGCTAGACAAACCCCGTACAAAAAGTCGCAGAAGTGATCGCAAGGATGGAGGTGCTCTTAACCGGGGCAACCGGATACATCGGCTCGGCCGTCGCCAAGGCTCTTCTGGACAGCGGGCATGGGGTGGTCGGCCTTGCTCGAAGCGCAAACTCGGCGGAAGAGTTGCGGCGCGCCGGCTGTCGGGCCGTTATCGGCGACATGCGTAAGCCGTCCACGTGGCTTTCGGATGTGGGTGCCGCCGACGGAATCATCCACGCCGCGGCAACCTTCGGGAATGACATGCGCGCGGCCGAAGCGACGCTTTTGGATGGGCTTCTCGAGTGGAGTGACCGCTGCGCCCAGAAGACCGGACAAGCTCTGCCGCTGGTCTACACGGGTGGCTGCTGGCTCTACGGTCCCGTGGGAGATCGCACGGCAACAGAAGGCTCTCCCTTCGACCCGCTGCCCGATTTTGCCTTCATGGTCGAGCACCGGGAACGCCTCTTCGACGCAGCGCAAACAAAGACCTGTGTCCTGCACCCCGCAACAGTTTGGGACGAGAATGGCGGCGCGATAGCCCGATTCATTGATGAGGCAAAACGGGGTATCAGCCCTCGCATCTTCGGTCCGGCCGAGACTCGCTGGCCGCTTGTCCATCGGCAGGACGTTGCGCGGCTCTACGTGTCAGCGCTTGAACTGGGCAGACGGGGTTCGGATTACCACGGCGTCGCTGAAACCGGCGTCGCGGTGAGCGCAGTCGCCGGAGCCATCTCGGCAAGGTATGCCGCACCGGCGCCGCAGGTGCGTCCTATAGATGACGCCATCGACGCGTTCGGCTCATGGGCGGCGGGCCTCGCGCTCGATCAGACGATGGACGCGCAGACGAGCAAGGCCGAGCTCGGCTGGAGGCCGCTTCAGGCAACGATATTGGAAGCGATTCCAGGTTGATGGATCGTCCGCGCCGGGTCGAAACCGCTGGCCCATGTCGATTGGGGCGAACGGCGTCGATTGGGGCGAACGGCCCCTTCCTGGCCCGCGAGTTGTCGTTGCCGGCCGGCGCGCAGTTTCTTCGACTAGACCCGCTTCCTCGCCTCCCGCTTCTTGGTGCCCCGTCTCGGGGCCCCCTGCGTCTTGGCCCCCTGCGTCTTGGCATAGGGATTCTCGCCCTTGCGCAGGGCGATGCGGATCGGGGTGCCGTCCAGCTTGAAGTCGCTGCGCAGCTGGTTCTCCAGGTAGCGCAGGTAGGAGGCCGGGATCGCCGCCGGCCGGGAGCAGAAGATCGCGTAGCTCGGCGGCCGGGTCTTCATCTGGGTGGCGTACTTCAGGCGGACCTTGCGCCCCTTGGACAGCGGCGGCGGATGGGCCTCGGTGACGGCCTCCAGCCAGCGGTTCAGCTCGCCGGTCGGGACCCGGGCGTTCCAGACCCGGTAGGCCGCGAGCACCGCGTCCATGAGGCGGTCGAGGTGCCGGCCTTCCAGGGCCGAGATCGCCACCTTGGGCAGGCCGCGGACCTGCGGCAGCGAGCGCTCCAGGCGGTCTTCGAGCTGCCGCAGGGCGGCCTCCCGGTCGGCACAGGCATCCCATTTGTTGAGCGCGATGACGAGGGCCCGGCCTTCGTCGACGCTGTGCCGGGCGATGGTCAGATCCTGGCGCTCCAGGCCCTCGTTGGCGTCCAGCACCAGGACCACGACCTGGGCGAAGCGGATCGCCCGCAAGGTGTCGTCGACCGACATCCTCTCCAGCTTCTCGGCGACCTTGGCCCGCTTGCGCAAGCCGGCGGTGTCGACCAGCTGGATCTCCTGCCCCCGATAGGACCACTGCACGGCGATGGCATCGCGCGTAATCCCGGCTTCGGGGCCGGTCAGGACCCGGTCCTCGCCGACCAGCCGATTGACCAGGGTCGACTTGCCGACGTTGGGCCGGCCGACGATGGCCAGCTGCAGAGGTCCGCCGGCCTCGCCCTCGGCCGTCTCCGCATCCTCCGGCAAGGCCTCCTCGGCGGCGGTCTCGGCGGCGGTCTCGGCGAAGGGCGCGACCGCATCGCGCAGGTCCGAGAACCCGAGGTCGTGCTCCGCCGAGAGCGGGACGGGATCGCCGAAGCCGAGGCCGTAGGCCTCGGCCAGGCCGGCTTCCGCCGCCCGGCCCTCGCACTTGTTGGCGACCAGGACCACCGGCAGGTCCTGCCGCCGCAGCCAGCGGGCGAAGTGCCGATCGAGCGCCGTCAGGCCGGCCCGGGCGTCGATAAGGAAAAGCACCAGATCGGCCGACTGCAGCGCCCGCTCCGTCTGCCGGCGCATGCGCGATTCCAGGGCCTCCGGCGCCGCCTCCTCGAGACCCGCCGTGTCGATGACGCGCAAGCGCAGGTCGTGCAGCTGCGCCTCGGCCTCGCGGCGGTCGCGGGTCACGCCGGGCGCCTCGTGCACCAGGGCCAGCTTGCGGCCGGCCAGCCGGTTGAACAGGGTCGACTTGCCGACGTTGGGCCGGCCAATGATCGCTACCGTCAGGGGTCGCATCTCATCCGCTTTTCCGCGCTCGCGCCCGGGAGGGCCCCAGGCGCCGCGTCAGCGCATCGCCACCAGGGTTCCGCCCTCGGTCAGGAAGTAGACGGTCTCGCCGGCCACGACCGGCGTCACCGCCGCGCCGCCCGGCAGATCGAAGTCGCCCACTATCTCGCCGGTCTGGGGCGAGACCCAGAGGCCTTCGCCGTGGCTGCCGGCGAGGACCAGGCGTCCTCCGGCCAGGACCGGGCCGCGCCAGGAGATCGGATCGTCCCGGCCGTCCTCGTCCTCGAACTGCCGCAAGGGCTGGACCCAGCGGACCCCGCCGTTGGCGCGGGTCAGGCAGACCAGCTGCGCGTCGGCGCTGACCACATAGACGAAGTCGCCGCCGACCCAGGGGGTCTGGACGGAGCTGAGGTCGATGTCCCAGGCTCGCTCGCCGCGCCGCAGGTCGATCGCGATCATGCGGCCGGCGTTGCTGGCCGCCAGGACCAGGCCGCGGTCGATGACCGGAAGCCCGCGGATGTCGGCCATATCCGCGATGGGATCGATACGGCGCACGCTCGCCAGCAGATCGCTCCACAGGACCCGGCCGTTCTCGGCGAGCAAAGCGAAGAGCTCGCCCGAAGAATAGGGCGCGATGACCGTGGAGCCCTGGACCGCCGGGCTGGAGCCGCCGAGCAGGGTGGCGACCTCCTGGATGCCGGTGTGCGACCAGAGCGCGGCACCGGTCTGGGCGTCCAGCGCATGGAGCTGGTTGTCGACCGAGACCACGAAGACGCGGCCGTCGCTGAAGGTCGGCGCGGCACGCATCGGCCCGGGGATCGGCTGGGACCAGATCACCTCGCCGCTGCCGGCGTCCAGGGCGAAGACCCTGGCGAAGCCGGTGCTGACGAAGACCCGCCCCGCGCCGAAGGCGATGCCGCCGCCGAAGAAGCCGTCGTCCTCGGCGGCGTCGGCCAGGTCGACCCGCCAGCGCCGCGTGCCGCCTTCGGCCTCGAAGGCGGTCACGACGGAGCGGGAGTCCATCGTATAGACCGTGTCGCCGACGACCAGAGGCTCGGCCAGGATCTGACTGTCGTCGGAGCTGCCCTCTCCGACGTCGGCGGTCCAGTCGATTTCGGGGTTCTCGCCCAAGGAGAGATGGTGGAGCGCGTGCACCGCATTGCCGCCCGGCTGGTCCCAGGTCTCGTTGACGTAGGGATCGGGCAGGCGAACCTGCAGGTTGGCGATGCTGCGGTCGACCTGAAGGGCGCTGTCGTCGGTGAGGACCGCGATCCGCTTGCCCGGGAGCGGCGGTTCTTCGCCCTGCCCGAACCAATCGGAGACGACGTTACAGGCGGAAAGGAGCGCGCAAAGCAGGAGCGGGGCCAGACCGCGCAGGCAGCGAGGCGCCATGGTTCACTCCCCGGTCTGGAGCGTCGCGAGGAGCTGGGCGGCGCGCTCCCGGGCGGCCGGCGGGGCGAAGATATCCTGGCCGATCGCTTCCAGACGGGTCCTGGCCCGATCGCTGTCCCCCTGCTTGATGGCCAGCAGGGCGTCGAGCTCCTGCGCCGAGGTCCGGAAGGCCTGGCCGGCCGCCATCAGGGGCTCGAGGCGGGGCGCCAGGACGGCCGGATCGCCGCTGTCCAACTGATGCATCACGGACAGCAGGGTGGCGATCGCCCGGAAGCTGTCCCCCGAGGGGCTCTGCTCCGCGATCCGGTCCCAGATCGCCGTCGCCTCGGCGGTGCTCCCGGCGTCCGCCAGGAGCTGCGCCCGCGTGAAGGCCGCCAGCGTGCCGTAGCCGGAGTCGGAGGGGTCGGCGATCTCCGCCAAGGTGGCCTGGGCCGCGTCGTCCTGGTCCTCCAGGATCTGGTCGGTCACCACGGCATAGCGGTCGGACAGCTCGGTGCGGCGCTGGAGGTCGTAGCCCTGCCAGATTTGATAGCCGGCGACGGCGGCGACCAGCAGAACGGCGAAGCCGATCGCATAGCTGCCATAGCGCTTCCAGAGCCTGGCATAATTCTCCTGGCGGATTTCTTCATCGACTTCACGGAAGATATCGCTCAACCCAGCCTCCCCGACGCCTTTTTCCTAGGCCTTGAAGCGCGCTAAAATAGCCTGCTGCCGACGACTTGGCAAAATCGAATAGTCTATTTATGTCAGCGCTCTAACAAGGACGCCCCCGAAAGGCCGGCCTCAGGCTGCCCGCCATTTGATCGAGCAGCCCATCGACGCGATCTGCTCGCTGGGGCCGCGCCCGCTGGCCGCGACCTCCCGCATCGCCTCGAAGAGCTCGCGGCGGGCATCCGGCACCGGCTCGACCCGCGAAGCGTCGAGGCGGCCGCGATACCGCAGGCCGAGATCGGCATCGAAGCCGAAGAAGTCCGGGGTGCAGGCGGCGTCGTAGGCCCGTGCCACCTCCTGCGTCCGGTCGATGACGTAGGGAAAGGTGAAGCCGTGCCCGGCCGCGAAGGCCTTCATGTTCTCGAAGGAATCCGCCGGATAGGCCTCGGTGTCGTTGGGCATGATGGCGATCGCCCCGATACCCAGGGCTTGCAGTTCGGTGACGTCCCGGACCAGCCGGCCGATCACCGCCTTGACGTAGGGGCAGTGGTTGCAGATGAACATGACCAGGGTGCCCTTGTCGCCGCGGACGTCCTGCAGCGCGTAGCTGCGGCCGTCGACGCCCTCAAGGCTGAAGTCTACCGCCTGCCATCCGAAGTCGCAGATCGGCGTCGTGAGCGCTGGCATGCCTAGCCTCCCCTTCCCGCTTCCGGTCCCGGGGCCCGCGGCGCCCGGATAACCCGATATTTACTTAGCCGGTCGAAACTGGTGCTTCAACGGCTGCCGCCAGGAAAAGCGGCCCCTGAAGCCTTAAGGCGCCTCGAAAGCGGCGTCCCCGGACCTGGAGTCAAGGTATTATGGCCCGCCGCTGGCTGACACTCTGCCTTCTGCTGCCCCTGGCGGCCTGCGACCCGGCCACGGCGACCGTGGTGATCGTGGGAAGCTCTGCCGCGAGCCTAGCCCACACCGACAAGACGGTGCCCGACCATATCGCCACCTGGGTGACCGGCGAGGACTGCTCCCTGCTGCGCTACACCGAGGAGGACGGTCCCTACTGCCAGACCGAGGCCGAGACGGCGCCGACGGCGACCCAGGTCGTCTGCTATCGCACCCTGGGTGCGATCGACTGCTACGACGCCCCGGATCCCAAGGCCAGCAGCTTCATGGAAGTGCGCTGAGCAGGGGCGCCCCGGCCAGGGCCGCTCCGGGTCAACCCGCTGGACGGCGGGTGCGATTTGGGGGAGACTGAAGAAAAGGTCGGAAGAAACAGTGGGGAGGTGCCGCTCGTCCAATGCACAGCTTTCATCGTCCAGGCAACCATCGTCGCTCCGCCACGACCACCTTCTTCGACCGCCAAGAACTCCACCAGCTCCTATCCCTCTACAGCCAGCACGTCGCGGCCGGCGAGTGGCGTGACTACGCCATCGATCACCGCGACGGCCGGGCGATCTTCTCCGTCTTCAGGCACACTCTGGATTCTCCCGCTTTTTCCATCACAAAGCGCCAAGTCAAGAACGGCCGCGAGGGCGCCTACGAGGTCCATGACGGGCGCCAGCGGGTCAAGCGCAGCACCAGCCTCGCCGAGGCTCTGTCGATCTTCAGGCAGCCCCTGCGCGTCGTCTCCTGAGCCCCGAGCAGGGCCGCAGGAGCGGGGTGCCGAAGCCTGCCCCCTGGGCTTTGCCCGCCAGGCATGCTATTCGGCGGAAGCGGGAGCGGGATGATCAGTGGGAGGTTCGTCGTGCGCACTTTCTGGGTTGCAGCGCTGCTGTCGACGGGACTGGTGTCCTGCACCAGCGACGAGGAGATCCAGTCCAGGCTCGCCGTCGCCTGCGCGGTGAAGAAATGCATTTGCGAGGCCGAGGACAAGCCGGTGTTCAGCGCCCCCGAGCGCCGCGACGTGCTCTGGCAGGACAACGGCAACGCCTATTGTCCCCGGGGCTTCGCCCTGGCCGAGCACGTCGAGAAGGACAAGCCCCTGCCGGGCGGCTTCAAGCTGCCCAGGTACAGCGACCCCGTCCCCTGCAACGACACCGCGCGGCGCTGCGAGAACCGCGAGAGCGTGCGTTGAACCTCCGGCGCGCGCTTCCGGCCGGCCTGCTGGTCCTCCTGGCGGCCTGCGAGGGCGACCGCAAGGGCGATCCGAACCTGGCCGTGGCCTGCGCGCTGCGGGCCTGCGAATGCGTACCGGAAAGCGGTCTCTTTGCCTCGGGTGAAGCGGAAGCGGTGCTCTGGCAGGAGAACGGCGACGCCTATTGCCGCGAGGGCTATGCCCTGCGCCTGGCGAGCGAGCCGGAGCCGCCGAGCACCCGGAACCCGAAGGATCCCAAAGGCGGCATCCGGATCGACATCCCGCGGCCGAGCTTCTGAACCGCCGGCCCGGCGATCCCGGCAGGAATACCGGCGGCCATCGCGCGACTGTCCCCTCTTCCACTCATTGTTTCCTGACGTTACAGCTCATTGACTTGAAGCCGCCCGACTTGAAGCCGGTGGAGATCAGGGCATAGGTGCTGAAACTGTCTGTCCAATCGTAGAGGATGCTGCCCTTGGGGGAGAAGTTGGTGAAGGACTGGCTGGCATTCTCGAAGCCTGTCTGGGACACCTCCACCTCGTTGTAGGTGAAGCGCCCGCCGACGGTCAGCTCGAGTTTGTCGACCGGGCGAAACCGCAACTCGCCGAAGGCACCGGCGTCAAAGACTTCCGTACCGAAGCTGAAAGTAGTCAACTCTGTACTTGTCTCGGCCCAGGTGCCGATCCCACCGAGAAGAAAGCTGGTCTCGCCCAGCAATGGCACTGAAAAGGGCTCGGCTTCGAAGCGGACTTCCTGTGCGATCGAATCGTTCGATCCATCTATCGTGCCGGAGCCGAAATCGAGCTCCGATACGTCAGCATCGCCTGTGAACGAAGTCTCGACGCCAAGGTAGGACGTGTTTGAGATCAAGGTGCCCGAATCGAAATCGTAGGCGCCCCGGAAAGTGATGAGGCCGCGATCGATTCGCTGGTCATTTTCTTCGTTGACGCGCAGTTCAAGGTCACCGTCACCCTCGAGACTATCGACCGTCGCAAAACTCGGACCGCTGTCCGAGCGATCGGAGGATCCAGCGAGATCGAGTGTGAGGCGGTCGCTGGGTTGGGAGCGCAAGCTGAGCCGGGCGCCGTAGTCCTGCTCGTCGTTGGAACCGCCGATGAGCGGCGTGTCGATGAAGCCGTCATCGTAGCGCCCGAAGGCGACCAGACGGGCCATGAGCGTGCGGTCGCCGATCAGAGATCCATTCAAGATGCCACGGACCATGCCGTCGGGATGGCTGCCGAGCTCGCCTTCGAGTTCCGCCTGGAAGTCTTCCGTCGGTTTCTTGGTCACGTAGTTCAGCGCACCGCCGATGGTGCCGCGTCCGAAGGCCGTGCCCTGGGGGCCGTAAAGCACTTCCGCCCGCTCAAGGTCGAAGAGGTTAGGGTCGATCCCGGCTGAGGAACCGGTTGGGTTCAGGAGCACTTCATCGAGATAGACGCCGACCACCGTGCCGGAGTCCAGCATCTCGATCAATTGCCGCCTGTGGGACGAAGCCGGCGCGGTCGATTGCCGTCGTCTCAGGCGTCAGCATTTTCCCGCCTCGATCGGTCAAAAAACCAGGGAGCGCCGCCGAAATGTCCGTCAGGCCGTTTTCGCGCCCTCTGAACAGAAATTCTTGTTTATTTTCAGCACTATAGACTCGAACAAGGTTCGCCCGCGGCTTTCACATCGCTGGCGGTACTTTCGATTCGCATCGACAGCAAGGTCCCGGAGGTCCGTCATCCGTAACGATTGCACAGCGATAGTCCGCGAAAGTGGTGGAAATATTTTCTGAATAAAATCAGAATCATTCCCACTCGATGGTCCCCGGCGGCTTGGACGTCACGTCGTAGACGACGCGGTTGATGCCGCGGACCTCGTTGATGATGCGGGTCGCGACCCGGTCCAGGAAGGCGTGGTCGAAGGGGTAGGACTCGGCGGTCATGCCGTCGACCGAGGTGACCGCCCGGAGCGCGCAGACGTGATCGTAGGAGCGCGCGTCGCCCATCACGCCCACCGTGCGCACCGGCAGCAGCACCGCGAAGGCCTGCCAGATCGCGTCGTAGAGGCCGGCGTTGCGGATCTCCTCCAGGAAGATCCGGTCGGCCTTGCGCAGGATCTCGCACTTCTCGGCGCTGACCTCGCCGGGGATCCGGATCGCCAAGCCCGGCCCGGGAAAAGGATGGCGGCCGACCATGCTCTCGGGCAGGCCCAGCTCGCGGCCGAGCGCCCGGACCTCGTCCTTGAAGAGCTCGCGCAAGGGTTCGACCAGGCCCAGGTTCATGCGCTCCGGCAGGCCGCCGACGTTGTGGTGCGACTTGATGGTCACGCTGGGCCCGCCGGTGAAGGAGACCGACTCGATGACGTCGGGATAGAGCGTGCCTTGCGCGAGAAAATCGGCGCCGCCGGTTTTCTTGGCCTCCTGCTCGAAGACGTCGATGAAGGTCGCACCGACGATCTTGCGCTTGCGCTCCGGGTCGGCGACCCCCTCGAGCTTGCCGAGGAACAGCGCCGCGGCGTCGCTGTGGACC
>JAKSBE010000147.1 GCA_022361275.1 Kiloniellales bacterium
GACCTCGTGCAGGAAGACCACCTCGCCCTGCCATTCCTTGACCCGCATGGCGTGGCAGGACAGCGCCGGCAGCTTCGAGGTCAGCGAGGTCAGCTCGTGGTAATGGGTGGCGAAGAGCGCCCGGCAGCGGTTGACCTCGTGCAGGTGCTCCAGCGCCGCCCAGGCGATGGACAGGCCGTCGAAGGTCGCCGTGCCGCGGCCGATCTCGTCCAGAATCACCAGCGCCCGGGGGCCGGCCTGGTTCAGGATCACCGCGGTCTCGACCATCTCGACCATGAAGGTCGAGCGGCCGCGGGCCAGGTCGTCGGCCGCCCCGACCCGGCTGAACAGCCGATCGACGGCGCCGATCCGCGCCGCCGCGGCCGGCACGTAGGACCCGATCTGGGCCAGGACCGCGACGAGCGCGTTCTGGCGCAGGAAGGTCGATTTGCCCGCCATATTGGGCCCGGTCACCAGCCAGAGCCGCCGCTCCCGGTCCAGGCTGCAGTCGTTGGCGACGAAGCCCGACTCGCCCGCCGCCTCCAGCGCCGCCTCGACCACCGGATGGCGCCCGCCCTCGATCTCGAAGGCGGTGGAGTCCTCGACCAGGGGCCGGGACCAGCGCCGCTCCTCGGCCAGCTCTGCCAGGCCCGCGGCCAGGTCGATCTCGGCCAGGGCGCAGGCGGCCAGGGCGATCTCCTCGGCCCGGGTGGTGGCCTCGGTCACCAGGTCGGCGAAGAGCTCCAGCTCCAGGGCCAGGGCACGCTCGGCCGCCGAGGCGATCTTGCGCTCCAGCTCGGACAGCTCGACCGTGGTGAAGCGCATGGCGTTGGCCATGGTCTGGCGGTGGATGAAGGCGCCGTCCCTGGGCACCTTGCCGGCCTGGACCTGGGTCACCTCGATGAAGTAGCCGAGCACGTTGTTGTGCCGGATCTTCAGCGAGGCGATGTCGAGCTCCTTGGCGTAGCGCGCCTGCAGGCCGGCGATCAGCTTACGGCTCTCGTCGCGCAGCGCCACCAGTTCGTCCAGCTCGGACGCGTAGCCGCTGCGGATGAAGCCGCCGTCACGGGCCAGCAGCGGCAGCTCTTCCCTCAGCGCCCGGTCGAGGCGCGCGATCAGGGTGTCGTGGAACCCGAGGTCGCGGGCCACCGCAATCAGGGACTCCGGCGGCGGCGGCTCGGCGGCCTCCAGGGCGGCGCGCAGGGCGCCGGCCTCGCGCAGTCCGTCGCGCAGCGCCGCCAGGTCGCGCGGCCCGCCGCGGCCCAGGGTCAGGCGCGACAGCGCCCGTTCGATCTCCGGCGCCTGGCGCAGGTGGTCGCGCAGCGCCGCGCGCAGCTGCGCTTGGTCGAGCAGGTAGCCGAGCCGGTCCTGGCGTTCGGCGATGGCGGCCGGATCGGTCAGGGGCGCCAGCAGCCGGGCCGCCAGCAGACGCGCGCCGGCGCCGGTGACGCTGCGGTCGATGGTCGCCAGCAGGCTGCCCTTGCGGCCGCCGGAGAGGGCCTCGACCAGCTCCAGGTTGCGCTGGGTGGCGGCGTCGATCTCCATGACCGCGCCGGGCGCGACCTGGCGCGGCGGCGAAAGCCGGGGCAGCCGGCCCTTCTGGGTCAGGGCGACGTAGTCGACCAGGGTGCCGCAGGCGGCGACCGCCGGCCGGCCGAAGTCGCCGAAGGCGTCCAGGGCCTTGACGCCGTAGAGCGCCTCCAGCCGGCGCCGGGCGTTGTCGCTGTCGAAGCGGGCCGAGGGCAAAGGCGTCAGCGCCGCCTTCCATTCGCCGAAGACCTCGAAGAGCCCCTGGTCCTGGAGCAACGGCTCGGGACAGAGCAGTTCGCTGGGCCTGAAGCGGGCGAGCAGGGCGGCGAGCTCCGGCGGGACCAGGGCCTGGACCTGGAAGCCGCCGGTCGAGATGTCCAGCCAGGCCAGGGCGAAGTCGCCGCCGACGCAGGCCAGGGCCGCCAGGTAGTTGTGCGCCCGGGCGTCGAGCAGTTCGTCCTCGGTGATCGTGCCCGGGGTCACGATGCGCACCACGTCGCGGCGGACCACCGACTTGTTGCCGCGCTTCTTGGCCGCGGCCGGGTCTTCCATCTGCTCGCAGATCGCGACCTTGAAGCCCTTGCGGATCAGGCGCGAGAGGTAGGCCTCGGCGGCGTGCACCGGGACGCCGCACATGGGGATGTCCTGGCCCAGGTGCTGGCCGCGCTTGGTCAGGGCGATGTCCAGGGCCGCGGCCGCCCGGCGCGCGTCCTCGAAGAACAGCTCGTAGAAGTCGCCCATGCGGTAGAACAGCAGGCTGTCCGGATGGGCCCGCTTGATCTCCAGGTACTGAGCCATCATCGGCGTCGGACGCGCGCCCTTGGGGCCCGGCCCGCCGTCCTCGGCCCGCAGCCGGGCCGGGGGCTCGTCCGGAGGCGCCGCGGCCGGTCGGGCGGTCGATGGCGGCTGATCGTTCACGGCGGCGCTCGTTCTTCGCAAGGTTCGGATGGTTTGGACATGTCCCGAATCGGGCCATCTTCTTAGCACAGCCCCCTGGCCGACGGGAGAAACGATCCGGCTTCATCTTGCATCTCACGCGTGTGGCTCACCTGCAACGCTTGCCTCCAACACTTGCTGGGGCCTTTGACGCCCTGCGCGGCGCTCTCTACGATTTGCCGCCCGCACAGCCAGCAGAAAGCAACGAAAATGAGCGACAAGCGGCAGACGCCGAACGGGAAGGCGCCTTCGAAGAAGAGCCGGCCGGATCTCCATGCCCTGGACAAGGAGGCCTTGCGCCTGCACGCCAGCGGCCGGCCCGGCAAGCTCGAGATCCGCGCCACCAAGGCCTTGACCACCCAGCAAGACCTGTCGCTCGCCTATTCGCCCGGCGTGGCGGCGCCCTGCCTGAAGATCCACGAGGACCCGAGCCTCGCCTACGACTACACCTCCAAGGGCAACATGGTCGCGGTGATCTCCAACGGCACCGCGATCCTCGGCCTGGGTGACCTCGGCGCGCTGGCCGCCAAGCCGGTGATGGAGGGCAAGTCGGTGCTCTTCAAGCGCTTCGCCGACGTCGACGGCATCGACCTGCTGGTCGACACGCGCGACGTGGACGAGTTCGTGAATTGCGTGCGCTTCCTGGGGCCGGCCTTCGGCGGCATCAACCTCGAGGACATCAAGGCGCCGGAGTGCTTCGTCATCGAGCAGCGCCTGAAGGAGCTGCTGGACATCCCGGTCTTCCACGACGACCAGCACGGCACCGCGATCATCGCCGCGGCCGGCCTGATCAACGCGGTGCAGCTGACCGGCCGCAAGATGGCCGACATCAAGATGGTGATCAACGGCGCCGGCTCCGCCGGGATCGCCTGCGCCGAGCTTCTGAAGGCCATGGGGGTGCCGAACGACGCCATCCTGCTCTGCGACACCCGGGGGGTGATCTACCAGGGCCGCGAGGCCGGCATGAACCAGTGGAAGTCGGCCCACGCCGTGCCCAGCGAGGCGCGCAGCCTGGAAGACGCCCTCGAGGGCGCCGACGTCTTCTTCGGGCTGTCGGTCAAGGACGCGGTCAGCCAGGACATGGTGCGCTCCATGGCCGAGAAGCCGATCATCTTCGCCATGGCCAATCCGGACCCCGAGATCGCGCCGGAGGCGGTCAAGGAGGTGCGCGCCGACGCGATCATCGCGACCGGCCGCTCGGACTATCCGAACCAGGTCAACAACGTCCTCGGCTTTCCCTATATCTTCCGCGGCGCCCTCGACGTCCGCGCCTCGACCATCAACATGGAGATGAAGATCGCCGCCGCCGAGGCCCTGGCCGAGCTGGCCCGGGAGGATGTGCCGGACGAGGTCGACCGGGCCTACGCCGGGCGACGCCTGCGCTACGGCCCGGACTACATCATCCCGGCGCCCTTCGATCCGCGCCTGATCGTCGCCGTGCCCAAGGCGGTCGCCGAGGCCGCGGTGGCGACCGGGGTCGCGCGCAAGCCGCCGGAGGACATGGAGGCCTACCGCAAGCAGCTCTCGGCCCGCCTCGACCTTTCCGCCGCTTCGCTGCAGCTCATCTTCGACCGGGTCCAGGCGCATCCCCAGCGCATGGTCTTCGCCGAGGGCGAGGAGCGGAAGTCGATCCGGGCCGCCCTGGCCTACCAGAACGCCGGCTACGGCCAGGCGGTCCTGATCGCCCGCGAGGAGAAGGTCGCCGAGGCCGCCCAGGCCATGGGCGTCGCCATCGACAGCCTGGAGATCCACAACGCCCGGCTGTCCGAGCGCAACGAGGCCTACACCCGCTTCCTCTACGAGCGTCTGCAGCGCAGGGGCAAGCTCTACCGCGACTGCCAGCGCATGGTGAACCAGAACCGCAACGTCTTCGCCGCCTGCATGGTCGCCCAGGGCGATGCCGACGGCATGGTCACCGGACTGACCCGCAGCTTCGGCGTGTCCTTCGACGACCTGCGCCGGGTCATCGACCCCAAGCCCGGGCACCGGGCCTTCGGCCTGACCATCTTCGCCCAGCGCAACCGGACGGTCTTCCTGGCCGACACCTCGGTCCACGAGCTGCCGAC
>JAKSBE010000080.1 GCA_022361275.1 Kiloniellales bacterium
AGGTCATCAAGAAGGCGGCCAGCAACGGCCGTCGTCGCCGGTACTGACGCACTCGCCGACCGTCCACAGGAGTCCATGACCACCCGGACACGATCAGGTCCGTTTCGGCGACGTACCTACACCAGGCGTCTCGCCATCATCGGCCTCGCCCTCGCGTGCCTGGCGATCTTCACGCTCTACTTCCGCGAGTCCGACTCGGGCCCGCCCCACAGCGTCCAGGACGCGGCGGGCGGCGTCGTGGCGCCGGTCCAGACGGTTGCCGCGCGCGCGATCGAGCCGGGCCAGGACGCGTGGACGTGGGCTCGTGACACCAACGCGGCCCGCTCTCGGGCGGCCGACCTCGAGCAGGAGAACGCCATGCTGCGCTCCGAGCTCGTGGCGGCGCGCGCCGGAGCCGACCGGGCCGAGGCGACCCGCGGGATGGCGACGGTGGGCACCACCTTCGCCCGCGACTACGAGCGCGTCCCCGCCCTGGTGATCGCAAAGAGCGAGCCGGCCTGGTACGAGCGCGGTCGCATCGACGTGGGCACCTCCGACGGAGTCGTCGTGAACTCGCCGGTGATCGCCCCGGCCGAGGGCGGCGCGGCGCTGGTCGGGGTCGTGACCGCGGCTCGCCCGGGTTCTGCCGACGTCACCTACATCACCGACCCTCAGAGCCGGGTCGGCGCGATCGTGGTCGGATCCGGGAACCACCCGGGGATCCTCGAGGCGACCACCAGCGGCCAGCTGAAGCTCGAGGGGGTCGACCGTGACGCCGCCGTCGAGGAGGGCCAGTTCGTCGTCACCGGCGGGTTCTCGTCGCTCGATCTGCCGTCGGTCTACCCCCCGGAGCTCCAGATCGGCCAGGTCACCGGGGTCGGCTCCCAGGAGACCGACATCGAGCAGAGCATCCAGGTGACACCGTTCGTCGACACCAGGACGCTGCGCGAGGTCGTCGCCCTCGCGCCGAGCAGTCCGAGGGCGCTGCGGCGCGCGCAGGGGTGAGCGCAGCGAGCCGCGCAATTCCGATCGACTCGGTGCCCCGGTCGGTCTGGGCGATCCCACTCCTCCTGGGCGTCGTGCTCCTGCTCGAGGTGACCGTGATGCCGTTCATCGGGATCCTCAACGGCGTCCCGGACCTGCTCGCGCCCACGGTGGTCGCGATCGGGATGCTGCGCGGCCCGCTGTCGGGTGCCGTCGCCGGGATGGTCGGGGGCTTGTTCATCGAGCTCGCGTCGCCGATCGGCACCCTCGGTGTCCTGGCGCTGCTCTATCTGTGTGTGGGTGCGCTCGCAGGCCGGTACCACGAGCGGGAGGAGTCGATGGGGCTCGTCGTACCGATCGTCTTCTCGATCGCCGCGGCCGGGGCGGTGGAGCTCGGCTACGGGGTGGTGCAGGCGCTTCTGGGGAACGGACTCGGACCCGCGGATCTGGTTGGTCAGGTGATACTGCCCAGCATGGCGCTGACCGCCCTCCTGTCGCCGCCCGTGCTCCTGGCGGCGCGGTACCTGCTCGTACCGCGTGAGCCCAAGCCCGAGGCGAGCGCGTGACCACGGCCCCCCGCCTTCGGCCGAAGTCCCCACAGGGCGCTCGCGAGCCGGGCCAGCCGCCGACCCTGACCCGCGGCGTCGCGATGCGGATCGCGATCCTGGGGGGGATCGCGCTGGTGCTCCTGTCGGTGCTCTTCATCCGCCTGTGGTTCCTGCAGGTGATCGGCAGCGAGCAGTACGCCGAACGCGCCGAGGGAAACCGGATCCGCACCGTGGTGGTCGAGCCCGAGCGTGGCCTGATCACCGACCGAAACGGTGAGGTCCTCGTGGCCAACCAGCCGTCGCGCGACCTGGTCGCCCGTCCGGGCGAGCTCGTGGGCGCCCAGCGGACCGACGTGATCAAGCGCCTGGCCCCCGTGCTGGGTGAGCGCCCGGCGGTGCTGCGCGAGCGGCTCGAGGACGGCGAGGACACTCCGTTCCAGTCGGTCGTCATCGCCGAGGACGTGAACCAGGACGTCGAGCTCTACCTGGCCGAGCGC
>JAKSBE010000234.1 GCA_022361275.1 Kiloniellales bacterium
CACGGCACCACGGCCACGACCAACGCCATGCTGGAGCGCAAGTTCGCGACCGCCGGGCTGATCACCACCCGGGGCTTCCGCGACGTGCTGGAGCTGGGCCGCCGCACCCGGCCCAAGCCCTACGGCCTCAAGGGCTGGTTCGAGCCCTTGATCCCGCGCGAGCGGCGCCTGGAGGTGACCGAGCGCCTCGACGCCACGGGCGCGGTGCTGGCGCCGCTCGACGAGGCCGAGGTCCGCGCCGCCGCCGAGGCCCTGCGCGACGCCGGCTGCGACTCCCTGGTCATCCATTTCCTGCACAGCTACGTGAACCCGGCGCACGAGCGCCGCGCCGCCGAGATCGCCGCCGAGGTCTGGCCGAACCGCCACATCACCAGCGGCCATGCCATCCTCTCGGAGTACCGCGAGTACGAGCGCGGCGTGACCGCGGCGGTCAACGCCTGCGTCCAGCCGGTGCTCGACCGCTACGTCACCCGCCTGCGCGCGGGCCTGGCCGAGCGCGGCTACCCGCGCGACCTGCTGGTCATGCAGGGCAACGGCGGCACGGTCTCCTCCGGCATCGTCGCCGAGGCCGCGGTCAAGACCGTGATGTCGGGGCCGGCCTCCGGCGTCATGGCCGCGGCCTACACCGCCAAGGCCGCGGGCATCGCCGACGTCATCACCTACGACATGGGCGGCACCTCCTGCGACGTCGGCCTGATCCGCGACGGCGTGCCCGCGGTCAGCTCCGAGCTGGAGCTGGAGTATGCAATGCCGATCCACGTGCCCATGGTCGACGTCCACACCATCGGCGCCGGCGGCGGCTCGCTGGCCCGGGTCGACGAGGCCGGCATCCTCCAGGTCGGGCCCGAGAGCGCCGGCGCCGACCCGGGGCCGATCTGCTACGGCCGCGGCGGCAGGCGTCCGACCATCACCGACGCCAACCTGCTGCTCGGCCGCCTCGACCCGGAGGCCCTGCTGGCGGTCGACGCCCCGGTGTCGCGCGACGACCTGCGCGCGGTCTTCCGGCGGGAGCTGGGCGACCCGCTCGGCCTCGACGCCGACGGGGCGGCGGCGGCCGTGCTGCGCATCGCCAACGACCGCATGGCCGGGGCGCTGCGCCTGGTCTCCCTGTCGCGCGGCCAGGACCCGCGCGACTTCGCGCTCTTCGCCTTCGGCGGCGCCGGGCCGCTGCACGCTTCGGCCCTGGCGCGCGAGCTGGGCATCCCCCGGGTTCTGGTGCCGGCGCGGCCGGGGATCACCAACGCCCTGGGCTGCCTGACCGCCGACCTGCGCCACGACTACGTCAACACGGTCAACCTGCCGGTCCCGGAGCTCGACATGGCCGCGGTGCGCGGGCTTCTCGAGGCGCAGGTCGCCGAGGGCGAGGCGACCATCGCCCGCGAGGGGGTCGAGATCGACGGCCTGACGGTCCTGCACAGCGCCGACATGCAGTTCCAGGGCCAGAGCCACATCCTGACCGTGCCGCTGCCCGGGGTCGAGGGCACCCGCGCCGCCCTGCAGCAGGCCTTCGAGGCCGCCTACTGGGCCCGCTTCGAGGTCGAGCTGCCGGAGATCCGCGCCGTGCTGGTCAACCTCAACACCGCGGTCATCGGCCGCCGCAAGGGCGTGCCGCTGGAGGCGCTGGTGGAGTC
>JAKSBE010000475.1 GCA_022361275.1 Kiloniellales bacterium
CAGCCGTCCGCGGAGCCGCCGCAGCTTTTCGAGCCGGTCGGAGACGGACGGCTTGCGCGCGATCTTGAAGACCCGTTCGCCGGCGATCCGGATTTCGATATCGTCGCCCTCTTTGAGGTCCAGCGCCTCCACCACGGCGGCGGGCAGGCGCACGGCGAGGCTGTTGCCCCATTTCGAGACCTGCATTGCGTCCTCCTTTCAACGCTTCAGGTGCAGGATATACATGGGAGGTTATGTATATCCTGCCGGCCCGCGATGCAAGGCGCCGGTCCGTTAACCGGCGCGTCCTCGCGCGCTGATCAAAGCCCGGTGGGAAAAGACAGTGGACCGCCGGGCGGCTCGGCCATCAGGTCGCGCTCGGCGCGCCGTGGGCCGACTGCACGTCCTCTACGCCGAGCAGGAAAAGACGCTGCGGCGCGTCGCGGAATTCCTGTCCGATCCCGGCCGGTCGTTCGAACGCACGCTGCGGATCATGCTGTCCACCAATCATCTCGGGACGGCGGACGAACCGGAAGTCCATGCCCTGAAGGTTCGGGGCCGGCGCCGGCGGGGGCGCTATGAGGCGGCTTCGAGGCGCTTTATCTCCTGGTGCTCATCCTCGATCAGCCCGATCTTCCAATAGCCGGAGATGTAGGTGTCGTCGCGCGGCAGGGCCTTTTCCTTATGGAGGAAAGTGCGCAGCGCCTTTATGATGCCGCTCTCGTCGGCGATACAGGTCTGGACGCGGCCCTCCGGCCAGTCCAGGGCGCGGACGGAGGACTCCTGCGCCCCGGAGGGAACCTTGGGGTCGGGATGCAGCCTCCAGTGCATCCGGACGCCTTCGGGCGCCGCGATGTCCTGGCGGTCCGCCTCCGAGGTGATCTCGAAGATGGCGACGCCCTTCGCGTTCCGCGGCATGGCTTCCAGGGTCGCGGCGGCCACCGGCAGAGCCGACATGTCGCCTGCGACAAGGTACCAGTCGGCCAGGAAGTGGGCGACCTTCGTCTGGCTGGGGCCTGCAAATCCGCAAAAGCTGCCCGGCCCCGCCGACCGGGCCCAGGCCGTCGCCGGGCCTTCGCCCTCGTGCATCGCGAAGTCTATGTCCAGCTCCAGCTCGTCCTCGCGAAAGTGCCGGACCGTATAGGTGCGCGTCGTGGGGCGCGGCCCCTCGGTCAACTGCGCCGAGAAGGCTTCGCGGTCCTGCCCCAAGGCGGGCAGCATGAGCTTGCAGTTCGCGCCTTCGCGACCGGCGGGGATGCCTTCCAGCTCGGGACCGGCAAAGGTTACGCGAATCATGTTGGGAGTGAGGCGGACGGCTCGGCTGACTGTCAGCAGCCTTGGCCTCCTGCGCTCTGGCTGTGGTGTCGACGACGCGGCGGAACCGGCCATGCGGCGCTCCTCTCTGATCTGGCGTTGCACCTTCCGGCGTGGCCGAGGGACCCGATGCCCTGGCCGCAGGCGTGCCGAAAACTATTGCAAATAAGAATGATTCGCAATAAGGACATCTTGCAGGAATTCATGGGCACCGCGGCCGAGCGGACAGGGGTTGGTCATGGGACGGTTCCGAGGACTCTTCGCGTTGACCGCCTTCTTCATGACTCCGCTGTCCACCGCCTTTGCGCATGAAGCCACGCCCGGCGGCTCGGGGTTCTGGCATGCCGTGGCGGACGCAGGCCATTTCATCGAGTTCCTGGTCGTCGGGACGATGAGCGGGCTCTACGTCCGCCGCTTCGGCGGTGCGCTCTATGTCTATGGGTCCCTGCTCCCCCTGGTACTCCTGGCCAGCCATTTGCACGTGCCGATCACCAGCGAGGCCGGGGTGATCTTCGCCTGCGGGTTCCTGGGGGGCGGCTTCGCCGTTGCCGCAGGGGCGGCGCGCGTCGTCATCGCCCTCGTCGATGACCTGGGCGCCCGCCCGCCGAGCGCCGAGCGGGATTGAATTTCAGCCGTCGCTTCATACGTCGCAGAAGGAAAAGCACGGGTTTCCAGCCAAAACCCTCTTCCCAGCCTGAATTGGAGCCAGATGCCATGATCTTCCGTCTCGTTCGCGCTCTCGACACGGTGGCCGACATCCCGACCGCGCGTGCCCACTGCGACATTCCCTGCAAGATCTACGATCCGGCAACGGCCCAGATCGCGGCGCTGTCCGTCGTGCGCCTCATGGACATCATGGGAGAGGCAGCGGGTGCCGATGCCCAGTCGCTGGACGCCCAGAACACGATCGCGCGCTGCATCCTCCGCAAGGAGGAGGAGGCGGAGAAGGTGAAGCAGGAGGTCCGCGTCATCTGGGGCGACTATTTCAAGACGCCGCACATCGAGGCCTTTCCCGAGATCCACGATCTGACCCACCGGATCATGCAGAAGGCCAGCGCCTGCAAGCAGGGAACCTCCCGCGCCGACGGCGAGGCGCTCGTCGAGCTGGTGAACCGCTTCGCCGAGATCTTCTGGGAGACGAAGGACGTCAAGACCGCTCGTCATCCCTGTCCCTATCCGCCGAACCTTCCGGCGGTTTATCCCGCGTTCTGATCCGATGGCCTTCGGGTGGCGGCTTCTGCGGATCCAAGGCCATAGCATGGTGCCGGCGCTCGAGGACGGCGACTACGCCGTCGCCGAGCGCCTGCGCCCCGGCCGGGACATCGCGGTCGGCGATGTCGTGGAGATTCGCCATCCGGACTTCGGACCGATCGTCAAGCGGGTCAAGGAGCTTCGATCCGGCGACCTTCGGGTGCAGGGCCAGGCCAGAAGCTCGGTGGAATCCGATCAAATCGGATGGGTGCCGCGATCACGGGTCACGGCACGCCTGATCTGGCGCGTCTCGCCGAAGGGCCTGTCCCGCATCCGAACCTGCCCGGCCTCGTAAGCCCGGATATTCAGCGCGCTTGGGCGCCGAAGTCCGCCTGCAGGA
>JAKSBE010000182.1 GCA_022361275.1 Kiloniellales bacterium
CCCTTCAGTCTTCCGACATCCGGTCCCGAGCTCACGGCGGCGCCAGGGCCCAGCCCAGAGACAGGCCCGGCCGCACCATGGCTGAAATTGATTATCTCTACCGCAGCCATTGGCCTCGCTTATCGCCCCGAGCCCGCGCCGGCACGGCTTCGCGTCTAAGAGAAAAACGACGGGCCTTCGTTTCGGCCTCGTTTTCGCCGCGATAGTTGACTCCGCTTAACCACAAAATAACCGCTTGCCTGTCAAGTATCTCTTGGTCGGCTTCTTTCGGAAAATGACGAAAGTTGTAGATCAAACGGCAGTTAATTGCACTCAATTCAGTGCAGTTATTTTGGTCTATTTCGTCTGGGCAGAGCAGCTTGTCCGCATGCAAGCGAACGCGGGCTGCTCTCGGGACGGCGCGCCGGATGCGGCGGCCGTCGGGCGGTCGTGACGAGTCTGCGGCGAGGCATTACGGAGACAGGACGTGTACTACGAGGATGTCGAGATCCAGCAAGGTGAAACGCTCTCGGGTCTGACCGTCGCCTACGGCCACGAGGCGGCCTACGGAACGACGATCTGGCAGGATCCCCGGAACAGCGAGCTCAGGGCCGCGCGAGACAGGCCGGAGCGGATGGAGCCTGGGGACCGGCTCTACATGCCCATTCCCTGGAAAATCATGTCGGCCTCCTTGAGCTACAACGAGGGTCACACCTGGGTCATTCTCGAAGCTCACCGGAGCGGCAACCGGGGCACCCGGCTGCGCTGGATCCAGACCGTCGATCGCGGCAATCAACCCTACGGCGAGCCCCCCTATGGCGCGCCCAGGCGCGTCGTCGATCCCTCTTCACCACCCACCGACGACCAACCCTTCTACTATACCCAGGCTGATCTGGACGTCTATCCGGACGGACGCTTCGAGTTCTCCGATTCGCCCGTCCGGCGGCCGCCGAGCGCGGCGATGGGCATGTCGAAATGGCGCGCCATGGTGTCGATCGCCGTCGCCACCGGAAAACGGGTCACGGTCGTCGACACGCGCCATTGGGGGTTCGACCAATATCCGAGCGGCGACGTGCGCGGTGTGCCCGCGCGCCTGGCCACCCTCCTCGAGGTCCGGGAGCACCTCGACATCCTGCGCAGCGGCTTCGGTCTCGGCCCCGGGAACCGTCCCGGCACCATGGCCTACTTCCGGGACCTGGGCTGGACCTTTCGAACCCCGCCGCCGCCGCCGCGGACGTCATAGCGGGATATCGACGCGCCGGCCGGCGCCGGCGCACCGGATGCGGCCCGCGCCGCGCCTGCAACGAGGGAAGACGGAGACAGGACGTGTACTACGAGGACATCGAGATCGAGCGCGGCGACACGCTCCCGGCCCTCGCCCTGCTCTACGGCCATGGTTTGTATGCCGGGCCGAGGATCTGGAGCGATCCCAGGAACGAAGCGCTCAGGGCCGCACGGGGCAGGCCGGAGCAGATGCAGCCCGGGGACCGGCTCTACATGCCCATTCCCTGGATAATCATATCGACCTCGATGACCTACAACAGAGAGGGCAGCGGGGTCCTCTTCGAAGCCCGCCGGAGCGGCAACCGGGGCACCCGGCTGCGCTGGGTCCAGACCGTCGACCGCGGCAATCAGCCCTACGGCGCGCGCCCCTACGGCGCGCCCAGGTTCGTCGTCGATCCCTCTTCGCCGCCCAACAGCGACGAACCCTTCTACCATGCCCGGGCCTGGCTCGCCGCCCATCCGGATGCCCGGCGCCGGTTCCACGACACGCCCTCCCGGCCGCCGCCGAGCCTGCTGATGGGCACGACGGAATGGCGTGCCCTGTTGTCGATCGCCGTCGTCACCGGGAAACGGGTCACGGTCGTCGACACGCACTATTGGGGTTTCAACCGGAAGCGGGACGGCGCCGTGTCCAAGGTGCTGGCGCGCCGCGCCATCGACCTCCAGGTCCAGGACCACCTGAGAATCCTGCGCAACGGCTTCGGCCTCGGGGACGGCCCCGGCACCATGGCCTACTTCCAGGACCTGGGCTGGACCTTCCGGGCCCCGCCGCCGACGGCGCCGTCATAGCCGACAATCTGGGCAGCCATAAAGGCAAAGCCATACGCCAGGCCATTCGGGCCGCCGGAGCCAGGCTTCCTGCCCAGATACGCGCCCGATCTGAACCCCATCGAGCGGATGTTCTCAAAGCTCAAACACCGTTTGCGTGAGGCCGGAGCCAGAACCCCTGACGCCATCTGCACCGCAATCGGCAAAACCCTCAATCAGTGCACCACTCAAGAATGCCAAAACGACTTCACCAACGCAGGATATGAACAAACCTAAGATCTCCGCTCTAGAGCCGCACTTCGAAAAACGCCACGGCGACAAAGCAGGCAAGGCAAAGGCCACCGAAGACCAGGCGCTGTCGCCTCCCCCTTCGCGTTTCGTCGCGCCAAGCGTCGAGGAACTTGCGGCCGGCTATGACGAAGAGCGCAAGCAGCAGGATATAGAAATACCGGGCCGGCTCCATTTCCCCCCCTCGCACGCCAACAGAAAGCAACTTCCCGACCTGCGGTCAGGTCGGGCAGATCGACCTCGAGATCACGGTCCGACCGATGAAACCGCTGTCACGCAGGCGGGTCGGCCGTCCGCCCAGAAAGCGCACGGCGTGCGCCAGCTGGCCCACCGAGAGCACATACACCACAGAAATAAAATAGACCCAATCCAAAATTGGCTACACTGACCGATCAACGAAATTCCTTTGGCCCAGCAATAAAATGTATTGCTTATCGAATTAGCAAGACCGGGTTTTAAGATTGAATGCGGCCACGCTGATAAGGCGGACGGCATCGCCCGAGCGCTGATCGACGCAGACCGAACAGCCATACCAGGCGCTGAGGCGCTCGGCGGTCAGCACCTCCTCGGGCACGCCGTCGGCGGCAAGCCGGCCCCGCGTCATGACCACGACGCGGTCCGCGAAGCTGGCCGCGAGATTCAGATCATGCAGCACGGCAAGCACCGCGGCGCCGTTGTCGGCAATCCGCCGGGCGGCGCCCATGGCGGCCGCCTGCTGGGCCAGGTCGAGCGCCGAGGTGGGCTCGTCGAGGAGCAGCAGGCTGCCGGCCCCCGGCAAGGCGCCCGGCGCCGGTGTCACCTGGGCGATCGCCTTGGCCAGGAAGACCCGCTGGCGCTCGCCGCCCGATAGCTCCAGCACGCTGCGCGCGCCGAAACCGGAAAGCCCGACCGCGGCCAGCGCCTCGCCGACGATCGCCCGGTCCCGGGCGGGCGTGCTGCATCCCCGATGCGGGGCACGGCCGAGCCCGACCAGCTCCGCCACGGTGAAATCGAAGCCGACCTGGGGGCTTTGGGCCATGACGGCGACCTGACGCGCGAGCGCCCTGGGCGCCCAGCGGCGGCGCCCCCGGCCGGCGATCTCGACACGGCCCCCGGCATCGCGCCACTCGCCGGTGACGGCCTTCAGCAGAGAGGACTTCCCGGCGCCGTTGGGGCCGATCAGCGCGACGAGCTCTCCGGCGCCGGCGTGGAAGCTCACGCCGTCGACCAGCAACCGCCCCTGCCGCTCGATACGGACGCCCGCGACCTCAAGCATGGAACGCCTTTCCCCTGCCCTGACGGAGCAGCCAAAGGAAAACCGGCCCGCCGATAACGGCGGTCAGCACGCCGATGGGCAGCTCCGCCGGCGCCACGGCGGTGCGCGCCACGATGTCCGCGCCCGTCAGCAGCGCGGCCCCGAGAAGCGCGGCCAGCGGCATGACGTATCTGTGGTCCGGCCCAACGATCAGGCGGCTCATGTGCGGCGCGATCAGCCCGATGAAGCCGATCACGCCGCACATGGCCACGACGGCGCCGGCGCCGGCGCAGGTCAGCAGGAGGACGACGAGCTTGAGCCGCTCTACGCGGTAGCCGAGATGCAGCGCCTCGGCATCGCCGAGCAGCAGCGCGTTCAGCCCCATCACGAGGAACGGCGCGGCGATCAGCAGGGCGAGGAGCACGGGGCCGACGGCCTGGAGCTGCCACCAGCTCGCCGCGCCGAGGCTGCCCAGGCTCCAGAAGGTGAGATCGCGAAGCTGCGCATCGTCGGCCATGAAGCTGAGGAAGCCGATCCCGGCGCCCGCCATGGCGTTCACCGCGATGCCGCACAGCAGCATGGTGGTCACGTTCACCACCCCGTCTTGCCGCGCCAGCACGAAGACGACGGCGCAGGCGCCGAGGCTGCCGAAGAAGGCGGCGAGCGGCAGGGCGAAGACGGAGGCCGCCTGGGAAAGCCCCTCGAAGACCGCGGCGCCGAGCACGATCATGCAGACGGCCCCCAGGGCCCCGCCCGCGGAAACGCCGATCAGGGCCGGATCGGCGAGCGGGTTTCGGAAGAAGGCCTGCATCAGGACGCCGGTCAGCGCCAGGGCCGCGCCGGCCAGCAGGCCGAGCAGCACGCGCGGCAGGCGGACGCTTGTCAGGATGCTCTGTTCGACCGGCGTCGCGGCCGCGCCGGCGCCGGGCAGGCCGAGCGCATGGGCCACGGCGTCGACCACCGACAGCGGGCTGATCGCGACCGCGCCGATGCCGAGGAACAGCGTGACGGCGAGCAGGCCGGACGCGATGCCGATGGCGAGGCGCGGGCGGGCGCGCAGGCCGGTTCCAGGGCCGGTCCCAGGGCCGGTCCCAGGCGCCTTGCCGGCAGCCGGCGCCGCCATGGTCATTCGGCCCCGCCGCCGAGCCCGGGATGCACCCGCTCGGCAATGGCGCGGATCGCCTTTGGGCTGTTGAGCCCCAATCCCTGCAGATAGCCGCCCGGCAAGGCGAAGACGTTGCCGGACCGGCCGGCCGGCGTCAGGGTCGCGCCCGGTGCCTTCAGCGCCACCGGAACGCCGCCCGACAACTCGAGCCCCTCCTCGTTCACCAGGATGAAGTCCGGCGCGGCCTCCAGCATCGCTTCCTGGCTCATCGGCTTGAAGTAGGCGATGCCGTCGGTGACGTTGTCGGCGCCGGCCAGCTCGATCAACAGGGCGATATGAGTGTCGGCGCCCGCGACCAGGGTCGGGCGCCCGCCCCCCGACAGGATGAACAGCCCGCGCGGTCGGGCCTCCGCCTGGGCGGCAAAGGCCAACGCCGCGTCGAGTTCCGCCCGGAAACGCTTCCGGAGGGCATCGGCTTCGTCTTTCCGGTCGAGGAGACGGCCGATCCGGTCGATCCGCTCGGGGACGACCTCGAGGCTGGCGACATCGTCCGGGAAGACCTGCACCGCGACGCCGGCCCCCTCGAGCTGGCCGACGACCTCGGGCCGGGTCTGGCGGCCGGCCAGCAAGGCCACGGTCGGCCGGAGCGCGAGCATCGGCTCGGCCGAGGTGTTGCGGAAACCGGGAATGCGCGGCACCCCGGCGAGCTCCGGAATGTGGTCCGTCCCGCTGCCGACGCCCACGATCCGGCCGGCGGCGCCCAGCGCCACCATGATCTCGGCGATGTAGCTGCCGATGACCAGATAGCGCGCCTGACCCGGCGCCGGCGCCTCCTCGGCCGCGACCGCGCGGGCGGTCGACAGGTGGACGACCAGCAGCAGGGCGCAAAGCCCTGCGATCCGGACGACCCGGGTCACCGGCCGCCCTCCCTCGCGATCCGCAGGAGGCGACCGTCCTTGCCGTCCAAGGCCAAGGCGCCGGCCTGCGTGCGCGCGGCGTGGAGCAGGGGGCCGTAGCGCAGATGGGACCGGAGATCGGTCTCGTGAAGATGAAGCATCCGCTCGTCCAGGCGTACGCCGGACAGGCGGCCGCGCCAGACGGCGCGGGCGTGATCGCCGACCGTCTCGATGCCGAAGCCGCCGCCCGTTTCCGCGGGATACGCGCTCAGAGCGTCTGCGAGAAGCGACTTCATGTCCATCGCTTCGATCGGCGCGGCCACCGGGTCCTCCGCGAGCGACACGGCACGCGCATCGTAGCGGCCCGCCGCCGGCAGGGCGGCACGGTGCGTCCGGGACTGGTCGCTGGCGGCCAGCCCGGCGAAGTGTCCTTCGGCCGCATCGAACCTGGTCTTGTGAAAGATGAAGACCTTGAGAATCGCGGCACCGGCGGCGTCGTAGAACTGGACACTGCGCGTGTTGCCGTGGCTCTCGTCCCGATCGACGAAGAGATAGGCATCGGCCACCGCGCCGGCATCGATCTCGGCCCGCATGTGCGGGCCGGAGAGGCGAAGCGCGCCATCCCCGCGCGCCGCGACCGAAACGGCGCCGAGCGGCATATGGACCCCGCAGGGGTTGGAGAAGGCGCAGAGCACCCGCCCCCAGGCCGAGACCGGCCTGAGAGCGGCCGCGATGTCGGGCATCAGTCGTACCGCGCCCGAACCGATCCGCGCGGCGACCAGGGCCGCTTCCGGCACGCCCAGGAGCCGCGCCGCCTCCGGCGCATGCAGGTGATGATGGGTCTGGAGCAGATGCTGCCACGCCGCAAGCACGTCGTCCGGATCGCGGCGGTCGCCCCCGGCGGTCCCGGGCCGCGGCGGCAGATCGCGGGTGCCGTTCTTCGGTTCAATCAGAGCCATATCGTTCACCTCACAGGGCATAGCGCAGGGACAGGTAGACGAAGCGGCCGGGCGGGTCCTCGATCGTGCCGTTCGAGGACCAGTTCTCGGGCACCCGCTCGTCGAAGAGATTGTCGATGCCGACCGAAAGGGACACCTGATCGGTGACGTCGTAGCGGAGGTTGACGTCGGCCACGGCGTAGTTGCTGTCGAAGGCCGGCCGCGCCCGGTCGTCCGGATCGATGCCGAAGAAGTCGCGGATGTAGCGCCCGCGCAGGGTGGCCTGCCAGCGTTCCGCGCGGTAGGTCAGCGCCGCCTTGACGGTATGCCGCGCCCGTCCCGTCAGACGGTCGTCGGTCTTGGCGTCGACGGCGTCGAGATAGGCGTAGGAACCGTCGATCACGAAACCGGCGCCGAGCGCATAGTGGCCCGACAGCTCGACGCCCGAGATCTCGGCCTCGGCGACGTTCTGATAGGGGAGAACGGTCAGGCCGTTCTCGACCTGCCCGCTCGGCGCGGCCTCGATCAGGTTGGTGATCTCCGTATGATGATAGACCACTTCGACGGCCCCCCGCGCCCCGCGCCAGCCGACGGCGGCTTCGTAGGTCTCGGCCTCCTCGGGCTCCAGGTCCGACGAACCGACGATGAGGAAACGGCCGCGCGTGAAGCGGGAGAAGCGCTCGATCACCGTCGGCGCGCGGAAGGCCCGGCCATAGCCGAGCCGCCAGATGAATCCCTCGCCGCGGGAGCCGAGCGTGACCCGCGGCGTCACCTGCGTACCGAAGGACTCGAAGTCGTCCAGGCGCAAGCCGCTGACCAGCTTGACGTCGTCGGAGAGGTTCCAGTCGTTTTGCACGAAACCGAAGAGGTTGGTCTCCTCGCCGGCCTCGGAGAGGATCGTGACCTCGATCTCGTCTCTCTGCGCCCCTGCCCCGAAGAGGAGGTTGTGGGCGCCGGCTTCGATGAAATAGCGGCCCTGCGCGACGGACTGGGTGAACTCGGTGTCTTCGTCCGGCGCGGGAAAGCTGCGGTTCGCCGAGCCGTCCGAGTAGCCGTAGGCGCCTTCGAGCGTAAGCACGCCCGGCCCGGCCTCACCGTCGTAGGCCAGCGCGCCGTAAAGGCGGTCTTCCTTTTCGAAACGCTCGAAAGCCGTGTCCGGAACGCCGGGGCCGCGGGCGGCGGTGACCGCGTCGGCGCGGTCGTCCTGGAAGAAGCCCTCGAACGTCCAGCCGAGTTCTCCCGTCTCCCCGACCCCGGCCGCGCCCTTGTAGGTGAGCGCCAGGTGCTCGATGCCCGAAAGATCGTCGGAGCCGAGCGTGTCGTCGAAGCGAAAGCTCTCGGCATTCCGGTAGTCGACGGAAAGGCGATGGCCGATCTCTCCGGTCATGACGTTGGCCGTCGCCCCGAGGTTGACCGTGTCCCGCCCATCGCCCCCGCCGCTGGCCAGGGTCCCCAGGGTGCCGCGCAGCGAAAGCGGCGAACCCGTTCCGGCCGGCTTGGTGATGACGTTGATCACGCCGCCGGAGGCATTGGCGCCGTAGAGTGCCGACATCGGCCCACGGATCACCTCGATGCGCTCGACGTCCTCGATCGCGTAATTGTTGAGATTGGTCGTGCCGAACTTCCCCGTGCGCGGCAGGCCGTCGAAAAGGATCAGGACCGATGTGCCCGCGCCCGGCACCTGGCCGCGAATCGAGACCGTCGCATTCGCGCCCGAGGTTCTGGCGTCGACTCCGACCGACTGGCGCAGGACTTCCGTCACCGAGGCGCCGGAATAGGTTTCCATCTCCGCCCGGTCGATGACCTCGACACTCGCCTGCACGTCGGTGATCGGCTGTTCGCGCTGCCCCGCGGTTACCACGATCGGATCCACCATGATCGGATCGGACGCCCGAACCGTGTCGCCGTCGGTTTGGGATCGAGCCACAGACGGCACGGACAGGACCCACGCGGCCAGGGCTACGCCTGCGGCTTCCCTCAGGAGACCGCGAAAAAAGCGTTTTTGCACAATGACTTACCTACGACTGAAGACGGCAGGCAAACAGCCCGCGGAAGCCGCTCCCCGACAGGGAGCGGGCTCGGAGCAGTCTTCAGGCGAAGGCGGGAGGGGCGCGTCCGCCCAGGCTCGGTCCGTTACGGCGATCGATGAAACCGGGTTCGCAAAGGGAAAACCGCGTCTCGGTCGAAACCGAGAGAGGCTCGGCAACCTCGAAAACCGGCGCCAGAACCTTTCCCTTCGCAAGGACGCTGAGCGGACAGTCTTTCTCCGGCTGCGGGTCCGCAGGCGCTTCTTCGCCCAGCAGCTCCGACAGCATTCGCGCATAGCGCTCGGCGGCTTCCGAGTATTCCGTACCGGGCGCGAAACAGAGGACACGCGCGACGTCGATGCCGGACGCCTGCGCCACGACGGCGGTGCCCGGCAGAATCGCCTGGAAGAGCACCAGCACGGCAGCCAGCGTGCGCATCTTCGGATTTGAAGCGAGTCTCCTCATGGCGCCCCTAGGTATCACAGGCCAAGTGCGAATGCATCGCATTAAAGCGCCTGAAGAGCACCACGTTTTGTTTGCACCCGGAGACTGGCGCATTGTACTCAGAGAAAACCTAAACATCGACGTTCTGCAACCACGCCATGAGTGATATGCCAGCCTCGGACGGAGCGGGTCCCCGCGCGCACCTGACTTTTCGACAGCCGGACGACTGGCATGTCCACCTCCGCGACGACGCGATGCTGGCCTTCGCCGCCAGCTACACCGCCCGTCAGTTCGCGCGCGCCATCGTGATGCCGAACCTCGTCCCGCCGGTGACGACCGTCGCAGCCGCCGAAGCGTACCGCGAGCGTATCCTGGCGGTCCTGCCCGAGGACTGCGCCTTCACGCCGCTGATGACCGCTTACCTGACGGACGAAATCGATCCGGGCGAGGTCGAGGCCGGCTTCAGGAAGGGCGTCTTCACCGCCTGCAAGCTCTATCCCGCCGGTGCCACCACCAATTCGGCGGCCGGCGTGACGGACGTGCGCAAGATCTGGCCCGTGCTGGAGCGCATGCAGACGATCGGCATGCCGCTGCTGGTGCATGGCGAGGTGGTCTCGCCGGACATCGACGTCTTCGACCGCGAGGCGGTGTTTCTGGAGACCGTGCTGGGTCCGGTGCTGCGGGACTTTCCGGCGCTCAAGGTGGTGCTGGAGCACATCACCACGGAGGACTCGATCCGGTTCGTCGAAGCGGCGGGGCCGACCTTGGCGGCGACGATCACGGCGCACCATCTACGCATCGACCGGAACGCCATGTTCGAGGGCGGCCTTCGACCGCACGCCTATTGCCTGCCGGTGGCCAAGCGCCGCCATCACCGGGAAGCGCTGCGGAAGGCGGCCACGTCGGGCCATCCCAGGTTCTTCCTCGGAACGGACTCGGCGCCGCACCGGAAGCACGAGAAGGAAAGCGCCTGCGGCTGTGCGGGTATCTTCAGCGCGCCGACGGCCTTGGAGAGCTACGCCCAGACCTTCGCCGAGGAAGGCGCGCTCGACCGGCTCGAGGCCTTCGCATCGGAGTTCGGGCCGCGCTTCTACGGCCTGCCGCTCAACGAGGGGACCGTCACGCTACGCCGGGAGCCGCAAGACCTGCCCGAAGTGATGGGCGACGGAGATCTCCGCATCGTGCCGTTTCACGCCGGCGAAACGCTTTCATGGCGCTTTGCCGGGCGAAGCGGCCTTCCATGAGCGCGCACATGATGCGATCGGAAATCGGGGTGGAGCGGCTTCGCGGTCGCTGAGGACGTACAGGCCGCCAAGCGGATCTCAGACTTGACCCCTTGCGCGCCCGATCCCGACCGCCGCCCGGCGCCACGCCGGTCTCAACTATCCATACCATTTGTCCAGACAGCCTGAACAGGCGCTGCGTCGTCGGCCGGACGTCGGCCTTGCCGCCTTCATGCGGCGGCAGGCGAGGCCCAATGAGCGCAGGGCATCACCTTAGCGGCTCTTTCTTCTTCCAATTCCGATCCGGCCTGCTAAAGTTGTCCGGACAATTCGGAACCATGGATGAGTCGAAACGATGGTGTTCGGTCCAGCGGAAATCGCGCCCCAGCGCTATCTGGCCAGCTATGGCCGGGCGCTGGAGGACTTCAGGGTCGGCGACGTCTACGAGCACCGACCGGGCCGCACGATCACCGAGGCCGACAACATCCAGTTCAGCCTGCTGACCATGAACAGCCATCCGATGCACTGCGATCACGCCTTCGCGGCCAAGAGCGAGTTCGGCCGGCCTCTGGTCAACAGCGCCCTCACTCTGGCCATCGTCGTCGGCATGACCGTCAACGACGTGAGCGCCAAGTCGATCGCCAACCTGGGCTGGCGCGAGATCAAGCTGACGGCGCCGGTCTTCCCGGGCGACACCGTCTACGCCCGCAGCGAGGTCCTGGCGGTGCGCGAATCGAAGTCGCGCCCGACCCAGGGGATCGTGACCACGCGCACCGAAGGCTACAAGGCGGACGGCACGGTGTTCATGACCTTCGAGCGCGCCAGCCTGATTCCGAAACGCGGTCACACCGCCGCCTAGCCGCCACCCTCCGGAGACCAAAGCATGCATGACCCGACCCATAATCAGACCGCCATCGCCGACCGGCTCGCCGATTTCGCCGCGACGCTGACGGCCGACGCGATTCCCGAGGCGGTCCGGCTGCGCGCCCGGCATCACCTGCTCGACGCCATCGGCATCGCCCTGGCCTCGGGCAAGCGCGATTTCGCCCAGCGCACCTTGATCGCCCTGCAGCGCGTCGGCGGCGCCGGCGACTGCGCCGTTCTCGGCCTGCCGAGCCGCCTGGCGCCGCGCGATGCGGCGACCCTCAACGGCCTGCTGTGCCACGGCCTGGATTTCGACGACACCCACCTGGGCGCGGTGGTCCATCCGACGGCCAGCGCCTTTCCCGCGGCCCTGGCCGCGGCCGAGCTCGCCGGGGCGGATTTCGAGCGCCTGCTGACGGCGTATGTCCTCGGCGTCGAGGTGGCCGCCCGGCTCGGCCAGGCCGCGAGCAGCCAGTTCCATGCCGCCGGCTTCCATCCGACTGGGGTGGTCGGCGCTTTCTCCAGCGCGCTGGTCGCCGGCAAGCTCTTGGATCTCACCGCGGCCGAGATGCGCCAAGCCCAGGGCATCGCGCTCAGCTTCGCATCGGGCAGCCTCGAGTTCCTCGAGGACGGCGGCTGGACCAAGCGCATCCATCCCGGCTGGGCCGCCGCCGCCGGGCTCCAAGCCGCGACACTCGCCGCGGCGGGCTTCGTCGGCGCCAGCCAGCCCTACGAGGGCCGCTTCGGTCTCTATCGCAGCTATCTCGGTACGCACTTCGAGGCTTGCGACCTGTCCCGGGCGACGGCCGACCTGGGCAACGTCTGGGAGCTGATGGAGACGGCCATCAAGCCCTTCCCCGCCTGCCACTTCACCCATGGCGCGATCGACGCCGCCCTCGCGCTCGCCGGGGGCATCAACGGCGCCGCGGTCGAAGGGATTACGGTGCGTCTGCCGCGGGAAGTCATGCCGGTGGTCTGCGAACCGGAAGACAACAAGAAGCGCCCAGCGAACAGCTACGACGCCCAGTTCAGCATCCCCTTCCTGGTCGCCGCCGCTATCCGACGCAGGCAGGTGACCCTGGCCGAGATCGAGGGAGACGCCCTCCGTGACCCGGAGATCCTCGATCTCGCGAGCCGGGTCGACTGCGAGCCGGACCCGGACTCACCCTATCCCAAGGCCTATTCCGGGGAGGTCTCGATCGCGCTGTCCGACGGACGGAGCCTGCACCACCGGGAGGCGATCAACCGCGGCGCCGCCGGCCGCCCGCTGGCCAACGAGGAGATCGCCGAGAAGTTCCGGCAGAACGCCACCGCCTCGGTCTCTACGCGCCGGGCCGAGGAGATCGAAACGCTAATCCTGGCCGCGCCGGACAGCTTGCCCGCACAGCAGCTCGCCACGGCCCTGGGAACGGCGTAACCGCTGGTCCGAGGGAACAAGCCTATGTTGACGACTACCGCCGCCGACGACGACCGGCAAGAGCAGGACCGCCTGATCCTCGACAGCGTCGAGAAGTTTCTTGAGCGCGAGGTCAAGCCGCACGCCATGGCCTTGGAGCACGCCGACAGCTATCCCCATGACATCGTCGAGGGGATGAAGGAGCTGGGCCTGTTCGGCGCGCTGATCTCCCCCGACTACGGCGGGCTCGGCCTGTCGCCCAGCCTCTATGCCCGGATGATCGAGCGCATCGCCCGGGTTTGGATGTCGCTGACCGGGATCATCAACTCTCACCTGATCATGGCCTATATCGTCGAGCACCGCGGCACAGAGGCGCAAAAACGCCGCTTCCTACCCCGCTTCGCGACTGGCGAGCTGCGCGGCGGCTTGGCCTTGACCGAGCCCGACTGCGGCACCGACCTGCAGGCGATCCGCACCGTGGCCCGCCGCGACGGCGCGGACTATCGGGTCAAGGGAACCAAGACCTGGATTTCCAACGGCATCGAGGGCCAGTGCTTCGCCCTGCTGGTCAAGACCGAC
>JAKSBE010000222.1 GCA_022361275.1 Kiloniellales bacterium
AAGTCGCGGTAGGCGCCGCGCACCGCGCCGTGCAGCAGCGTGTCGCGCACCGGCCGGCCGTTGACGAAGAGGTACTGGTGGCGGGCGTTGGCGCGGTTGAGGGTCGGCAGGCCGATGTGGCCGGAGAGCTTCAGGCCCTCGCGCTCGGCCTCGATGGCGAGCGCGTTCTCGGCGAAGTCCTTGCCCAGGATCGCGCCCAGGCGCTGAAGCCGGGCGTCGACGAGGACGCCCTCGGCGGCGGTCAGGCGCAGGGTCGTGCGGCTGCCGTCGGAGAGCGAGAAGCCGACCTGGGGGAAGGCCATGGTCAGGCGCGCCACCGTGTCCTCGGCGTGTCCGTATTCGGTGCGCGGGGTCTTGAGGAACTTGAGCCGGGCCGGGGTGGCGAAGAAGAGGTCGCGGACCTCGACCCGGGTGCCCTGGGCCTGGGCGGCCGGCTCGGGCGCGGCCTTGCGGCCGCCCTCGATGGTCAGGCGCCAGGCCTCGGCGGCGCCGGCCGGCCGGCTGGTCACGGTCATGCGGCTGACCGCGCCGATCGAGGGCAGGGCCTCGCCCCGGAAGCCGAGGCTGGCGATGCGCACCAGGTCGTCGTCGGGCAGCTTGGAGGTGGCGTGACGCTCGACCGCCAGGGTCAGCTCCTCAGGGGTCATGCCGCAGCCGTCGTCGGTCACCGCGATCAGGCTGCGGCCGCCGTCGCGCAGCACCACCTCGACCTGCCCGGCGCCGGCGTCGAGGGCGTTCTCGACCAGCTCCTTGACCGCGGAGGCCGGGCGCTCGACGACCTCGCCGGCGGCGATGCGGTTGACCAGGGTCTCGGGCAGCAGGCGCAGGCTCATCCCGCGGCCTCCTCCAGATAGCTGCGGGTCAGGCGCTTGCCGGCCTCGACCGCCGGCTGGTCGAAGGGCGCCACGCCCAGCAGGTCGGCGGCGATGATGGTCTCGAGCATGAAGTGCATCAGCAGGGCGCCCAGGCTCTCCTCGTCCAGCTTCGCCAGGTGGATGCGGCGGACCGGCCGCTTCTCGGCGACCAGGGTCTCGGCGGTCGCCCGCCCGGCGGCGGCGAAGAGGTCGCCGAGGCGGCGCCCGGCCAGGTAGCCGAGGCCGGCCTCCGCGGCCAGGGCGGCGGGGATCTCCGGGCCTTGGCCGGCCGCCTCGACGGTCAGGACCGTGTAGGCCTTGTCGGCCGGGCCGGCGAGGTAGAGCTGGAGCTGGCTGTGCTGGTCGACCGTGCCCAGGGCCTTGACCGGGGTCGTGCCCTTGCCGTCCTTGCCCAGGCTCTCGGCCCAGAGCTGCCGGTACCAGAGCACGAAGGGGTCCAGGCGGTCGCAGTAGGCGAGCAGGACGCTCATCGGTAGCCGGCGGCGCTCGGCCAGGCCGACCGCGACCGCGGCGCCGAGCGCCGGGGCGGCCTCGCGCGGCTCGGCCGCGTCCAGGGCGGCGTCCAGCGTTGCCTGGGCGCCGGCGCGCAGCTTCTCGACATCGAGGCCGAGGATCCGCGCCGGCAGGGCGCCGACGACGGAGAGCACGGAGTAACGGCCGCCCAGGTCGGGGTCGTGGTCCAGGCAGGACAGGCCGTATTCCCGGGCCAGGCGGGTCAGCGGGCTGTCCTTCGGCTCGGTCACCACGACGATGCGCTCGGCCAGGGCGGCGCGGCCGAGCGCGGCCTCCATCGCCGCGAGCAGGATCAGGAACTGGCTCAGGGTCTCGGGCGTCGAGCCGGACTTGGAGACCACGACCAGGCCGGCCCTCGCCAGGTCGAGGCCGGCGAGCAGGCGTTCGACGGTCACCGGGTCGACGTTCTCCAGCACCTGGAGCCGGGGCGTGGTGTCGGTCCCGACCAGGGCCTGGAGGGTTCGGGCGCCGAGGGAGGAGCCGCCGGTGCCGAGCAGAACGACCTCGTCGCAGGCCGCGCGCAGCCGCGCGGCCGCGGCCTCGATGGCCGGCAGGTCGTCGCGCCGGGCGGCGATGGTCAGGTGCGGCAGGCTGCCGGCGGCCCGCGCCGCGCGCAGGCGCGCCAGGGCCGGCGCGGTGCGGGCCAGGTCCTCGGAAAGCTCCGCCGCGCTCAGCCCGGCCGCGCCGACGGCGGTGGCCAGGCAGGTCTCGGTCTCTTGGGAGTAGCTCATGACGCCTCGGCTTCCCCAGGGCGAATCCTTGGGGCGAATCGCCCGAGATCCGAGTTTAGCAGGCTGCTGAAAAAGTGCGACCCGCCACCCTCACCCTTCGTCCCTCGACAAGCTCGGGATGAAGAGGCTCAGGGTGAGGGTGAGCAATTTCAAGCATTTCGCCTCATCCGCGCGTAGCGCCGGGCTGCGCCCCCTGTCGAAGGATGACCTTGGGCAAGCACTCCGGATTTCTTCAACAGGCTGCTATCAGAGCCCCGGCCCGGCAAAACCGGCCGGGCGGTCAGGAGTTGTCGGGCGGCAGCTCGCGGGTCGCCTCGACCCCGTCCGGCCGGCCGACGACGACCACCGTGAAGGCCTCGGGATCGAAGATCCGGCGCGCGACCCGCCGGGCGTCCTCCGGCGTCACCGCCTCGATGTAGGTCTTCTGGCGGTCCAGGTAGTCGATCCCCAGGTCCTGGAGCTGGATGCCGACCAGCATGCGGGCGATGCGCCCGGTGCTGGAGAGCCGCAGCGGGAAGGAGCCGGTCAGGAAGGTCTTGGCGTCGCGCAGTTCCTCCTCGCTCGGCCCGGACTCGGCCATGCGCCGCCACTCGGCGCGGATCACGTCCAGCGACTCGCCGATCCGGCCGTTCTGGGTCGCCACCCCGCCGAGGACCAGGGCGCCGTGGTCCAGCGGCTGGAGATAGCTGTAGACCGAGTAGGCGAGGCCGCGCTTCTCGCGCACCTCCGCGTAGAGCCGCGAGGCGAAGCTGCCGCCGCCGAGGACGTAGTTGACCACCCGGGCCGCGTAGTAGTCCGGGTCGTCGCGGCGGATCCCGGCGTGGCCGAAGACCGCGGTCGACTGCGGGACGTCGAGGTCGACCACGACCACGTCGCCCTCGGCCTTGGGCTCGGCCTCTGCGACCTCGATCGGGTCGCCGCTCGCCGGCAGGCCGAGGAAGGTCTGGTCGAGCAGGGTCGCCAGGTCGGCGGCCGTGATGTCGCCGGTCACGCCGATCACCAGGCGGTCGCGGCTGAAGATCCGCCGGGTGTAGGCGACCAGGTCGTCGCGGGTGACGGCGCCGACGCTCTCGGCGGTACCGCGCAGCGGCCGGTGATAGGGATGCCCGGACAGCAGCAGCCGGCGCATGGTCAGGATCGCGATGGTGTCGGGATCCTCGGAGTCCCTGGCCAGGCGGGCCAGGATCTGGCTGCGGATCCGCTCGACCGGCTCCGCGTCGAAGCGCGGCGCGGTGAGTGCCAGGCGCAGCAGGTCGAAGGCCTTGTCGCGGTGCTTGGTCAGGGTCCGGACACCGCCGAAGAAGCGGTCCAGCCCGGCCGAGAAGGACAGCGAGATCGAGCGGTTCTCCATCTCGCCCCGGAAGCTGCGCGAGTCCAGTTCGCCGGCGCCCTCGTCGATCAGGCCGGAGACCATGTTGGCGAGGCCTTCCCGGCCCTCGGGATCGATGACGCTGCCGCCGTCGCGGAAGGCGAGATCGACGGAGATGATCGGGTTGCTGTGGTCCTCGACCAGCCAAGCCTCGATGCCGCCGGGGCTGACCACCCGCTGCACCTCGACGGCCTCGGCCGGCTGGGCCACGACGAAGGCCGTCGCGGCGACGAGCGCGAGCCTCTGCAGAAACGGTCGGTACCTGGGGATCATGGCCTGTCCTCAGCTGGTCGGTTCGGGTTCGAGCACGGAGGTCACCGAGCGCCGCGCGTCGAAGACCGCGCGGGCCACGGCGTTGACCTGCTCGGCGGTCACCGCGCCGATGCGCGCCGGCCAGGCCTCGACGTCCTCGATGGTCTGCCCGGTGACCAGGGCCGCGCCGAGGACCCGCGAGGGGGTCGAGACGTTGTCGCGGGCGAAGACCGCGGCGGACTGCAGCCGCTCCTTGGCCTCGGCGACCTCGGCCTCGGTCACGCCGTCCTTCAGCAGCTTGTCGATCTCCGCGCGCAGCGCCGCCTCGACCAGGTCGAGATCGGTCCCCGGACGCGGCGAGCCGTAGAAGGTGAAGGTGCTGAGGTCCAGGTCGTCGCCGCCGTAGCCGCTGCCGGCCGCGGCGGCGAGCCCCTGCTCGACCACCAGGGAGAGGTAGAGCCGGCTGACCGAGCCGCCGCCCAGGATCTCGGACAGGACCTGGAGAGCATAGGCCTCGCCGGGCTCGCCCCGGTTGTAGCTCGGCGCCAGGTAGGAGATCGAGATCGCGGGCTGGCGCACCCGCGGGCTCTGCAGGACCACGCGTCGCGGCGCCATCTGGACCGGCTCCTGCGGGCGCAGGCGCTCGGGCACGGCGCGGCGCGGCACGGCGCCGTAGTACTTCTCCGCCAGGGGCCGGACCTCGTCGAGCGTGACGTCGCCGGAGATCACCACCACCGCGTTGTTCGGCGCGTACCAGCGCCGGTAGAAGGCCAGCGCGTCCTCGGTGGTAAGCTGGCGCATCTCGTGCTCCCAGCCGATGATCGAGATCCCGTAGGGGTGGTTCATGAAGAGCGCGGCGCGGGCCATCTCCGAGAGCTGGGCGCCGGGCTCGTTGTCGACCCGGCTGCGCCGCTCCTCCAGGATCACGTCGCGCTCCGGCAGCACGACCTCGTCGGTCAGGACCAGGTTGGCCATGCGGTCGGCCTCGTACCTCATCATGAGCGCGAGGCGGTCGCTGGCGATGGTCTGGAAATAGCCGGTGTAGTCGTAGCTGGTGAAGGCGTTCTCCCGGCCGCCGTTGCGGGCGATCACGTCCGAGAACTCGCCGGGCTCCGCGGTCTCGGTGCCCTTGAACAGCAGGTGTTCGACGAAGTGCGCCAGGCCCGACTTGCCGGGCTCCTCGTCCGCGGCGCCGACCTTGTACCAGACCATGTGGTTGACGATCGGCGCCCGCCGGTTGGTCACGACGACCACCTGGAGGCCGTTGTCGAGGGTGAAGGTCTCGGGTTCGAAGACGCGGGCCTGGACGGGTCGGCCGAAGGTGAGCAGGAGCGCGGCCAGGCCTGTCAAGACGCCGAGCCGCCGGAGCGAGGGAAAGCGGGTCACGATACCTCCGGAAGGGCGGTCCGGCCTGCGCCGGCGCAGGCCGCTCACCGCAGGGATATAGGCTTGGGCGCGAACCCGCGCAACAGCCGCACGCCAGCCTGGCCGCCGGGCGATTTCTTCATGGTTAAGGGGGCGGGGGTGACTCTCGGACCTACGCGGCCGCTTTAGTCGAAGATGCCTTCCAGAATGCCGCGCTGGCGCCGCTTGATGATCGGCGTCTCGCCGGCGTTGGCCGGACGGTTCAGGGCCCGGTTCTCGCGCAGCCGATCCGACTCGGCCCTGGCGTCGACCACGCTGCCCGGAGGCAGCGGCTCACGCCAGAACAGCAGGGTGTCGATGAAGGTGGTCGCTTCGTCGTTGAGTTGGTCGCTCTCGACCTCGACCAGCTGGCGGATCTTCGGATCGACCCGATTCGCACCGGCGCGCTGGGTCAGCGCCAGCTCTCCGGCGCTCTGCGCACCTCCGCCGCCATAGGCCCGCACCGGCGTGGTCCCTTCGGCGCCGTCGAGCTTGAAGACGCTGCGCCGGGCCTGCTGGGTCGGCGTGCCCTCCTGCGGCCGGACGGCGCCGGGCTCGGGCGGGCGAAGACGGTAGTCCGGCGGCAGGCTCAATGGGGCCTGCGAGGTCACCCGGAACTCGTCGGGCGCCTGCTTGCCCATGCCCAGTTGATTCCTGACACCGCTGCAGGCCGCCAGCGCGAAAACCAATACGCCAGCGCATGCGACGAGAGCCGCGCGTCTCATCTCAGCCGTCCCCTTGTTTCCTTCCTTCCCCCGAAGTGTGAAGTGTATCGCCCTGTGGCTGAAGGAACAAGCCATCGTAAACCAAGGCCAGGACGCCGATGACGATCGCGCTGTCGGCGACGTTGAAGGCCGGCCAGTGACCGTGCAGCGGCGGGAAGTTGAAGATGAAACCGTGGAAGTCGAGGAAGTCGACCACCGCCTGCTCGGCCCGGAACAGCCGGTCGACGGTGTTGCCGATCGCGCCGCCGATGACCAGGCCGATCGCCGTCGCCGGCAGCCAGTGGCGAACCTGCCAGAGCCAGACGAGCAGCCCCAGGGAGATCGCGATCGCGACGCCGGAGAGGATCCAGGGCTGCCAGGTCGAGGCACCGTCGGCGAACATGCCGAAGCTGACGCCGCGGTTGTAGACCAGGACGATGTTGAAGAAGCTGGTCACCTCGACGAAGCGCCGTTCGGCCAGAACCACGTCGAGGATCCACCACTTGCTGAGCTGATCGAGGACCAGGATCACGGCGGCCAGACCCAGGGCCATGCCCCGCAGCCTGCCGCAGCCCCCCGCGCCGGGGCCCTTGGCGCCGGCGCCGGTCATGCCGGCGCCAGCACGTCGGCGCAGCGGGCGCAGAGCCCGGCGAAGTCGGTCTGCCGGCCGACCTCCGGCAGGATCCGCCAGCAGCGGGCGCATTTGTCGCCGGCCGCTGGGCCCGGGACCACCCCGACCCCCGGCACCTCCTCGAGGGTGAAGGCCGCCTCAGGCGCGGCGCCGGCGGCGACCTCGATCGCCGAGGTGATCGAGATCTCGGCCAGGTCGACCCCGTCGACCGCCTGGCGGAGCGCTTCGTCCTCGATGAAGACCCGGGGGCTGGCCTGGAGGCTGGAGCCGATCCGCTTCTCGGCCCGCTCCAACTCCAGCGCGCCGGTCACCACCCGGCGCACCTGGCGCACCTTGGCCCATTTCTCGGCCAGGGCCGCGTCGCGCCACTCGGCCGGGATCTCCGGGAAGAGCCGCAGGTGGACGCTGTCCTCGGCCTCGGGGATCTCGCCGAAGCGGCAGAGCCAAGCCTCCTCGGCGGTGAAGCAGAGGATCGGCGCCAGCCAGGCGGTCAGGCAGGAGAAGACCTGATCCAGCACCGTCCGGCAGGCGCGGCGCCGGGTCGCAGCCGGATGGTCGCAGTAGAGCGAGTCCTTGCGGACGTCGAAGTAGAAGGCCGAAAGGTCGACCGCGCAGAAGGCGTTGAGCGCCTGGTAGACGGCGTGGAAGTCGAAGTCCGCGCAGCCCTGGCGCACCACCCCGTCGAGTTCGGCCAGGCGGTGCAAGACCCAGCGCTCCAGTTCCGGCATCTCGGCCGGGGCCAGGCGCTCCTTCTCGGCGAAGCCGTCCAGGTTGCCGAGCAGGTAGCGCAGGGTGTTGCGCAGCCGCCGGTAGGCGTCGACCTGGGTGCGCAGGATCTCCGGGCCGATCCGCACGTCCTCGGCGTAGTCCGAGGCGACCACCCAGAGCCGCAGGATGTCGGCGCCGCTCTTGTCGATGACCTCCTGGGGCGCGGTGACGTTGCCCAGGGACTTGGACATCTTCTTGCCCTGCTCGTCGAGGGCGAAGCCATGGGTCAGGACCGCGTCGTAGGGCGCCCGGCCGCGGGTCCCGGCCGATTCCAGCAGCGAGGTATGGAACCAGCCGCGGTGCTGGTCCGAGCCTTCCAGGTAGAGCGAGGCCGGCCAGGCGAGGTCGTCCCGGGCCTCGAGCACGAAGGCGTGGGTCGAGCCGGAGTCGAACCAGACCTCGACCACGTCGGTGACCTGGTCGTAGTCCTCGGCCTTGTGGTCGTTGCCCAGGAAGCGCTGCGGCTCGCTGGCGAACCAGGCGTCGCCGCCCTCCGCCTCGAAGGCCGCGGCGACCCGGTCGATCACCGCCTGGTCGCGCAACACCTCGCCGGTCTGCTTGTGGACGAAGAGCGGCAGGGGCGTGCCCCAGAAGCGCTGGCGCGAGACGCACCAGTCCGGGCGCTGCGCGATCATGGCGTAGAGCCGCTGCTTGCCCGCGGCGGGGACGAAGCGGGTGTCCTCGATGCTCTTCAGCGCCTTGGCCCGCAGGTCGTTGGCCTCCATGGAGATGAACCACTGCGGGGTGTTGCGGAAGATCAGCGGCGCCTTGGAGCGCCAGGAATGCGGATAGCTGTGCTTCAGGCGGCCCTTGGCCAGCAGCGCCTCGGCCCCGGCCAGGGCGGCGATGACCTTGCCGTTGGCGTCGCCCTCCTTGCCATCGGCGTCGTAGACCACGGTCCCGGCGAAGAGCGGGACGTGGGGCAGGAAGCGCCCGGCGCCGTCGAGGGTCTGCGGCACCTCCAGACCGTGGACGCGGCCCAGCTCGAAGTCGTCGGCGCCGTGGCCGGGCGCGATGTGCACGAAGCCGGTGCCCTGGTCCATGGTGACGAAGTCGGCCGGGAAGAGCGGTACGTCGAAGTCGTAGCCCCCTTTGGCATCGGGATGGCCGCGCAGGGGATGGGCGGTGACCGTGCCGGCCAGTTCGGCCCCCTTGACCTCGGCCAGCACCTCGTGGGCCGTGACCCTGGCGTCGGCGAGCACGGTCTCCAGCAGGGCCTTGGCGACGACGATCTTCTCGCCCGGCAGCGCGCCGGACTTTTCCTCCGCCGCGCGCAGTTCGGCGACGACGTAAAGCTCGTCCTCGGCGAAGGCGATCGCCCGGTTGCCCGGGATGGTCCAGGGCGTGGTGGTCCAGATCACGACGCTGGCGCCCTCCAGCGCCTTGGCGGCGGTCCTGGTCACCGGGAAGCGGACCCAGATGGTCGGCGAGACGTGGTCGTGGTACTCGACCTCGGCGTCGGCCAGGGCGGTCTTCTCGACCACCGACCAGAGCACCGGGCGGGCGCCGGCGTAGAGGCTGCCGTTCATCAGGAACTTGCCGAGCTCGCGCACGATCTGCGCCTCGGCGGCGTAGCTCATGGTGGTATAGGGCGTCTTCCAGTCGCCGATCACGCCCAGGCGCTTGAACTCCTCGGTCTGGACCCCGATCCAACGGGTCGCGAAGTCGCGGCACTCGCGGCGGAACTCGACCGCCGGCACCTCGTCCTTGTCCTTGCCCTCGGCGCGG